>DASXHV010000161.1:0-31317 GCA_036488285.1 Jatrophihabitans sp. | reverse complement strand
TGCGCGGCCGGTCAGCGCAGGCCACCCGGAACCCGTCGGCCAGCACATCCACGGTCGCGCCCGAACCGGTGAGCTTGTCCAGGGCGATCTCCAGGTGAGCGGCATTCGCGCCTTGGACCGTGACGTCGCCCCGGGTCATGGCCGCAGCCATCGCCCAGGTGCCCGCCACGATCCGGTCGGCCACCGCGGTGTGGGTGGTTGGCTGCAGCGAGTCCACCCCGGTGATCTCCAACGTCGACGTGCCGATTCCGTCGATCTGTGCCCCCATCGCCACCAACATCTGGCAGAGGTCCACGATCTCGGGCTCACGCGCCGCGTTGTCGATAACCGTGCTGCCCTTGGCCAGGGTCGCGGTGGTCAGGATGTTTTCGGTGGCACCGACGCTGGGGAAGTCCAACCAGATCGTGGCGCCCTGTAAGCGGGCGGCCTCTGCAACGATGAAGCCGTGCTCGACGCGAATCTCGGCGCCCATCCGTTCCAGGCCCGCGAAGTGCATGTCCAGCGGCCGTGATCCGATCGCATCGCCACCGGGCAAGGCTACTTTCGCCTTACCGCATCGGGCCAACAGCGGTCCCAGGACGCAGATCGAGCCGCGGATCCTGCGCACCAGTCCGTAGGGTGCCCGGTGATCCAGAACCTCGGGTACCGCGATGGACACCACGTCGGTGCCGTTGGCGTCTCGGTCCTCGCTGACCTCGCAGCCCAGCCGCTGCAGCAGGCTGTTCATGATCGTGACGTCCGAGATCGCAGGCAAGTTCGAGATCGTCGACGTCCCAGGAGCCAGCAGTGCCGCCGCCATCAACTTCAGGACGCTGTTCTTCGCGCCGACCACTCCGACCTCGCCGGACAGCCGGGCGCCGCCGACGACTCGGAATACCTGCACCGCGCCAGCCTAAGCTAGGCGGGCAGGTGCTGACTCGCCCAGGTGGTGAGCTCCCGCATGGCGGGTAGCAGGCCCTTGCCGCAGGCCGTGAGGGTGTACTCCACGGTGATCGGCGGCCCGTCATACACCGACCGGGCCACCAAACCCGCTTTGGTGAGCTCGGTGAGTCGCTCCGACAGCACTGAATCGCTGATACCGCGTACCGCCCGTCTCAGCTCGGAGAACCCGGCCGGCCCGGACGTCAACGTGCCGAGGATGACGCCGTTCCACCGCTTGCCGAGAAACTCGAAGGCACGCGCCAGGGCCGCGTCGCATGCGCGCGGTTCGTGCTGTTCGTCACCCTCCCTGGCCATGACCCCATCATACCGAGGTGCTACCTTAATGACAGCTACTTTGTTTTTACTAGTAACCTCTGGAATGGAAGTACGATGACGACTTTGGCGGAAAGCACGACCTTGACGCTCGACCGGTTGGAAGAGAAGGCCCGCTCCCTGCTGTTCACGCAGGCCCGGACGGCCAACAGCTTCGCGCCCACCCCGGTCACCGATGCGGAGCTCAACGAGATCTGGGAACTGGCCAAGTGGGCTCCGACCGCGGCGAATGTCCAACCGCTGCGGGTGCTGTATGTCCGTAGCGACGAAGGACGCGCCCGGCTGGTGGAGCACATGAGCGACGGCAACAAGGCCAAGACGGCCTCCGCTCCCGCCATCGCGGTGCTCGCGGTGGATACCCGGTTCCACGAACACATCCCGACGGTGCTCCCGTTCCGGCCCGAATTGAAGGACGTGTTCGAGGCCGACGAGTCGATGGCCAGCGCCACCTCGAGCTACAGCGCGGCCCTGCAAGCGGGCTACTTCATCCTCGCAGTCCGTGCGCACGGCCTGGCCGCTGGTCCGATGGCCGGCTTCGACGCCGACGGCATCGACGCGGACTTCTTCCCCGATGGTCGCTGGCGTTCGACCTTGGTGGTCAACATCGGCCATCCCGGTCCGGAGCCGTGGCTCGACCGGTTGCCGCGCCTTGATCACTCCGAGGTCATCCGCTGGGCCTAGCGAGTCACTAGATTGGCAGCATGGCCGTTCACCTGACTCGCATCTACACCAAGACCGGAGACACCGGCAGCACCGCACTCGGCGACATGAGCCGCGTCGCCAAAACCGATGTGCGCGTCGCTGCCTACGCCGATTCCGACGAGACCAACGCCTCGATCGGTGTTGCGCTGGCCCTCGGCGATCTGGACGGACGGATCGCGGAGGTGCTCAGCCAGCTGCAGAACGACCTGTTCGACGTCGGGGCGGACCTGTGCAACCCGATTACGCCGGATCCGGAGTACCCGCCGCTGCGGATCACGGAGGACTACGTGACCCGGTTGGAAGGCTGGTGCGACGAGTTCAACGCCGATCTTTCCAAGCTGGCCAGTTTCATCCTGCCGGGCGGCACAGCTGGCGCGGCGTTGCTGCACGTGTCTCGCACGATCGCCCGACGTGCCGAGCGAAGCGCATGGGCGCTTATCGAGGCCGCTCCGGACCAGACGAATACGCTGACGGCGACCTATCTGAACCGGCTCTCGGACCTGCTGTTCATCCTGGCCCGGCGTGCCAACCCGTCCGGCGACGTCTTGTGGCAGCCGGGTGGCGCGGACCGGCCCCGTTAGCGGCGCCGCCCGGGTGGGAACCTACTTCGTCAGAAACGGGGTGCCGACGCCTCGAGCCAGGACAGGAAGCCGGTCAAGCCATCGGCGGGAAATCCGAGGCTGAGTTCCTCGTCGTCGAACGTGCACTCCACGATCGACAAGTTGGGCCGCAATGCCATGTCCGAGCGAGCATCCCAGGCTCTACTACGAACCACCCGCAGTCGTCGGCGCTGCAATCTCATCGCGGCGGTGGGTAGCAAGGAAAGCGTGCGGTACCAGACGAATTCGTCACCTGAGTACCGGCCGACGCCATTCGCCCACCGCTGCTCGCCGCGTTTGAGCGCGACCGGCAACGCACCATCCGAGGCGACCATCCGGCGTTGATGCAACACCACGAGCGCCCACGCAGCGATGCCAGACGCGACGACAAGGCACACAACAACCAGGCCGATGATTTCGACCAGTGTCACCGTGTGCCTCCGTCAGCGACTACTCACCCTCGCCGGTCGCCGGCGAAGCCGTTACTTCGTTATACCTGCTCCCCCGCGGCCCGCAGTCGGGCAAGGGCCCGATTGCGCGCAGCTACGGTTTCTTCGTCGGTTCCGTCGCCGGCTCTTTCGAGAGCGGCGCGGGCCCGGGAAACGTCGATCTCATCAGCCGATTCGGCGATCTCGGCGAGCACTGACACGCCGTCGGGCCGCACAGAAAGGAATCCGCCATGAACGGCGACCCGTTGCTCGACGCCGTCGGCCTGCTTGATACGTACCAGCCAGCCCGCAGCAAGCTCGCCGAGCAACGGGCCGTGCCCGGCCAGCACGCCGATCTCACCCTCGGTAGTGCGGGCATAGACCGCATCGGCCTCGCCCGACCAGATCGGACGCTCGACCGAGACCAGCTCGACCTGCATCGTTGCCATCCGCGCCTACTCTCTGATCTTCGCGTGAGCAGTCATCGCCATGACTCGCTCCGCTGCTGACTCGTTCCTCGCTGCGATACTCACTCGTTTGTGTCTGCCGTCACGAACTACGAGTTCTGCAGCTCGTGCGCCTTCTGCTCAAGGTCCTCGATGCCACCGCACATGAAGAACGCCTGCTCCGGGTAGCTGTCGAAGTCACCGGAGGCCAACCGCTTGAACGCCTCGATGGTCTCCTCGATCGGGACGAACGAGCCTTCGATGCCGGTGAACTGCTTCGCTACGAAGGTGTTCTGCGACAGGAATCGCTCCATCCGGCGAGCACGACCGACCAGGATCTTGTCCTCCTCGGAGAGCTCGTCGATACCGAGGATCGCAATGATCGACTGCAGTTCGTTGTAGCGCTGCAGGATTCGTTTGGTCTCCGAGGCCACGTCGTAATGTTCCTGGCCGATGTACTGGGCGTCCAGGATCCGCGACGTCGAGTCCAACGGATCGACAGCCGGGTAGATGCCCTTCTCTGAGATCGGCCGGGACAGCACGGTGGTGGCGTCCAGATGGGCGAACGCGGTGTGCGGGGCTGGGTCGGTGATGTCGTCGGCGGGAACGTAGATCGCCTGCATGGAGGTGATCGAGTGACCGCGAGTCGAGGTGATCCGCTCCTGCAGCTGGCCCATCTCATCGGCCAGCGTCGGCTGGTAACCCACCGCCGACGGCATCCGGCCGAGCAACGTGGACACCTCCGAACCGGCCTGGGTGAATCGGAAGATGTTGTCGATGAACAGCAGTACGTCCTGGCCCTGCACGTCTCGGAAGTACTCGGCCATCGTCAACGCGGACAGCGCAACGCGCAGCCTGGTGCCCGGCGGCTCGTCCATCTGACCGAACACCAGCGCGGTCTTCTCGAGCACGCCCGACTCAGTCATTTCCGCGATCAGGTCGTTGCCCTCGCGGGTGCGCTCGCCGACTCCTGCGAACACCGAGACGCCACCGAAGTTCTCCGCGACCCGGTAGATCATCTCCTGGATGAGCACCGTCTTGCCTACGCCGGCACCACCGAACAGGCCGATCTTGCCGCCCGTCACGTACGGGGTGAGCAGGTCGATGACCTTGATACCGGTCCACATCGGCTCGGTCTTGGACTCGAGCTGGTCGAACGGCGGCGGGTCACGGTGAATCGACCAGCGCTCCGGGAATTCCAGATCCTTGCCGGCTTCGTCCATCGGGATGCCCAGTGCGTTGAACACGTGTCCCTTGGTGATGTCGCCAACCGGGACGGTGATGGCCGAGCCGGTGTCGGTGACCTCGGCACCGCGCACCACGCCGTCGGTGGGCTGCAGGGCGATGGCACGCACCATGTCGTCACCGATGTGCTGCGCGACCTCGAGGGTCAGCGTCTTGGACAGTTCGCCCAGTTCGACCTCGACCGTCAAGGCGTTGTACAGCGCCGGGATGTTGTTGCGGCCGAACTCGACGTCGACCACCGGGCCGATCACCCGGACGACTCGGCCGCCGGCACCGCCGGACTCCTCGCCGGCTTCGGGAACGCTGTTGTCTGTGAGCGTGGTCATCTAGTCGTCACTTCCTGCTGCGGCAAGAGCATCGGCGCCGCCGACGATCTCGCTGATTTCCTGGGTGATCTCGGCCTGACGAGCTTGGTTCGCCAACCGGGTGTAGGTCTTGATCAGGTCGGAGGCATTGTCCGAGGCCGACTTCATGGCCCGTCGGCGCGCTGCCGACTCCGAGGCCGCCGATTCCAGCAATGCCGAGAAGATCCGGGCACTGATGTAACGCGGTAACAGAGCTGTCATCAACTCTTCCGGCTCTGGCTCGAAGTCATATGCCGGCTCCGGTCCGCTGTCGGACGAGCTCTCCGCCGAATTGTTCGACCGGTCCGAGGAACTGCTCGCACGATCTTCTGCATCGCTGGTTTCGTCCCTTGCTGCCTGCGCCAAGCCCACCGGTGACACCAACACCGCGGTCGGAGTCTGGGTAACCATCGATTCGAACTTGGTGTACACGACATACAGCTCGTCGATGCCAGGATCGCCGTCGTACTCCCCCTCGCTGGTCGCGGTCAGCGCGGATACCACGGTGTCGGTCGCCTCCCGGGCATCGAGGAAGTTCGGCTGCTCGGAGAATCCGGTCCAACTGCCCGCGTAGGGCTGCTGCCGGAATCGGTAGTAGCCCACGCCCTTGCGGCCGATTACGTACAGCACCACTTCCTTGCCGTCGGCGCGTACCCGCTCAGCGGTTTCGTTTGCCTTCTTGATGGCGTTCGCGCTGTAACCACCGGCCAACCCGCGATCGGAGGTGACCAGCAGGATGCCGGTCCGCCGAGGATTTTCCACGCCGGTCAGCAGCGGGTGCTGCAAGGAGGCATCCTTGCTCAACGCCGCCAACGCGCGGGTCAGCTCCTCGGCGTACGGCCGTGCCGCGTTGACCCGATTCTGCGCCTTGACGATCCGCGAAGCAGCAATCAGCTCCATCGCCTTGGTGATCTTCTGGGTCCCCTGGACGGCCTTGATCTGCCGTCGGTAGATCCGAAGTTGGGCTCCCATCAGCGACTACTTCGAATCCGCTGCAACGGCGTCGTGGACGTTGTCAACCTTGCGCGGGGCGGCGTACTCCTTGGGTTTGGCGGCCTCGTTGGCCTGCTTCTCGGCCTTGAACTGGCTCTTGACCTCGGCCGCCGCCGCCTCCAGCTGGGAGATGGTGTCCTCCTCGAGCTTGCCGGTGTTGATGATGGCGTCGAAGATCTCCTGCTTGTTGTGTGCGATGTACTCGTGCAGCGCCGCTTCGAACGGGCGCACGTCGGCGACATCGAGGTCGTCCAGCACACCGGTGGTGCCGGCCCAGATCGAGACGACCTCCTTCTCCGGCGAGAAGGGCGAGGACGCCGGCTGCTTGAGCAACTCGACCAGCCGCGAGCCGCGCTGCAACTGCTGTTGGCTGGTCTTGTCGAGGTCCGAGCCGAACGCGGCGAACGCCTCCAGCTCGCGGTACTGGGCAAGGTCGACCCGGAGTCGACCGGCAACGGATCTCAATGCCTTCGTCTGGGCGCTGCCACCGACACGCGACACCGAGATACCGACGTTCACGGCCGGCCGGACACCGGCGTTGAACAGGTCTGTCTCCAGGAAGCACTGACCGTCGGTGATCGAGATGACGTTGGTCGGGATGTAGGCCGAAACGTCATTGCCCTTGGTCTCGATGATCGGCAGGCCCGTCATCGAACCACCACCGAGTTCATCCGACAGCTTCGCGCACCGCTCGAGCAGCCGGGAGTGGAGGTAGAACACGTCGCCGGGGTATGCCTCGCGACCGGGCGGGCGACGCAGCAGCAATGACACGGCGCGATAGGCCTCGGCCTGCTTGGACAGGTCGTCGAACACGATCAGGACGTGCTTGCCGTCATACATCCAATGCTGACCGATTGCCGAGCCGGTGTACGGGGCCAGGTACTTGAAGCCTGCGGAGTCGGACGCGGGGGCGGCCACGATCGTGGTGTATTCCAGCGCGCCGGCCTCGTCGAGGGTGTTACGCGCCGCGGCGATCGTGGAGCCCTTCTGGCCGATCGCGACATAAATGCAGCGGACCTGCTTCTTCGGGTCGCCGGACTTCCAGTTGTCGCGCTGGTTGATGATCGCGTCCAGTGCGACGGTGGTCTTGCCGGTCTGACGGTCGCCGATGATCAGCTGGCGCTGGCCACGACCGATCGCGGTCATCGCGTCGATCGCCTTGATCCCGGTCAGCAGTGGCTCGCGGACCTCCTGGCGTTGCACCACGGTTGGCGCCTGAAGCTCCAACGCGCGGCGTTCGGTGGTCTCGACCTCGCCAAGGCCGTCGATCGGCAGGCCCAGCGGGTTCACCACCCGGCCGAGGAACGCGTCGCCGACCGGCACCGAGAGGATCTCGCCGGTGCGCTTGACCTGCTGGCCTTCCTCGATCTTGGAGGCGTCACCCAGGATGACGACACCGATTTCACGCACGTCGAGGTTCAGCGCCAGACCAAGCGTGCCGCCCTCGAATTCGAGCAGCTCGTTGGTCATCGCGCTGGGCAGGCCCTCGACGTGGGCGATGCCGTCACCGGTGTCAGCGACGATGCCGACCTCTTCGCGGGAGGCCTCCGGCGAGTACGAGGACACGTAGCCCTCGAGCGCGTTCCGGATCTCGTCGGCGGAGATCGTCAGCTCAGCCATCTTGGTTCCTCAATCTCGATCGTATGAATTGTGCAGTTGTCAGGTCTGTCAGGATCGCGCCTTGGTCCGTCAAATCGTCAGCCGGCTAAAGCCGCTCGTGCATTGGCCAATCTGGTTGCCACCGTCGCGTCGATGACGTCGTCTCCGACCCTGACCGACAGGCCACCGCCGATCCCCGGGTCGACCGCGCTGCGAACATTGATCGGCCTGCCGTACATGCTGGTCAGAGCTGCTGCCAGCCGTTCGGTCTGCGCACTGGACAACTCTGCGGCCGAGATCACCCGAGCCACCGAACGTTCACGACGCGCGGCGCTGGCCTCGAGCAGATCGTCGATGGCCAGTTCCAGGTTGCGCTTGCGACCACTGGAAACTGCGTGGGAAAGCAGCTGGACGGTGATCGGATTCGCCTTGCCGTCCAGCAGCGTCTTCAGCAGCCCGATCCTGCGCTCGGCCGGAACCGCTGCTTCGTCCAAGGCAGCGACGAGGTCACCGGAGTTGGCCAGGATCCGTTCGATCCGGAACAGCTCGTCCTCGACATCGTCGAGCGTGCCCTGCTGCTCCGCCGCCGACAACAGGGTGTCGTCAGCCGCGATCTCAAGCCCGTCGGTGAGATCCCAGGACGAGGACCAGCGTTGACCGACGGCGACGGCCACCACGTCCAGTGCCGGCTCCTCGATCTGGCCGGCGAACAGGCTACGAGCCAACTCCGAACGCCCGGAGGCGTCGGTGGCCGGATCGGCGAGCGTGCGGCGCAACCGAGGCTGCTCGACGAGCAGAGCGGCGACCGCGTACAGCTCGTCGGCAAGCGTGGCGTTGCTTGCGCCCCCGTCAGTGGGCAACGACGACAGCGCATCGTTCAGGCGCTCCCGCAGAACGTCCAGAGCCTGACGAGACGCGGCGTGAATCATGCCGACGACCCGTTCTGCTGCCGCTCGATGTCGGCGATGAAAGCGTCGACGGTACTGCTGATGGCCCTGTCGTCTGACAGCTTCTGCCCGATGATCTTCTCCGACAGCTCCACGGCGAGAGTTCCGATCTCGCCTCGCAGCTCGCGAACGACCTGGCTGCGCTGGGCCGCCAACTGCTCCTCGCCGCGGGCAATGATCCGAGCCGATTCCTCTTGGGCCTGGGCACGCAGTTCCTCGACGATGCGCTGAGCTTCTGCTCGCGCACCCTCACGGATCTGCGCGGCCTCGGTCCGAGCCTCGGCCAACTGCGCCTTGTACTGCTCTAGCAGCCGGGCTGCTTCGGCCTGAGCCTCTTCGGCGCGGGCGATGCCACCCTCGATCGCGTCGCGTCGCAATTCGAATGCCTTCTCGAACTGCGGAACGACGTACTTGCGAACCAGGTAGAACAGCAGGCCGAAAACGATCAGCACGAGGACCAACTCGGCGACGTTGAAGCCGAGCGGGTTGGGCTCCGTCGAGACGGCTAGGTAGTTCAGATGCATGGCTGACCTCTACAGATCGATGGTCGTCAGACGACTAGCCGTTCTTGGCCTTGAGGACGAACGCTAACGCGATACCGATGATGGCAAGCGCCTCGGTCAATGCAAAGCCGAGGAAGGCGATCGGCTGCAAACGGCTCTGCATCTCTGGCTGGCGGGCAGTGCCGTTGATGTACGCGGCGAAAACCAGGCCGACACCGATACCGGGGCCGATCGCGGCAAGGCCGTAACCGACCATGTTGAGGGAGCCACCCATTGGGGTTTCCTTTCGTTGTCGGTCGCTGTGACCGTTTTCTTGGTGCGCGTACTGCGCGAGGGTTGGGCTACGGGAAATCAGTGATCCGCTGCCAGTGAGCCGCCGATGTAGGTGGCCGTCAGGAGGGTGAAGACGTATGCCTGAAGCGAAGCCACGATCACTTCCAGGAAGCCGATAGCGACCCCGATGATGTAGGCGACCACTCCAGCCGGTTTGAGCACGATGGAGCCGGTGGCATCGAACAGCAGCCACGCGCCACCAGTGGAGAACAGAACCAGCAACAAGTGGCCGGCGAACATGTTCGCGAAGAGTCGCAACGACAGGGTGAGCGGTCGGACCAGGATGTTGGAGAAGAATTCCAGCGGGATGAGCAGCGGCAGGATCCACGCAGGTACGCCTGAGGGCACCGTGGTGTGTTTGAGGTAGCCGAAAAAGCCCTTGTCGGCGATGCCGACCCCGTTGTAGATGATCCAGACCATCGCGGCCAAGCCGTAGGCAAAGCTTGCCCGAGAGAACGGCGAGAACGACAGGATCGGCACGACCCCGAACAGGTTGTTGATCAGCACGAAGACGAACAGCGACACCAGCAGCGGCACGTACTTGCGATAGTGCTTGCCGCCGATGATGTCCTGGGCGATGCCGTTACGGATGAACGTGTAGGCCTGCTCACCCAGATACTGGCCCTTGCTCGGCACCACCGCACCCTTGCGCGATGTGGCTGCGAGGAAGAGATATGCCAGGACGGCGCCAAGAACCAGGAGCACCGAGGCCTTTGTCAGCAGGACGTTGTAGCCGCTCTCGTTCCACTGCTTGCCTGTGAAATCGGGCAGAAAGAACTCCGCTGGGCCGGGTGCTGTGTATCCGCCTGCTAGTACTAGGCCGTGGCTCACGCAGTCTCTCCTCGGTCATTGTCATCTGGCCGCTGTGCTCGGGCTGCATCGTCAGTCGTAGATGAATCCGTCGGCGCGTTCGGCCCACCGATGCGGTACCGGGAGAAAACGAGGTACATCCCGAAACCCAATCCGACCAGAATCCCGATTGGAATCCAGTAATCGGCGTGGAGCCAGACGCTCAATCCCCAGCCCAGGAAACCGTAGAAGCCGACGCCGGCTACCAGGTAGCCGAATGCTGCCCACGGGTCACCGTCCGGCGCCGGAACGCCGGGGGCTGGAGGACGGTTCATCTGTTCGAAATATTAACAGGCGCTCACAGGCGCACCGACCGCACCCTGGTCCGTTCGATCTCGGTAGCAATCCAGATCGCGACACCGACGAAGATGCCGATCGCGACCGCGGTTCCTTCGACCACGCGCGGCGAAGACAGGGCGAGCACCAGACCGAGCGCGACGATGGTCACGGTGTAGCTCAGCAGGGCGACGACCAGAGTCATATTCGGCAGATACCGGGCAGCAAAACGCACGTTGTACGACCCGAATTCGAAGGCGAGCACCACGATGACCAAACCGAGCAGATAGCTCCAGCCGGCGCGGGTACCGGCCTCGAAGCTCTGGCTGCACAGCAGCCAACCCACGCCCGCCGCGATCAGTAACAGGCCCCACCGCAGGTACAGAGCTCGCCTGATCCGCATTCGGTCGGCGACTGTCAGCCCGTCGGAGAGGGCGGGTTTGCCTCCACCCCCAGGTATCACAGCCGCTCCGACCGCAGCCTCGGGATCGCGGTCGCGAGCAAGCCTGCGGCCAGCAGGCCACCAACCACCGCGGCCACCAGCCAGGGCCCGCTGGAAACCGCCATCGCCACCGCTCCGAAGGCGAGCACCGCCGACCAGAAGTACAGCAGGAGCACGGCACGCCGGTGGCTGTGGCCCAGATCCATCAGGCGGTGGTGCAGATGCTCCTTGTCCGGCGCGAACGGGGACGTGCCGCGCCGCAGCCGGCGGATGACCGCCAGCAGCAGATCGCCGAGCGGGAATGCCAGCACGAAGAGCGGCAGGATCAGCGGCAGATACAACGGCACCGCGCTCTTGAAATCGAACGATTGCGGATCAGCCTTGGACGAGGCGGTGACCGCGGCGGCCGACAACATCAGCCCGACCAGCATCGAACCGGAATCGCCCATGAAGACCCGGGCGGGCGCGAAGTTGTGCGGCAGGAACCCCAGACACGCACCGACCAGCCCGGCGCACAGCAGCGTCGGGGCCGCGGCGACGTCGAGATAGTTCAGCTGGGCAAGGTGGTAGCTGTACGCGAAGAAGGCGATGCCCTGGATCGCGGTGACGCCCGCGGCCAGCCCGTCCAGGCCGTCGATGAAGTTGATCGCGTTGATCGTGACGACGGTCAGCAGGATGGTCAGTTCGACGCTGGTGTCCCGGTCCAGCGGGATGGTGCCGACGTTTCCCCACGGCACGTAGATGGTCAGCAACTGGATACCGCCGACGATCGACATCACCCCGGCCGCGGTGACCTGACCGGCGAACTTGGTCAGCGAATCCAGTTCGTAACGATCATCCAGTACGCCGAGCACGCACACGATCAGGCCGCCGAACAGCACACCGGTTATCTCCGAGCCATTGGAGAACGTGCTGCGCAGCGAAGGCAGCGCATGGGCGATCAACATCGCCATCGCGAACCCGGCCAGCAGTGCGACGCCGCCGAGCCGAGGGGTGTCGACGGCGTGCACGTCGCGGTCCCGGGGCTTGGCGACCGCTCCCCATCGGGTGGCTATCTGACGGGCGATCGGTGTGCACAAGAACGTCCCGATGGCGGCAATCATGCCGACCAGGGCGTATTCGAGTGACGGATGCACGAAGGAGGCCGATCAGCCTCGCGGATCGGGATACGCCGGATGCGCGGCAACCAGGTCGCCAACCTCGGTACGGATCTCGGCATGCACCGAGGTGTCGTCGGTAAGCGCCGCCCGCGCGATCAGGCCGGCAATAGTGGTCATGTTGGCCTCATCCATGCCCTGGGTAGTCACCGACGGGGAGCCGACCCGGATTCCCGAGGCCACCGACGGCGGTGCAGGGTCGTTGGGGATCGCGTTCTTGTTCAGCACGATGCCGGACGCGTCGCAGCGGGCCTCGACGTCCTTGCCGGTGACCCCGATGCCCTGCAGGTCGATGAGGGCCAGGTGCGTATCGGTACCGCCGGTGACCGGCCGCATGCCGTGCTCGGCCAGGCCTGCGCTGAGGGCCTGGGCGTTGGCGATGACCTGCCGGGCGTATGCCTGGTATTCCGGCGTGGCGCACTCGGCCAGGTTGACCGCCTTGGCGGCTACCGCGTGCATCAGCGGACCGCCCTGCATCATCGGGAAGACGGCCTTGTCCAGCTTGGCGGCGTGTTCTTCTTTGCAGACCAGGGCTCCACCGCGCGGACCCCGCAGCACCTTGTGGGTGGTGAAGGTGACGACGTCGGCATACGGCACGGGCGACGGGATCGCCTTGCCGGCTACCAGGCCGATGAAATGGGCGGCATCGACCATCAGGATGGCTCCGACCGAATCGGCGATCTGGCGGAACGCGGCGAAGTCGATCAGCCGCGGGATCGCCGAGCCGCCGCAGATGATCATCTTCGGCTGGTGCTTCTTGGCCATATCGGCGACCTGGTCGTAGTCGATGTTCTCGGTCTCGGGGTGCACGCCGTAGCTGACCGCGTTGAACCACTTGCCGGAGAAGCTGACCTTGCTGCCGTGCGTGAGGTGACCGCCGTGCGGCAGGGACATCGCCAGCACCGTGTCGCCCGGCTTGAGGAACGCACCGTAAACGGCGATGTTCGCGCTCGCCCCCGAATGCGGCTGCAGATTGGCGTGATCGGCCTCGAAGAGCGATTTGGCGCGATCGATACCGATCTGCTCGGCACGGTCCACGACCTCACAACCGCCGTAGTAGCGCCGGCCCGGGTAACCCTCGGCATACTTGTTGCTCAGCGTGCTGCCGAGGGCCGCGAGCACGGCCGGTGAGGTGAAGTTCTCGCTGGCGATCAGCTGAAGGCCGCCGCGCAACCGGTCCAGTTCGTCGAGAACGACGCCGGCGATCTCAGGGTCCATCTTCTGTAGCGAGGCGAAATCTGGGCCCCAATATTGTTCAGTCATTGCCGACTGCTCTCCTCTATGCCGGATACCGATGCCGGAAAGACATTATCCAACCCGGCCGAACCGGTCGTGCAGGCGTCGCCGGTCACGCTCTGAGTTCAGGACGCGGCAGCTCTGAGCTCCGGCAGCACCTCGCGTAGCGCGTCGAGGCTCACAGCTCCGGCTCGCAGCACCACCGGTACCCCGTCGGTCAGGTCGACAATCGTGGATGGTTCGCCGACCGGCACCTCGCCGCCGTCCAGATACACCGACACCGATTCGCCGAGTTGATCGTAGGCCTGTTGCGCGGTGGTGGCCGGTGCCATCCCGGTCCGGTTGGCACTTGTGACGGCCATTGGTCCGGTCACAGCCAGCAGATCCAGCGCAACCGGATGCAGCGGCATCCGCAAAGCGACCGTGCCACGCGCGTCGCCGAGATCCCAGGCCAGCGACGGCGCATGCTCCACGACCAGGGTGAGGCCGCCGGGCCAGAATGCCTCGATCAAGGCCCGAGTGTCGTCGGAGACGTAACTGACCAGCCCGTCGATGGTCGTCCAGGATCCGACCAGAACCGGCACCGGCATGTCCCGGCCGCGGCCCTTGGCTGCCAGCAGACCGGTCACCGCGGTGGGATTGAAAGCGTCAGCGCCAACGCCGTACAAGGTGTCGGTGGGCAACACCACGACGGAGCCGCCCTCGACAGCCCGCGCCGCTGCGTTGACGGCGTTCTCTCGTGAGGAGGGGTCACTGCAATCCAGCATGTCTGCCACGCACCACAGTCTGCCCCAGGCCGCAGGGCTGCCGCGCAGGCGGACCCGGTTGGTCAGCCGGCATCGCTCAGCCGAACGGCCGTGGTGAACCGCAAGCGGCCCGCCAGATCGTGATGGCCAGAGATTGCGGCCCACTGTCGGGCTGCCTGCATGAGGTGAATGACCGAGTCGGCGTGGCTGTCGTCCTGCTCGATTGCCACGAGTCCACCTGGTCGCAACAATCGAGCCGCGGCCGCGATCACCGCCGGCATCAGAGCCAAACCATCACCTCCGGCGAACACCGCATCGTCCGGGTCGTGACCGACCTCCACGCTCAGCTCGGGTCTCAAGCGGGATGGCACGTATGGCGGGTTGGACAGTACAACGTCCACGGTGCCGGACTCGGCGGCCAGTAGGTCCGGGTCGGCGATATCGGCTTCGATGATGTCGATCGGGGTGTCGCCGGCCGCGGCGCGCGCTTCGGCATTGCGGCGAAGCCACCCGATGGCATCCACGGATCGCTCGACCGCGATCATCCGCCCGGTGTGGAATTCCTGCGCCACTGCAAGGGCAATCGCCCCCGAGCCGGCACCCAGGTCGACAACGGTGCGTGCGTCTGTCAGCGCGTCGGCAACAAGATCGAGGAGAAGCTCGGTCTCCGGCCGCGGAATGAACACCCCCGGTCCCACCGCCAGATCGAGGTGCCGGAAGGGCGCCCGGCCGGTGAGGTGCTGAAGCGGAATCCGCTGGCAGCGTAGGGCAATCAGGGCGTGGAACCGGCTCTGCTGCTCGGCATCGAGGTCGGCGACGGTGAGCAGCCGGCTGCGGTTCACCCCCAGCAGGTGCGCCAGCAACAACTCCGCGTCCACCCGCGGCGAAGAGACCCCGGCGTCGGTCAAGCGGCGACCGGCGGCGGCGAGCTGGTCGCGCGCGGCGGCACCCATCAGCTGTCGGCGTCGCCGGCCAAGGCTGCCTCGTTGTCGGCCTTGATCAGCGCGTCGATGACGTCGTCCAGCGCACCGTCTAGAACCTGATCGAGGTTGTAGGCCTTGAAGTTCACCCGGTGATCAGCGATCCGGTTCTCGGCGAAGTTGTAAGTACGGATGCGCTCTGATCGGTCCACTGTGCGCACCTGTGACTTGCGAGCGTCAGACGCCGCCTCCGCGGCCTTTTCTTGAGCCTGCGCGAGGAGTCGAGCTCGCAGCACCCGCATGCCGGCTTCCCTGTTCTGAAGCTGGCTCTTCTCGTTCTGCATCGCGACCACAGTGCCGGTCGGGACATGAGTGATACGTACTGCCGAGTCGGTGGTGTTCACACTCTGACCGCCCGGACCGGACGAGCGATAGACATCGATGCGCAGGTCGCTCGGGTCGATCTCGACATCGACCTCCTCAGCCTCCGGAAGCACCAGGACGCCCGCGGCCGACGTGTGAATCCGGCCCTGCGATTCGGTGACAGGTACCCGCTGCACGCGGTGCACGCCGCCCTCGTACTTCAGCCGCTGCCAAACCGCCTGATCAGGCGTCCGGGATCGGACCGCGACCGTGACCGACTTGTGGCCGCCCAAGTCGGTCCCCTCGTCGTCGAGGATCTCGGTGACCCAACCCTGCCGCTCGGCGTAGCGCAGGTACATCCGCAGCAGGTCACCGGCGAATAGGGCGGACTCGTCGCCACCTTCACCGGCCTTGACCTCCAGGATCACGTCCTTGGTGTCGTTCGGGTCCTTGGGTAGCAGCAATTCCCGCAGAGCTGCCTCGAGCACCGGAATCCGCGCCGCCAGCTCCTCGGCCTCGGCCGCGAATGCGGCATCCTGGGGCGCCAACTCCTGGGCAGCCGCCTGATCTGAACGGACTGCGTCCAGCTCGCGCGATGCACCGACTATCTGACCCAGCTGGGCATATCGGCGGCCGAGCCTTTTCGCGGCAACCTGGTCAGCGTGGATCGCTGGGTCGGACAGTGCTTTTTCGGTTTCGGCATACTCGGCCAGCAACTGGGCCAGGGTGCTCGAGCCTGCTGCGTTCTGTGCCATCTCGGCAATGCCTCCCTACCCCGACGTGTGCAACGACTGGCAATCACCAGTCGCTGAGGTTGCACGATCCGGGGCGGCTGGGCATGAAGAACGGCGCCCGCCGCCCCGCGTTTGGCGGGGTCGGCGAGCGCCGTGGACGTAGCTAGGAAGCGGTGGTGCGGGTGCGCTTGCCGTAGCGCTTCTCGAACTTGTCGACCCGTCCGCCGACGTCCATGATCTTCTGCTTGCCGGTGTAGAACGGGTGGCAAGCGGAGCAGACTTCAGCGTGCAGCTGACCGGCCTTTGCGGTGCTGCGGGTGGTGAACGAGTTGCCGCACGAGCAGGTCACTTGAGTGACCACGTACTCGGGGTGGATTCCGTTCTTCACGATGGTTCCCTTCTTGGGCACCAGAATGTCCGCTGGTGCCGGTTATGGCCGCCGGGTCGTCTCCGCCAGCTGTGCTGGTCGATGTTTCGTGACGTGAACCGGTGCCGGGTTCGTCGAAGCAGATTGTGCCAGCTGCGACACAGTCATCCAAACGCGCGCCGGATCGTCGAAATTCCGGGCAGAAAAATTCCGGGCCGGCCCCCGTTGGGAGTTCCGGCCCGGAATCTGTCAGCATCCTCTGCTGATCACCGTTTGACCAGCCCCGGCGTCGAGTCCCTCTTGAAGAGAGCCCTGCCGGTCCGCCCTATCCCTTCACTCCGCCCGCGGTCAGGCCGGACACGATCCGGCGCTGGAACAGTAGGACGACGATCACCAGCGGGACAGCGACCACAACGCCGGCCGCCATGATCGAGGTGTACGGGATGACCTTGGGGTCAGACCCGGTGAAGCTGGCAATCGCGTACGTCACCGGCGCCACCGACGCTTTGCCGTTAGGCAGCACGCTGGCAAGCAGGAATTCGTTCCAGCAGGCCAGGAACACCAGGATCGCGGTGGTGAACAGTCCCGGTGCACAGAGCGGGAAGATCACCAGCCGGAACGCCTGGCCCGGGGTCGCCCCATCCACCTTGGCAGCCTGTTCCAGCTCCCATGGCATCTCTGCAAAGAACGCAGTCAGGGTGTAGATCGACAGCGGCAACGCGAAGGCGATGTACGGGATGATCAGTGCCTGGTATGTCCCCAACCAGTGCAGGCTGGTGAACAACTGGAACAGCGGGGTCAGCAGTGCCACGCCGGGGAACATCGCCGCGGCCAGGATCAAGCCGAGCACGAAGAACTTGCCCCGGAAATGCAACCGGGCCAACGCGTAGGCAGTGAACACACCGACCACCATGGCTACGGCGGTTGTGACAGACCCGATGATGAGACTGTTGATCAGAGCCCGGCCGAAGTGATTCTTGGACGTATCGAAGGCGGCAGTGAAGTTGCCCATCGTGACGTGCGTCGGCCAGGGCGTGGAGTCGAAGGTGAACCCGACCTGACGGAAGGCCACCACAACCATCCAGTAGAACGGCAGCAGGCACCACACGATGATCAATGCGATTCCTGCGTACCGGCCGACCACGTTCCACCTGATACCGCTCTTGCGGGGTGTGAATTCGGTGGTCGTCGAGACGGCACCCGTGGTGTTGCTCGCGACTGCGGTCATTACTTCTTCACCGCCCTCTGCTGGGTCTGTACGACATTGACGCCCATCGCCTTCACCAGCACGAACGCGACCAGGAAGATGAAGATGAAGGTGATCGTGGACAACGCGGACGCGTTGTTCGGCGAAGCCTTCAGTTCCTGAACCACCAGGATCGACAGCGTCGTCGTCTTATTGGCGCCGCCGGTCAGGATGTATGGAAGGTCGAAGATGCGCAACACGTCCAGCACGCGGAACAGCACAGCAACCAGCAAAGCCGGCTTCACCAGCGGCAGCGTGATCTGGACGAACCGTTGCCAGGCGTTGGCCCCGTCCACTCGGGCGGATTCGTAGATGTCGGCAGGAATCACCTGCAGGCCCGCCAGTAACAGCAACGCGATGAACGGCGTGGTCTTCCAGGTGTCGATGATGATGACTGCCGACCGAGCGGGTGTCGGACTGCCCGTCCAGAGGATGTGCGTTCCGAGCACGTGGTTGACGATGCCCTGGTAGTCGAACATGAACTTCCAGAGCTGCGCGGTGACCGCGGTCGGGATCGCCCACGGCACCAGGATCGCTGCCCGCACCAGACCACGACCCTTGAACGTCCCGTTCATCACCAGCGCGAACATCATGCCGAGGATGACCTCGAGGATGACGGTCGCAATCGTGAAGATGACGGTCGTCTGGAGCGCAGGGTAGAAGTCATGGCCGGTGGTTCCCACCACACACTTATTGCCGCAATTGAGCCAGTAGTCGTAATACTTGAAGCCGACCCATTTGCCACCTTTCTGGAAGAACCCACTCGCACTCAGGCCGGAGTCGTTCTTGTCCAGATGAAGCGAGGACCAGATCGCCGAGACGACGGGATATCCGATCACTGCGAGCATCAGGATGATCGCTGGTGCGATCAACCTCGCAGCGAGCAAACCCTCGCCGCTGCGAACCTTGCGAGTCGGCTTGTCACCACCCTTGGATGGCGCTGGCTTCAGCCCTTCCTCAGTCCCTACGGCGGGCTCGGCCGCCTGTGTGTCTGCCACCACTTGCCCCCAGCCTGTTTAGCCTCTTCAGCTTGTTCGGTCCGGTCCTGGATGGCCGATCCGAGTAGAGCGAATCTCGTGATGAACACCGACCGGCCGACCACCAGCAAATCCTGTCGATTTGCTGGCGGAGGGCCGGTCGGCTGTCGACTACTACAGCGTCGGGTGTCGACCGGATTGTTCAGTTGTCCTGCTATCCGGTGCTTGCCTGTTGAATTGCGGTCTGGATGTTCTTGACGGCATCGGCCACCGACATGCTGCCTTGCAACGCGGTGTAGACGTTCTGCTCGATGGCCTGGGTGACCTTCGGGTAGTACGGCGTCACCGGACGCGGCACGGCGTTCTGGATAGCCTTCAACAGCGTCGGCAGGTACGGGAATTTCGTGATCAGCGACTGGTCGGAATACGACGATGCCAGCACCGGTGCCAGCGAGCCGACGTCGAGGAAGGTCTTCTGGGCCTCGGCGCTGTCGATGAACTTCAGGAAGTCCAGGGCGGTTGCCTTGTGCTTGCTGAATTGGCTGATCGCCGCGCTGTGACCACCCAGGCTCGAGGCACCCGGGCCGTTGAGACCCGGCAACGGCGCAACGCCGAATTTGCTCTTGACCTTGGAGTCACCGTCGTTGACAAGGTGGTTGTAGACGTAGGGCCAGTTGCGCAGGAACAGCAGTTGGCCGCTCTGGAATGCCTGGCGTCCCTGCTCCTCCTGGTAGGTGATTGCAGCCTTGGGGATGTAGCCCTGCTTGAAGCCGTCCACGAGGAACTGCAGTCCCTGCTTGGCCGCATCGCTGTTGATGTCCGGCGTCTTGCCGTCATCCTTGACGATCGTTCCACCAGCGGAGTTGATGGCCTCGGCTGCGTTCACGGTGAGGCCTTCGTACTGAGCGAACTGGCCGGCGTAGCAACCCATCCCGGACGTCTTCTTGCTGCAGTCGGCGATCATGTCCTTCCAGGTCGTCGGCGGCGTCGGTACCAAGTCCTTGCGGTAGTAGAGCAATCCACCGTCGGAGGTCTCCGGTGCGGCGTAGAGGGTGCCCGCATAAGTGGCCGCCTTCACCGTCGCCGGCAGCAAACCGCTGGTCGGAAGTGCGTAGGTGTCCTTCAGCGGCACGAGCCAGCCCTTGGCGGCGAACTCCGCAGTCCAGATGACGTCGACGAGCACCACGTCATATCCGGGGTCCTTTGCCTGGAAGTGCTGAACGAGGTCGTTGTGCTGCTGGTCGGCCTGATCCGTCTGCTGAATGACGGTGACCTTCTCCGTCGGGTGGGCGTCGTTCCACAACTTGGTGATCGCAGGGATGATGCCCGAGGTGTCCTTGCCCTGCACGAAAGTAATCGGTCCGCGCGCATTACCGCTGGACGATCCTCCCCCACTCTTGCTTGACGAACACGCCGCCAGCGTCATAGACGCGACGGCGATCCCGGCTACTGCCGCGATCTTCATGTGCCGCATTCGCAGTCCCTTTCATCAATCCGAAGCGGGCTGATACCGCTTTCAGTTCGTGCGTCACCATGACACGCAACGGCGTTTAAAAGCGATGGATGTGCAGTGCTAGATGCACAACCGTTACCGAGCCATTACAACTGCCACAAGGTTTGGTTAACTCGTCCGGAACCTCCACGCGAGACAGCGAGCTGAGAACCGTTGCTATCGGCATACACCGATGCCCCGCGCAGCACCAGACGATGTCCGGATTGCGCGGGGCATTGATGTAACTGCGTGGGTGTTTTCAGGTGGTACAGCCAGAAGAGATCAAGCCATCAGGCGCTTGTGTCGCGCCGGGTTGTCAGAGCGTCAGTCAGAGCCCGGTGTCGTCTTCGCGATCTGCATGAGGAATTCGATGTTCGTCCGGCTCTTCTTCAGTCGGTCCAGGAGCAGGTCGATTGCCTGCTGCGGCTCCAACGCGTGCAGCACCCGACGAAGCTTGATGGTGACGGCGAGTTCGTCCGGCGACAGCAGGATCTCTTCCTTACGAGTCGAGGACTGGTCGACATCGATGGCGGGGAAGACCCGCTTGTCGGCGATCTTGCGATCGAGGCGAAGCTCGGCGTTCCCGGTTCCCTTGTACTCCTCGAAGAACACCGTGTCACCGGCTGATCCAGTCTCCACCAGTGCGGTGGCGATGATGGTCAGCGAGCCACCGTTCTCGATGTTTCGGGCTGCACCCAAGAAGCGCTTCGGCTGGTATAGCGCAGTCGAATCGACACCACCGGACAGGATTCGCCCGCTGGCCGGCGCACCCAGGTTGTAGGCCCGGCCGAGACGCGTGATCGAGTCCAGCAACACGACCACGTCGTGGCCCATCTCGACGAGCCGCTTGGCGCGTTCGATGGACAACTCCGCAACCGTGATGTGGTCCTGCGGCCGACGGTCGAAGGTGGAAGCGATCACTTCACCCTTCACCGACCGCTGCATGTCCGTGACCTCTTCAGGTCGCTCGTCGATCAGCACCACCATCAGGTGCGACTCGGGATTGTTGGTCGCGATCGCGTTGGCGATGGCTTGCAACACCATCGTCTTACCGGCCTTCGGCGGTGACACGATCAGGGCGCGCTGCCCCTTGCCGATCGGCATCACCAGATCGATGACCCTGGTCGTCAGGATGTGCGGCTCGGTCTCCAGGCGCAGGCGATCCTGCGGGTAGAGCGGGGTCAGCTTGGTGAACTCGATACGACTCTTGGCCTTGTCCGGCTCGACACCGTTGACAGTGTCCATGCGGACCAGCGGATTGAACTTCTCCTTGCGCTCCCCGTCGCGCGGCTGACGGACGACGCCGGTGACGGCGTCACCGCGGCGCAGCCCGAAACGGCGCACGTGCGAGTTGGCGACATAGACGTCTTCCGGGCTGGCGAAGTAGCCGCCGGTACGGATGAACCAGGTGTTCTTGTCCTCGACGCTGTCAAGAATGCCGGCCACCGGGATCAGGACGTCGTCCTCGGAGATCGTCGGTTCCGGCTCGTTGCGGCCACCGTTGCTGGCCGCGGCGTTGTCGAAACGGTCGCGATTACGGCCGCGCCGGTCGCGGTAGCGGCGACCTCGGCGACTGCCGCTGCCGAATTCGTCGTCGTCATTGTTGTTCTGGTTGTTCTGGTTTCGGTTCTGGCCATCGCCCTGGTTGCGGTTCTGGCCGTCACCCTGGTTGCGGCTCTGGCCGTCACCCTGGTTGCGGTTCTGGTCGCCCTGGTTACGGCTCTGGCCGTCACCCTGGTTGCGGTTCTGATTGCGGTTCTGGTTGCGGTTGCCCGCCTGCTGCCGGTCGCTGTCGTTGCCGCGGCTGCTGTCGCCGTCATTGCCCCGATCCCGCTGACGGGAGCTGTCCTGCCGCTGCCTGTCGGGCTTGGATTCAGCGCTCGGCTGGTCGTCGGTCTTGGCGGCATCGGCGGAGGGCTCGTCGGTCAACGTCGCTTGCGCTGGGCCGGCCGGGCGGCTCGCGCCACGGCGGGTTCGGCTGGCGCGGGAGGAGTCAGCGGCGGACTCGGCGTCGCCGGAGTCGGCCCGCTGGCTGGTCGCCTTGGCAGCCGTCCCGTTCGAGCCGCGATTCGCGGCCTCGATGGCAGCAACCAGATCGCTCTTGCGAAGCTTGCCGGTGGTGAGGCCCATTGAGCTGGCCATCGCCTGCAGTTCGGGCAGCAGCATCGTTGAGAGCGAGCCGGAACGCCGCTTGGCGCGGCCCGCTGAAGACGAGCTGGATGATTCTTTGCTGGCACCGGCCGCAGCTGCGGACTCGGTGCTGGGCAGGACGTCAAGCTGGTCCTGGGTTTCGGTCACGGTGGTGTCGGATCCTTCCGAGGTGGTGGTGCGTCCGGTCAATGCAGACGCACACCGAGTGGTATCGGCGGGTTATCGCCGAGGTGTGGCCGCCGACTTTCTCGCCGGTCACTGGGTTGAGCAGTGGTTAGCAGCCGATTTCGATGCGATGCGACCGTCACATAAGACGGTGATTGTTCTCTGGTTTACGCACCTGCAGGCTCATCGAGCTGCGTTCGTCGCGTATCTGGCCTGCATGCGATGCGAGCCTTGGTGTCGCGAGGAATGGCCTAAGACTAGACGCTAGCCACTCAGAGCAGCAACACAGGACGCGGTGTGTCGTATTCCACCTTTCACAATTCGATCGCCCTGGCGCCCTCGGCGACGGGCAGTTCGAGGCATTCCCAGCCCTTCGGGGCCAGGCCCAGGGCACTGTTCAGCTCGTCGTCGGTGCGAGCCATGGCAAGCACCGTGGAGCCTGCGCCGGAGATCACCGCGGGCAGTCCGGCGCCACGCAAGGCAGCCAACAGAGCGCTGCTGGCCGGCATTGCGTCGGCCCGGTAGCCCTGATGCAGCCGATCCTCGGTTGCGATGCCCAGCAACTCCGGGCGTCCGGTGAGGGCGACGACGAGCAGCGCGGCCCGGCCCGCGTTGAATGCGGCGTCGGCGTGCGGAACGGTCTGCGGCAACGCGGCCCGTGCCGCGTGGGTGTCCGACTGCTCGGTGGGCACGAAGATCACCGGCCGAATCCGAAGCGGATCCAGCCGGATGGCCGTCCCCGCCCCGCCTTCAGCGGTCCACGCGAGGGTGAGACCGCCGAGCAAACACGCCGCGACGTTGTCCGGATGACCCTCGATCGCGCTGGCCAAAGCCAATGCATCGCGATCGTCGAGCCGCGTACGGCCACCGGTGACCAGGGATCTGGCCAATTCGACGCCCGCCACGATTGCCGCGGCAGAGGACCCGAGCCCCCGGCCGTGCGGGATCCGGTTGAGGGACTGCAGCTGTAAGCCCTCCGGCTGGCCGCCCAGCCTGTCGAATGTCGCACGCATGGCACGGATGATCAGATGTCGCTCGTCGAGCGGCACCTGATCGGCGCCCTGCCCGGATACCTCGATCCGCAGCCCGGACGGTACGACGGCGGCGGTGACCACGTCATATCTGCCGAGCGCCAGCCCGAACGTGTCGAAGCCGGGCCCGAGATTTGCACTCGTCGCAGGGACGGTGACCTGGACCGGGCGCCTTCCGAACTCCACCTGCGCCACTAGGCCAGTCCAAGTTCGACGGCCGCGGCATGGCCGTCCACCGGAATCGTCACTGGTGTCGGTGCGCCCGCGATCGCCCACTCCGGATCCTTGAGACCGTTACCGGTCACCGTGCATACCACTGTGCAGCCAGCCGGAACCTTGCCGGCTTTCGCAGCCTTGATCAGGCCGGCGACGCTGGCCGCCGACGCAGGCTCGACGAACACCGCTTCGGAGCGGGCGAGCAACCGATACGTCTCGAGGATCTCTTTGTCGGTCACCGAGTCGATCAGACCGCCCGAATCATCTCGGGCCCGTTCGGCAGCTGTCCACGATGCCGGGTTGCCGATCCGGATCGCGGTAGCAATCGTCATCGGTTGCAGCACCGGGTGCCCGAGCACGATCGGAGCGGCACCGGCGGCCTGAAAGCCATACATGGCAGGGGTATTCGCGACCACGCCATCGGTGGCGTACTCGCGATAGCCCTTCCAATACGCGGTGATGTTGCCGGCGTTGCCGACCGGAATGCAATGGATGTCGGGCGCCCTACCGAGCACGTCGCAAATCTCGAACGCGGCTGTCTTCTGCCCATCGATGCGATCCGGGTTGACCGAGTTGACAAGCGCGACCGGATAGTCGACCGCGAGCTTGCGCGCCAATTCCAGGCAGTCGTCGAAGTTGCCGTCCACCTGCAGGAGTCGCGCGCCGTGCACTAACGCCTGGGCCATCTTGCCGAGAGCGATCTTGCCTTGCGGCACGAGAACCGCACAGACCATGCCGGCCCGCACCGCGTACGCCGCCGCTGATGCGGATGTGTTGCCGGTCGATGCGCAGATCACGGCCTTGGCGCCGGCCTCGGCCGCCTTCGATATCGCCATCGTCATGCCGCGGTCCTTGAACGAACCGGTGGGGTTTGCGCCCTCTACCTTCAGGTAAACCTCTGCGTTGACCCGCTCGGACACTGCCCTGGCGGGCACCAGTGGAGTACCGCCTTCGTACAAGGTGATGACCGGGGTGTCCGCGGTCACGGGCAGCCGGTCACGATACGCCTCGATCAGCCCTGGCCAGGCGGAGCCGTCGTAGCCTCGTCCGGTCATATCTTTCAATCTCCTTGCAGAATAAGGGGAATCCTAGGACGACTCGAAGCGCTTGATGGCGCCAGATCAGTCCGACGGCATGCCCTCGACGCGCATCACGCTGCCGGCTCGTCGGATGAAGTCGTACTTCGACAGGGCTTCGACCGTCGCAGCGAGAGCAGCGTCGGGGGCGGTGTGCGTGACCAGCACCAGGGTGGCCGCGTCGCCGCGCCCCTCCTGGCGGACCGTTTGGATGCTGACACCATTGTCGGCAAAGGCACCCGCTACCGCCGCGAGCACACCGGGCTTGTCGGCGACATCCAGCGCGACGTGGTAACGCGTGATCACCTGCCCCATCGGCCTAACGGGCAGGTCGGCGTAGGCGCTCTCACCAGCGCCTCGAGACCCGCTTACCCGGTTACGGGCCACCGCGACCAGGTCACCGAGCACAGCGCTGGCGGTCGGTTCGCCACCGGCTCCGCGGCCGTAGAACATCAGCGAACCCGCCGCGTCGGCCTCGACGAAGACGGCGTTGAACGCATCGCCCACGCCTGCCAGCGGATGGCTCTTCGGGATCATCGCCGGGTGCACCCGTACTGCGACGGATTCGACTCCATCTATCACGGTCCGCTCGCAGATGGCGAGCAGCTTCACCGTGCAACCCATCGCGGCGGCGCTGGCGACATCGGCAGCCGTGACGTCGCTGATTCCCTCGCGGTAGACGTCGGCGGCGGTCACCCGGGTGTGGAAAGCCAGCCCGGCCAGAATCGCGGCCTTGGCCGCCGCGTCGAAACCGTCGACGTCAGCGGTGGGATCGGCTTCGGCGTAGCCCAGCGCGGTTGCCTCGGCCAACGCCTCGCCGAAGCCGGCACCGGTGGCAGCCATCTGGGACAGGATGAAGTTCGTGGTGCCGTTGACGATGCCTATCACGCGAGTTATCCGGTCGCCGGCAAGGGATTCCCGCAACGGCCGCAGCAACGGGATCGCCCCGGCGACGGCAGCTTCGTAGTACAGGTCGACGCCGGCTGCGCTGGCCGCCGCGTGCAGCGAGGCGCCGTCCTCGGACAGCAACGCCTTGTTGGCGCTCACCACGCTCTTGCCGCGTTTCAGCGCGGTGAGCAGCAGGCTGCGCACCGGTTCGATGCCGCCGATGACCTCGACAACGATGTCGATGTCGTCACGCTCGACGAGGGCTTGCGCGTCGGTGGTCAGCAACGCGGGGTCGACGTCCGGGTGCCGGTTCGGACGGCGTACCGCGATACCGGCCAGTTCGAGGGGAACCCCGACCCGGGCGGTCAGGTCGCCGGCCTGGTCGACCAGCAATCGGGCAACCGCCGAACCCACCACACCGCAACCCAGCAGCGCAACCTTCAGCGGCTTCCCATCCCGGCCCGGGCCGGCTGAATTGTTCATGCCTGAGCTCCCACACCGGGTTTGTCGTTGAACTCCACGCCAGCCCCACTCTTCGTTGCATCCGGATTCCAGCCGACATCCGTGGCCAATACCTGGTCAAGACTCTCGCGTCGCACGATCGTCGTCGAGGTGCCGTCGGCCACTGCGACTACTGGTGGGCGCGGTATCCGGTTGTAATTGCTGGCCATCGAGTAGCAGTACGCCCCGGTCGCTGCCACCGCGAGCAGGTCACCGGGCCGGACATCGCCCGGCAGCCAGCAGTCACGAACCACGATGTCGCCGCTCTCACAATGCTTTCCGACCACCCTGGTGCGCCGCGCAGGCGTGGTGGAGGTGCGGTTGGCCAGCACCACGCTGTAGTCGGCGTCGTACAGCGCGGTGCGGATGTTGTCGCTCATCCCGCCGTCCACCGAGACGTAGTTGCGGACCACACCGCTGTCGAGGTTGATCGGCTTGACGGTGCCGACCTCGTAGAGCGTGATCATGGCCGGTCCGATGATGGCCCGGCCAGGTTCCACCGACAACCGCGGCTGACGCAGCCCGGACCGCGCACATTCGTTGTCGATGATGGTCGCCAACCTGCGGGCGATGTCGGCGGGCTGCTGTGGATCGTCGGAGTCGACGTAGGCGATGCCGAGCCCGCCGCCCAGATCGATCTCGGCGAGTTCGATTCCATGTGCGTCGCGGATCTCGGCGAGCAGGCCGACCACCCGGTGGGCTGCGACCTCGAAGCCTGACGTGTCGAAGATCTGCGATCCGATATGCGAATGCAGGCCGATCAGTTCCAACGATTCATGTCCGAGCACCTGCTCGATTGCATCGTGGGCCTGCCCGCCAGGCAGTGAGAACCCGAATTTCTGATCCTCGTGTGCGGTGGCGATGAACTCATGGGTGTGCGCCTCGACGCCGACGGTGACCCGGATCAGCACTCGCTGCCGGACGCCTGCAGCTGCTGCCACCTCCGCGAGCCGGTCGATCTCGATCGTGCTGTCCAGTACTACCCGCCCGACACCGGCCGCCACAGCGCCGCGCAACTCGGCAGGCGATTTGTTGTTGCCGTGCAAGGCGATTCGACCCGGGTCCACGCCGGCCCGCAAGGCGATGGCCAGCTCGCCACCGGTGCAGACATCGATGCCAAGGCCTTCGTCAGCGACCCACCGCGCCACCGCTGTGCACAGGAAAGCCTTTCCCGCATAGAACACATCTGCGCCGGCGAAGGCGTCAGCGTAGCCACGGGCACGCTGGCGCAGATCGGCGGTGTCGAGCACGAAGGAAGGGGTGCCGTAGGTGGCTGCCAGTTCGGTAACCCCCACTCCCCCGATCACGAGTTCATCGTCAGGCCGAGACGCCGTCGAAGGCCAGACCTTGGGATTGAGCGCGCCGACGTCGGCCGGTTCGTCAGCCGACATCGCGGCGCGCTGCACGTCGGCGTGACGCGGCCCGGCCGGGTGTGCGGAACGGCTCATGCAATGGGTCCTGTCTGGTGTGAAGGGTTGGGAGGCGGCCTCCCGGCGAGAAGTCCTCGGTCACATCCGCTCGGGTGCGGAAACACCCAGCATCTGCAGACCGTTGGCCAGTACGACGCGAGTCGCCACCGCCAGCCACAAGCGCGTCCGGTGGGCATCGGTGATCTCCTCGTCGCCGCGTGGTGCGACCCGGCATGCGTCATACCAGCGATGGAACTCACCGGCCAGCGATTCCAGGTAGCGCGCAATCCGATGCGGTTCCCGCAACTCGGCAGCCTGCGCGACGACCCGGCCGAAATCACCCAGCGCTGTCAGCAGGTTTGCCTCGGTGGCGTGACTGAGCAGCTCAGGCTTGAAGACGCCCAGCTCGATGCCGACGTCGGCGGCGTTCTTGATGACGTTGCAGGTACGGGCATGTGCGTATTGCACGTAGTAGACAGGGTTTTCGTTGCCGGCCCGGGTGATCACATCGAGGTCGAGGGTGAGCGGCGAATCGACCGGATACCTGCTCAGGGAGTACCGCACCGCGTCCAGACCGGCCGCCTCGACGAAATCGGTGAGGGTGACGATGTCACCGGCGCGCTTCGACAGCCGAACCTCTTCACCGGCCTTGACGATCTTGACCAGCTGTCCGATCAGGATCTGCAGAGTCTGCCGGGGGTCGTCACCGGCGCATTGCGCGACGGTCTTGAGCCGGTCGACGTAGCCGTGGTGGTCGGCGCCGAGCAGGTAGATGCACAGGTCGAAGCCGCGATTGCGCTTGTCCACGTAGTACGCGGTGTCGGAGGCGAAGTAGGTCAGTTCCCCGTTGCTGCGCAGCAGCACCCGGTCCTTGTCGTCACCGAAGTCCGTGGTCCGCAGCCACAAGGCGCCGTCTGCGGTGAAGGTGTGGCCCTGTTTCTTGAGCTTGTCCAATCCACGCTCAACCGCTCCGGAGGTGTGTAGGAAACGTTCGGAATACCAGACGTCGAAATGGGTCCCGAAGTCCTCCAAGGTCTGCTTCTGCTGGGCTAACTGCAGTTGGTAGCCGACCTCACGGAACGACTCGAGCTGCTGCTGGCCGGTCTGGTCGCCGATCTCGGGGTGCTCGGAGAGAACCTGCTTGGCCAGCTCGGCGATGTACTCGCCGTGGTAACCGTTTTCGGGAATCGGCCGGCCGAGTGCCGCAGCCTGCAACGAAGCGCCGAACAGGTCCATCTGCAGGCCACGGTCGTTGATGTAGAACTCGCGGGTGACCTCTGCCCCGGCCGCGGTGAGGACCCGGCCGATCGCGTCACCGACCGCCGCCCACCGGGTGTGCCCCAAGTGCAGCGGGCCGGTTGGATTGGCCGAGATGAACTCCAGATTGACCTTCTTGCCTGCCAGAACCGAGGAGCGACCGTACTCAGGGCCCTGTTCGACGATGCTCTTGGCCAGTTCACCCAGCGAGCCCGAGTCGAGGGTGATGTTGAGGAATCCAGGTCCTGCGACGTCCACCGAGGCAATTCCATCGGTATCAGTTAAGACCTTCGCGATCGCTTCCGCGACGATCCGGGGTGGCTTTCCCGCGGTCTTGGCCAGCCGCATCGCGACGTTGGTGGCGTAATCTCCGTGCTCGGGGTTTTTGGGCCGCTCTACAACGATGTCACTCGGCACATCGGCGACGAAAGCACCGGTTTCGACCGCCCGGCGCACTGCGGAGGCGATGGCTGAGATGAGATCGTAAGGTGTCACCACACTCATGTTAGTGGCGGCCCTCGCCCCGTTTTCGGCGCGCCACAGCAATGCCTCCTAGACTTCCATGGTCACCCCGTGTGACCACCTGTCAGCCTGACGAAAGCGACTCGATGACCAAGCCGACCAAACCGTCCTCCGGTCCTGCGAAGAAAGGCCCCGCAGGCAACGCAGCGGCCGCGAAGAGCACGGCCGCGAGCAGGTCAGCCCGAGGCGGTCCGGCAAAGGTCAGCGCGGCGAAGGGCGGCCCCGCGAAGGGCGCTCCAGCGGCGAAGGACGCTCCGGCAGCGAAGGGCGCAGCGACCAAGGCCGCGACAAAGACTGCGACCAGAACCGCACCCAACCGCGCCCAGTCGAAGAAGATCGTCAACAAGCGTCAGACGCCGTGGGGCCTGATCGCCACCACCGTCATCGTGATCGTCCTGGCGGTCGGGGTAGTCGTTTACGCCGTTGCGCAAGGGAACAAGAAGAAGACCCAGGCCGACCCCGGCAAGATCGTGGGCATTCAGCATTACGCGAGCCTGACCCGTAACCACGTGGCCGGAGTCGTCAAGTACCCCGAGTCGCCGCCGGTCGGTGGCGACCACTCGCCGGTCTGGGCGGACTGCACGGGGACGGTCTATCCCAGCCAGATCGCCAACGAGAACGCCGTCCACACTTTGGAGCACGGGGCCATCTGGATCACCTACAAGCCGGGTCTTCCCGCCGATCAACTCGACGCGCTGACCAAGCTGGTCTCCGGCCAGCAGTACACGCTGCTCACCCCGTACGCCGGGTTGAAATCGAACGTCTCGCTGCAGGCCTGGGGCTATCAGTTGTTCGTCGACTCGGCGACCGACCCGCGGGTGCAGCAGTTCATCACCGACCTGCGGCTGAACCAGTCCAACACCCCTGAGCTCGGCGCCAGCTGCACGAATTCCGCCTTCAAGACCACCCCGAGCACTCCCGGTCACCCGACCGAATCCTGACCGCCATGACAGCGACCACCGAGGCCTCGATGATCGACCTGGACGCCCCTGAGCCGGGTGGCCAGCGGCTCCGTCGAGCGCTGGTCGGGCTGCTGGTAGCCGCCGCGTTGGTCATTGCGGCTGGTGCGGGCTACCTGGTCGGTCACCGCAATGCGCCCGGTGCGTTGCCTGCGAGCACCTCTGTCGATGCAGGCTTCGCGTGGGACATGTCGGTTCACCACCGGCAGGCTGTGACGATGGCCGGCTACGTCCGCGACCACACCACCGACGGAGTGGTTCGCGAGCTCGCGTACGACATCGAGACGAGCCAGTTCAACCAGGTGGGCCAGATGCAGGGCTGGCTGGATACCTGGGGGCTGCCGCCGCAGAATCCGAACGCGCAGATGGCGTGGATGGCCGGTCACGATCATGTGACCGGCGACGGGCTGATGCCAGGCATGGCGACCGAAGCGCAGATGACCAGGCTGCAGACGATGACCGGCAAACCCATGGACATCTACTTCCTGCAATTGATGCTGCATCACCATCAGGGTGGTCTGCCGATGGCGCAGTGGGCCGCGGCGCACGCGAGCGAGCCGTACGTCCGTAACGCCGCTCAGAAGATGGCGGTGGCACAGGGCAACGAGATCCTGTTGATGGAGCAAATGTTGCGCGAGCGAGGCTCCAGCCCGCTGCCACCGCCCGCCTCCTGAGGCGTAAGGGCTGGGCTGCATCGGGCAGCCGCCGAGCGCTGGCGGTGGTCAAGGCGACCAAGCGCGGCTGATAGGCTCCACGACGGTCAGGACCCGCTGGATACGGCTGGGTTTGACCGAAGCGCGGCCGACACGGCCCCCGTAGCTCAGGGGATAGAGCACCGCCCTCCGGAGGCGGTGGCGCAGGTTCGAATCCTGCCGGGGGCACCAGCAAATACGGGGACCGTAGCCACCTCGGTTGTCATTCGCGTCTGGCATGCAATGCAGTTC
>DASXHV010000138.1:0-47113 GCA_036488285.1 Jatrophihabitans sp. | reverse complement strand
TTCTTCATGGCGTTCAAGCCCGACCTGTTCGTGACGATGGCCGAATTCGAGTCCTCCGTCGACGAGCTCGCAAGCGACGTTCAGGCTGCCGAGGTGGCCGTCGCCGATCGGAAGGTCTACTTGCCGGGCGAGATCGAAAGCACTGTGGCCACTGAGCGAAGTGAACTCGGAATTCCCATCTCTACCGAACTAGCGGAGCAGCTGGCGGCACTCGCTTCGTCATTGGGCGTGCCCGTTCCACACGAGCTTCAGAAAGTGGGGGCGAGCTAGTGCGTCGTCATGGATTGAGCGCGGAGGAGTCCGAGATCGTCAGGATCGTCGGGGAATTCGTCGACCGGGACGTTCGTCCGGCCGTCCGCGAGTTGGAGCGTCACGACACCTACCCCGAGAAGCTCATCGAACAGATGAAACAGCTCGGCATCTTCGGCCTCGCGATACCCGAGCCCTACGGAGAGAGCCATGTGTCCACGCCGTGCTACAGCCTGGTGACCGAGGAGCTGGCCCGCGGCTGGATGAGTCTGGCCGGTGCGATGGGCGGCCACTCCGTCATCGCCAAGCTGCTCGTCGAATTCGGTACCGACGAGCAGAAGGCGCAGTTCCTGCCCAGGATGGCGACCGGCGAACTTCGCGCCACCATGGCGTTGACCGAAGCCCAGGGCGGCTCTGACCTGCAGGCGATCAAGACCACCGCGTCGCCTGACCTGAACGGCGACTTCGTCGTGAACGGAAGCAAGATCTGGATATCGAACGCTCAGCGATCCCAGCTGATCGCGACACTGGTCAGGACCGACCCCGACGCGGTTCCGGCGCACCACGGGATGAGCATCCTGCTGGCAGAACGCGGACCAGGACTGACGGTGTCCGAGGGATTTCCGAAGCTCGGGTACAAGGGTGTCGAGGCCTGCGAGGTTTCTTTCGACGAGTACCGCGCACCGCGCACCGCGATCCTGGGCTTGACGCAGGGTCGGGGCTTCGCGCAGATGATGTACGGACTCGCACTCGGTCGCGTGCAGGTGGCGGCCAGGGCAGTCGGCGTCGCTCGTGCCGCTTTCGAAGACGCTCGCGAGTACGCCGCTGAGCGCGTGACGTTCGGCGTACCGATCTGGCAGCACCAGTCGATCGGCAACTACCTGGCAGAGATGGCGACCAAACTGACCGCGTCCCGGCTGCTGGTACTCGACGCGGCCGAAGTGCTCGACTCAGGCGCTCGGTGTGACCTGGAGGCGGGCATGGCGAAACTGTTCGCCTCTGAGAGTTGCATGCAGATCGTGCTGGATGCCATGCGGATCTTCGGCGCATCCGGATATTCCACCGACCTTGACATCGAACGATATTTCAGGGATGCACCGCTGATGATCGTGGGTGAAGGCACCAATGAGATACAGCGCAACCTCATCTGCCGGCAGGTCATGGCTAGGGGATCTTCGTGGGCCGGCTGACCCACCGAGGGGAGGCGTGCGACGCGGTGTTGACGTCCGAGCGAGGAAGTGACGTATGACGGTAACGGACGCGCAAGTACATATCTGGCTGCCTGAATCGGCCGATCGTCAATGGCCCGCAGGCGGCACCGCGCACGCGCACGCGAAGTCGTTCGGCCCGAACGATCTGTTGGCCGCGATGGCTGAGGCCGGCGTCGATCGCGCGGTCTTGGTGCCGCCTTCGTGGGAGGGCGACCGCAACGACTATTGCAGCGCGGCAGCCGCGGCGTTTCCCGACCGATTCGTCTACCTGGCCCGGCTGGACCTGGCCAGCGAGGACGTGACGAATGCCTACGACAGGGTGCGCGACTCGCACGGCTTCAAGGGCTTCCGGTTGACCTTTCGTAAGAAGGAGTCCCGAGAACTGCTGCTCGACGGAGCCGTGGAGTGGTTCTGGAAGGCGGCCGAACGTGACCAGCTGCCGGTCTGCGTCTACGTGCCTGACCTGTTGTCCGAGTTCGTGGACATAGCCAGTCGCTACAGGGGTTTGAAGCTGGGAATCGACCACCTCGGGTTGCCGCTCGATTCCACCGAGGCCGACTTTGGCCCTGTGACGGCGCAGCTGCTGGACTTCGTGGACTACGAGAATGTGGTACTCAAGGCGACCTGCCTGCCAAGCCATGTCACCGATGACTACCCCTTCACGTCCCTGCATGCACCTCTGGAGCGGCTGATCGCGGCTTTCGGAGCACGAAGGGTGTTCTGGGGTAGCGACCTGTCACGGTTGCGATGCAGCTATGACGAGGTACGCCGCCTGTTCACCGAGGAGCTAGCGTTCCTCTCCGGCCCCTCGCTCGATCAGACGATGGGACGAGGGGTCGAGGAATGGTTGGGGTGGACTCATGAATCCTTCTGAGACCGCAGAACTTCCTGAGCTCGGGGAAGTCCGCGCCGTCTACCACAGCAACACCTACAAGGACGGCGGCGGCGAACCTCTGGAGATTCGTGATCCGTCTACCGGCGAGATATTCCTTACGCTGGCGGGTGCTTCGGGAGCGGATGTCGACGCGGCGGTGGTGGCCGCGGCGGATGCATATGCCAAGGTCTGGTCGTCGTGGTCGACGGCGGAGCGAAGCCGTCTGTGTCATCGTGTCGGCGAATTGCTGTTGGCCAATCTCGAGCAACTTGCCGCGATCGTGGTGCGGGACGCCGGGCTGCCGACCAGCATGGCCACCCGCGACATCCAGGCCGCGGCCCGATACTTCGAGTATTACGCCGGAGTCGCGGAGGTGATTCACGGCAGCACCATCCCCGTGCAGGCTGGATTCCTCAACTACACCGTGCGAGAACCGTGGGGTGTGTGCGGGGTGATCGTCCCGTTCAACGTGCCGATGCAGATGGCTGCACGAAGCCTCGCGCCGGCCCTCGTCACTGGCAACACGGTCGTGCTCAAGGCAGCCGAGCAGGCGCCGCTGGCGCCGCTGATGTTGGCTGCGATCTGTGCGCAGGCCGGCTGCCCCGATGGGGTGGTCAACGTGATCGTAGGCAGCGGACCGGACACTGGTCGCGAGCTGGTCGCACACCCGCTGGTGGAACACATCACCTTCACCGGATCCAGGGGCGCCGGCGCCCATGTCATGGCCAACGCCGCTACGGGCATCAAGCCCGTCATCCTCGAACTCGGCGGCAAGTCGCCGCATTTGGTGTTTGCAGATGCCGACCTCGATCGGGCCGTAACCGCGATCGTCGCGTCCGGATTTCGTACCGCAGGTCAGGTGTGCTCCGCGGGCACGCGCGTGCTGGTCGAACGTAGCGTCTACGACGACGTGATCGAGCGCCTTGGTTCGGCAGCGGGCAGCCTCAACGTCGGAGTGGCCAATGAGGACCCCGATGTCGGTCCGGTGATATCGGCTCGTCAACGGCAGGCGATCCGGCAGGGCATCGCGAGAGGGCTCGAGTCCGGCGGCCGGGTTGTCGCCGGGGATGACGAGGCGGCGATCTATCGCTCCTCCGGTTATTTCGTCGCGCCTACCGTCATCGAGGCGAGGGCAGCCACCTGCAGCGCGCTGCACGAGGAGATATTCGGCCCGGTGTTGACGGTCCGCTCCTTCGACGGCGACGCCGAGGCGACGCGGATCGCCAACGACAGCGAGTACGGCCTTGTCGCCGGGGTATGGACCGGCGAACTTGCCCGCGCCCACAAGGTCGCCGGGGCGTTGAATGCCGGCCAGGTGTTCGTGAACTGCTACGGGGTCGGAGCCGGTGTCGAGCAGCCGTTCGGTGGGTACAAGCGAAGCGGCTTCGGCCGCCTCAAAGGCGTAGCAGGCGCCTACGAATACACCCAACTCAAGAATGTCTGCGCGGCGATCGACTGAACCAGGCACGGCAGGTTCATGCGGCGCGGGCTTCATGAAGAACGGGCACCGGATTCAGCCACAAGACAGTAGGAGACACATGGACGTCGACAGTCTCTCGGCGGAGGTCGCCGGCGCGATGGTCCGCGCCGGGTCCGATACCGTCTTCGGCCTGCCTGGTGGCGGCAACAATCTGTCGGTGGTCGGCGCCGCCGAAGCCGCCGGGATGCGATTCATCCTCACCCACACCGAGTCCGCCGCCGCCATCATGGCCGGCACCTACGCTGAGCTGTCCGGCGCACCGGCCCTCTGCGTGGTGACACGCGGCCCGGGCGCGGCCAGCGCGGTCAATGGATGCGCGCAGGCCTTGTTGGATCGACAACCGGTGGTCCTGCTCACCGACTGCGTGGCCTCGGCCGAACGTGACCGGGTGTCACATCAGTGGATCGATCAGACCGCTCTGTTCTCGAGTGTCGCAAAGTGGAGCGGTGTTGTCGGTGGGACCGATCCCCAGGAGACGATGGACCGCGCCTTGGAACTTGCGATGCGCCCTCCCGCGGGACCGGTTCATCTGGATTTCGACCCGACTGCCGAGGGGTCGGTACCCCCTGAACCAACCACCGACAGCTCCGACTTCAACCGGGGGCGGCTCTCAGAGTTGGTAGCGGGCGCTCGTCGGCCCGTCGTGCTGGCAGGTGTCGGCGCCCTTGCTGCGCAGAGCCAGATACGTGCCCTGCTCTCGGGACGCAACGTCCCGGTACTGACCACCTACAAAGCGCGCGGTGTGGTGGCGGACTCGTCGCCGAACTATGCGGGAGTGCTGACCGGCGCGAGCATTGAATCTCCGGTGATCGAGGCGGCTGACCTCGTCATCGCCATCGGGCTGGATGCCGTCGAGCTCATTCCGGCGCGATGGATCTACCGCGCTCCAGTCGTGTCGATCGGTGCCTGGGGCGCGGAGGTCGACGGGTTCCATCCTGCTCTCGAGGCGGTCGGCGACCTTGGCGAGCTGGTGGCGGCAGTCGCGCGAGATCTCAACGATGACTGGGAAATCGGCGCTGCGAGTCAGTTCCGGGACGCTGCCGCGTCCGAGGTGAGGGGCGACGCTGCCGGACTCTCGCCGCACTATGTGGTCGAACGCTCGCGAGCCCTGAGCCCTGCGGGGACTCTGGCCACCGTCGACGCCGGTGCGCACATGCTGGTCGCGATGCCGGTCTGGAGCACCGAGAGGTCCGGTGAGCTGCTGATATCCAGCGGGCTGGCGACGATGGGCTTCTCGTTGCCGGCCGCCATCGGAGCGGCCCTCGCCCGACCGAACCGCCGCGTCGTGTGCTTCGTCGGCGACGGCGGTCTCGGAATGACGCTCGCTGAGTTGGAGACCCTCGTTCGTCTTCGCCTCGATGTCACCGTCGTGGTGTTCAACGACAGCACGCTGACGTTGATCGCCTTGAAGCAACGAGCGGAAGGTCAGGGCGGCCGGCGGGCGGTCGGCTACAGCCCGATCGATTTTTCCGGCGTCGCGGCCTCCTGTGGCGTGCCGGCCTGGCAGGTGCACGCCCAGTCTGAATTCGATTCCGTTTTCGATCGAGCGATCAGCACTGCCGGCCCTTCGCTCGTAGACGTACGGGTGGATCCGACGAGCTATCCGGACGTCATTTCCGCAATACGTGGTAGACGGCAGTAGGCAGGTATATCGGATAGCTGGGCCCACCCGAGTAACGACCTGATGTCGGAGCCGCTTTCGGGCTTGGAAGCTGCCGATCTCATATCTCAGCCCCGGCTTCGCCGCGGCGATCCGTCTGGACGCTCCGGTGCAAACGCGCAGGATGGCCACTGGCTGGTATTCGCCATAGTGTCCATGGCCCTGCTGATGTCCTCACTGGATCAGACGATTGTCGCCACCGCGCTGCCGGTGCTGCAGCGCGACCTGGGCGCCTCGATCAACTGGACGAGCTGGACGATAACCATTTACTCCCTCGGGCAGATCATCGCGATGCCGTTGGCTGGCAGACTTAGCGACGCCTACGGCCGTAAGCGGATCTTTCTTCTCGCGACCGTGCTGTTCACCGCGGCATCTCTGTGTTGTGGGCTTGCCAGCAATGTCGATGAGCTCGTGGCGTTGCGATTCCCGCAGGCTCTTGGGGGCGGTGCGTTCATGCCGTCGGCGACCGGAATCGTGTCGGACTACTTCGGCAAGGACCGTGACCGAGCCGTTGGACTCTTCGCGAGCATCGTGCCGATCGGCGCGGTCATCGGTCCGGTCGTAGGGGGAGTGTTCGTCACCTATTGGTCCTGGCGCGCAATCTTCTTCGTCAACGTTCCGATCGGCGTGTTGCTGCTCGCCCTCGGTTGGCGGTATATCCCGAACACCGTACGACGGACAGTCGGAGCTGTTGATTTCGTCGGCGTAGGCCTGCTGGGATTCACCTTGCTGTGCGGGATGTTCGGTGTCGCGAGTCTCGGTGGAGGCCCGGGACTGGATCTGTGGATCAGGTTTGCCGTCGCAGAAGCGCTGGCCGTCCTTTCCAGCGTGTTGTTCCTACGGCACGTCATGCATTCGCGGAATCCGTTCATCCCGGGCCGGTTGCTGTACGGCAAGGGCTTCGGCGTGATGAACCTGATCAACTTCCTGTACGGCGGGGCTGCGCTGGGGTTCGGCGCGTTGGTGCCGCTGTACGGACAACTTCGATACGGCATACCGATACTTGCGGCCGGCGGGTTGCTGGTGGCGCGCGCACTCGGAATGGTGTCGGTGGCGGGACTGGCCGTCTACACATTGCGACGCACGGGCTACCGATCGCCGATGGTGGTCGGATTCCTGATCTCCGCGTGCGGTCTGATTGCGATGAGCTGGACCCCGGCGGGCAGGCCATCCGTCGTGTGGCTCAGTATTTCCGCCGCGATCACGGGCGTCGGGATGGGCGCCTCCGTGCCGGCTGCAAACAATGCGACCCTGCAACTAGCACCCGATCAAGTGGCAGCGATCGCAGGCCTGCGCGGCATGTTCCGGCAGTCCGGTGCCATAACGGCCGTCTCGGTGAGCGCCGCCCTGTTGGCCCGAAGCGGGCATCAGGGCACGGAGTTGGGTCACGTATTCCTGGCGTTCGCGGTACTTCTCATCATGTCGACACCACTCGTACTGCTGGTACCGCAGCACCGCGGAAGATGGTGAAGCGGATGGGTACTCAGCAGCGCTCGGTTCGCACCGACGTGTGTGCGGTTAGCTGCGAATGATCGAAGTGGCGGTGATGCGACCAGTTGCATCGCGGACCGCCGCATTGATCACGCCACCGTCGCGGTCGCACGACAGCACCAGGCCCTGCCCGAGCATGAGTGGCGACGTCAATCGATAGGACATCGTGACGGCTCGGAAGTTCACGTCCGCTTCGTAATTGTGTCGAGCCCACTCGCTCATGAGCAGAGCCTGTAACGGACCGTGCACGATGAGGTCGGCGTAGCCCTCCACGTCTCGCGCGTAGTCGCTGTCGTAGTGGATGCGGTGCGCGTTGAAGGTCAGGGCAGAGAAGCGGAACAGCACGGTGTTGTCGATCTCGAATGCGCGCTGCGCGCCGCCCGGCGCGACATGCGGTGCGGGCGCGGAGGCCTGACTGCCAGCCTTTCGAGGGTTCGAGGCGCGCCGAGTCAGGTACGCGACGTCCTGCTCCTCGAGCAGACACACACGGCCGGCCTGGGAGATCGTGCGTTCGACGGTCACCAACGTGAACGGACCTGATCGTCCGGCCCGCTCTTGTCGCCGGATGACCTGGAGTTCGCTGGTCGCCGTCGATCCGAGTTCCAGCGGATGGATCGTTTTGAGGCGGCCGCCGGCGATCATGCGACGCAGTCCACCGGACGGCGGAGTCGGCACCCCCAGGCGGGAATGGCCGTCCTCGGCAATGTCGGACTGTGGGGGCCGGTCGAACAGATAGACCCAATGCCACAACGGCGGAAGGGTCCAGCCGTCCTTGATGTCCGAGCCGTTCAGGCCGATCACGCCGGCAAGGCCGATGGCCGGCCCCGGAACGAGAATCTCCTCTAGCGTCACGGCAGCTCCGCGCGTCGAATGATCCCCTGGGCCCGTAGCAGGACGGGCTGGTCGACCATTTCGCGGTCGACTTTCTGAGCTGAGCCGGTTCCTCGATCGGCTGCGACCACCCGCGCGGCCCATGCCAGCTCGTCGGCCGATGGTCGGAATCCCTCGCACACCGTGGCGATCTGATCGGGATGTATGCAGAGCTTGGCGCCGAATCCGAGACGCGCCGCACGTACGGTTTCGGCGAGGACGCGAGACCGGTCACCCAGCGCGGTCGTGACTCCGTCAATCGGCGCGGGCAGCCCGGCTACTCGTGAGGCGAGCACGATCGTGCTTCGTGCAAGCAGGAGCGCGTCGTCATCCCCGGCGCACGAAATGTCGTTGGCGAAGTCGATGGAGCCGAAGCCCAGCCGAGCGACCTTCGTGCAGGTGGCGATGTCGTTGGCACGGTGGATGCCGACGGCGGTCTCTAGTAGTGGTATCACCGGAATCTCGCCAAGGGCGCGTGACACCTGTTCGACTTCCTCAGGTCTCGCGGCCTTGGGCAGGACGACTCCGCGCAACCCCGCCGACCCCCTCAGCGCGGCCAGATCCGCGTCGTGCCAGGCGGTGTCCGCGGCGTTGACGCGCACCCAGGCTCGACCGCCGGATGAAAGCCAGTCCGCCACGTTGCGTCGCGCAGTGGCTTTGCCGCCGGGCGGGACTGCGTCCTCGAGATCGCAGATGATTGCGTCGGCGCCGCTCCGTACAGCCTTGAGGAACAGCTCGGGTCGATCGGCGGGCGCGAACAGCCAGGAGCGCGCGGTGACGGCGTCGCCGCTGCGCCCGCTCGTCAGGCTGGACGAAGTACTCATGCTGATAGCGCGGGAATGGCGCCCGCCCGCCGAAGACTCCTGGTCTGCTGCTCGCTCAGATCCAGCAGCTCTCGCAAAACCTCGTCGGTGTGCTGACCGAGCTGCGGAGCGGGGACGGCCGGCGGGAGCTGACCGTCGATGGCGATCGGGCCGTTCGCGGCCAGGTGCCGACCGACTCCTGGCTGTTCGATTGTGGATAGGATCGGCTCCGATCCGGTCCCAAGCTGATCGTCCACGACCTGGGCGAAGCTGCGAACGCGTGACCACACCACAGCCGTTCGGGACAGCTGTTTCGCCGCGATGTCCTGGGTATTGCCTGCGAACCAGGGCTCGAAGAGCCGGTCAAGACTGTGCCGCGACGTGTAGCGCGCCGCGGCGTTGTCGAACGTCACGCCCAGGCGCTGTTCGAGGACATCAACCTCAGCCTGTGTGTCGGTGATCCGCACGAGATCACGCCATTGCCGCTGGGTGAGCGTGACGACCATGATCCGCTGACCGTCCCGCGTTTCGAACGTGTGCCCGTAGGTGCCGTAGACGGCGTCGCCGATTCTCGGACGCGTGACCTGGTTGACTTCGGCTTCGGCCAGGAATCCCAGATTGCCTGCCGTGGCAAGGGCGACGTCGTGCAAGGAGATGGACAGCCGCTGGGAGTCACCGGTCATCGTCCGGGCTCGTTCGGCTGCGAGAAGGCCGGTGGCCGCGTAGAGGCCGCAGGCCACGTCCCACGCCGGAAGGACGTGGTTCACCGGCAGCGGATGACCTTCTGGCCCGGTGACGCCGGCGAATCCGACTGAGGCGTTGACGGTGTAGTCCACGGCGGTCCGGCCATCCGGAAAGCCCGTGATGCCCACGTAGATGAGATCGCATCGCAGGCTCACCAAATCCTCGTACCGGAGACCGACGGGGGCGGCCGCGTTCGTCAGCACGATGCCACCGCCGGTGGCGGGGGCAGTGATCAGGCGCGCGATGAGATCACGTCCCTGTGCAGTCCGTTGATCGATCGCGACTGACCTCTTGCCCTTGTTCAGACCGGCCCAATACAGGCTGTGGCCGCTGCTTGTGATCGGCCAACGTCTACGGTCAGCGCCGCCGTCAGGCGGTTCGATGCGGATGACGTCGGCGCCCAACTGAGCGAGCGTCATGCCGCCGAGCGGTGCGGCGATGAAGCTGGACAGCTCGATGATTCGTAGTCCTTGCAACGGCCGGGGCACACACCTCTCCCATCTCCTAGGCGCGCTCAGTATTAACGAGGAAATAGAATATTGGCAACTTTCGAGCGTGAACCGAGCGACGTCAGAAGTTCGGGCCTCCGCTGCCCTTCCGGTTTCGGCAGCGCCCCCCGCGGCCGGTAGCTCCCGGCCCAGGCGGGCAGAAACCGCCGTGAACACTGGCCTGTAGGTGCTGGCGCCGCCGCCGGGGCGAACCGCCCAGACATCGAGGTCGGCGTGAGAACCAGGTCAAGGGGAGGCTCGAATTCAAGATCCTACAGAAGATATTCCATATAACACTTGACGTGATTCGCGGCACAGAGGTACCGTTCGACCGCCTCAGGCTGGTCGTGCACGACGCATTCCTGGGACGACCATTGGCGCCGGACTGTGCCGTCGCCTCGCTCGTGCTGGATCGCCACGACTGACTGAGGAGTCACGATGAGCCGCCGAACGCGCCTTGTAGGTCCGATTGCAGTACTTCTGGTGGCAGTGACGGGATGCGCTTCGTCCGGCCATTCATCGTCAGGCTCCGGCGGGACTCTCAAATTGGGACTGATCGGTCCGCTCACCGGCGTTCGTGCAGACGTCGGTTCGGGCATGGTCAGCGGCGCCAACCTCGCGATCGACGAGATCAACGCGAACGGTGGCGTGTTGGGCCAGAAGGTTCAGCTCTTTCAGCAGGACGACGCCGGCGACCCCGGCGACGCAGTTCCTGCGGCGCAGAAGGAGCTGCAGAGTGACCACATCGTCGCCATGGTCGGCCCCACTGCTCTTACCGAATCAGTAGTGCTGCCGCTCATCGACCGGGCCAACATCCCTGACCTGATGTGGGGCGGTGGTGGTGAATTCGACACGGTCACCGACCCGCACTTCTTCCGGATGTCGCCTTCGGACACCGAACAGGCCGATGCGATGGCCGTGTACGCGGCATCCAAGGGCTGGAAGCGGGTATCGCTGGCCATCGGTTCGGCCTCGGCGGACCAGTCGCTGCTTCCTGAGATCAAGGCCGCTGCGGCGAAGCTCGGCATCACCATCGTCAGCCAGGTGACGATAACCATCGGCTCTACCTCGTTCCGCAGCGAGATCCAGCGGCTCTACTCCAACAACCCGCAGGCCGTCCTCGCGCAGTTCGACATTCCGTCCGCCGGCATCCTGTTCGGCGAGGTGAAGCAGGAGGGCCTGTCTGCAACGCCGTGGGTGGCGAGCAACCTCTGGTATTCGACCGAGTTCTTCAAGTCCCTCGGAACCGAGGCCACCGGGCCCATCTACATTGCCAACCCAGGGTCGACGGATGTCGTCGGTCCGGCGCAGTTCCTGCAGATCCTCAAAGCACGGACGGGAGCGACCGCACCGCGTAACGGGCAAGAGGCGATGTACGACGCGGTCACCACCTGGGCGCTGGGCGCCGATGTCGCAGGCACGTACAAATGGCCAAAGATCCAGGACGGGATCGTGAAGGCATCGAACGGGCCGGGCACCGCCTGCGGTGATTACGCCACGTGCTATTCGATGATCAAGGCGGGCAAGGCCATCAACTGGGATGGCGCTGGAAGCACGGTGGACTTCGACAAGTTCCACAACGTATTCGGGCCGTTCGACGTACTGCATTACCAGAGCAGCGGCGCCACCACGACCGAAGTGACACTGACTGCCGATCAGATCATCAAGGCGCTCCAAAATGGGTAACGGGCATATCCGGGTGGGCGCCGGTGCGCCCACCCGGGCGAACCCGATGATCCATCCAGCGATGATCCATTCACCTCAGCGGAGAAAGGACGCTACGTGAACTCGTTCGTCCAAGCCATCGGCTTCGGCCTAGTCACATCAGCGATTCTGGCGCTGGCCGCAGTGGCCATCTCACTGCAGGTCAGCGTCACCAACTTCATCAACTTTGCCTACGGCGACTTCATGACGTTCGGCGCCTACATCGCGTGGACGACCAATCACTGGGGACTGAGCTTTCCGCTCTCCTTGCTGATCGGCGCGGCCACCACCGGTCTGCTGGGCGTGGCCGCCAACCTCCTGGTGTTCCGCCCGTTCGTCCGTACCAAGAAGGTGAAACCCGTTGCCCTGCTGATCGCCGGCGTGGGTGTCTCGTTCATCGTCCAAAACGGCATCACGATGATCTGGGGCGTCGAGCCGAAGCGTTACTCGATCAGCCTCGGCCGTAGCCTGCACTTCCTCGGGCTGTCACTGACACCAGGCGACCTCATCATCATCATCTCGTCCGCGGCGCTGCTCGCCTTGTTGCACATCACGCTGCGGTACACCACGTTCGGCAAGTCGCTGCGTGCCACGTCCAACAACACCGATCTGGCGCAGGCGTGCGGCATCGACACCGATCGGGTCACGACGCTTACCTGGTTCATCGCCGGAGTGCTGACGGCCGGCGCTGGAGTCGGTCTTGCACTCGAAGAGACAGCGATGTCGCCCACCTTGGGCTTCAACGAACTGTTCGTCATCTTCGGAGCCGTCATCGTCGGCGGGATCGGCCGCCCGTACGGCGCGATGCTCGGTGCATTGCTGGTCGGCGTCCTGACCGAGGTCTCGGGCATGTATGTGGACGCCGGGTACAAGACCTCGATTGCGTTCGGCGTCGTCATCATCGTGCTGCTGTTCCGACCACAGGGCCTGTTCGCTGCGTCCGGAAAGACGAGTTGAGCCAATGTTCTTCTACATAGTCACCCTGCTCGTTCTCGGTTGTATCAACGGGATCATGGTCGTCGGCCTGAACCTGCAGTACGGCTACACCGGATTGTTGAACTTCGCCTTCTATACCTACGTTGCCATCGGGGCCTACGTCGCCGGCGTGACCACGATGGGAAAGCCACCTAGCGGGCTCGGCAGCGAGGCCTACATCCTCAAGTGGACGCTGCCCTGGCCCATCGGACTGCTGCTCGGAGGGCTGGCCGCGGCATTGCTCGGTGCCATCGTCTTCAGCTTCACGGTTCGACGGCTCCGCAGTGACTACCTCGCGATCGTGACCGTTGCGACTGCGTTCATCGTGTGGAACGGCATCAACAACTACGTGCCGCTGTTCAACGGCGGCAACGGCATCTTCGGGGTCCCTTACATCACGGGCAACGCGAACATCAGCACAAACCAGTACTCGTTCCTGATCCTTCTCGTCACGGCCGTCATCCTGGCCGCGGCGGTCTGGTTCTCCCGCCGCGTGTTCCGCTCACCGTACGGTCGGATATTGCGGGCGATCAGAGAGGACGAGACGATCGTCGCCGCGTTCGGTCGATCGGTGTGGCGATCCCAGCTCTGGGTCTTCGTCGCCGGATGCGGGCTCGGTGGACTCGCCGGTGGCATGTTCGTCTTCTACATCGAGGCGTGGAGTCCGACGGCGTTCCTGCCGCTGGAATCCTTCTTCCTGATGGCCGCGCTGATCATCGGCGGCTCGGGCAGTTACTGGGGCGCGTTGCTTGGTGCCTTCGCGGTGATCGAAGGCCTCAACGAACTGTCGCGCTACGTCCCGACGTTCGGCAAGCCTGAGTTCGCGGGAAACATCCGCGCGATCGTCATCGGTCTGGTGCTGATCTTGGTTCTTCGATTCCGGCCGGAAGGTCTGCTTCCGGAGCGATGGCTGCGGTGGTACTCGGCCAAGACTCGGAAACAATTCTCTGCGATCTCTTCGAAGGCGGGCTAGGACGACATGGAACAGACTCTGCGTGCTGCGGCGACGGATGTGGAGCCGATGCTTGTCGTGTCGGACCTGCAGTTCGCCTATGGCGGGAGCCGCGCCCTGGACGGCTGCAGCCTCGATATTGCACGAGACGGTGTAACCGGGCTGATCGGACCGAACGGGGCCGGCAAGTCCACCCTCCTCGAGGTGCTCAGCGGGGCCCTGCGGCCGCAGGGCGGCGAGATGACCTTCAACGGCTCGGTGGTGCGAACGTTCTCACCCGCAGCGATGTCGCGGCTCGGAATCGCTCGAACCTTTCAGATCTCGCGGGTTCACGGCAGGTTGCCGGTACTGGAGAACGTCCTGGTCGGGGCGGCCAACCAGTCCGGAGAGCGGCCATTTCGAGCTGTCTTCGCGCCTCGCTTATGGCGCAATGAAGAGGCCACGCTGCGCGACGAGGCTACGGATCTGCTCCGTTGGGTCGGGCTGGAGAAGTACGTCGAGCAACCTGCCGGCGTGCTGTCCGGTGGACAACGTCGGCTGCTCGAGATTGCGCGGGCGCTGATGGCACATCCGAAGATGCTGCTCCTCGACGAACCGACTGCGGGCGTGTTCCCGGAGACGAGCCGCATGATCGGCGATCGCATCTGTGAGGTGGCGGCACGGGGCACCACGGTCTTGGTGATCGCGCACAACATGGGATTTCTATCGGCCGTCGCCGATGACGTCGTTGTAATGGGTCAGGGGCGCGTCATCGTTCGGGGTGACCTCGACGCGGTCCGAGCGGATCCGAGAGTCGTATCAGCCTATCTAGGCGGGCCCACCGCACTGGGTGCCGCACATGGAGTTGCCGAATGACTACCGCCATCGAAACGCTCTCGGCCGTCGGCATCACCGCCGGTTACGACGGGCCACCGATCCTCGACGGGGTGGCCGTCTCGGTCCGCAGTGGAGAGATCGCCGTGATTTTGGGACCGAACGGCGCCGGTAAATCGACCCTGGCCAAGGCGATGATGGGTCTGCTGAAGGTCACTTCCGGGCACGTCCGGTTCAACGACAGCGAGGTCACCGGACTCGGCCCGCACAAGCTGATCCGCAAGGGCATCGCGTACCTTCCGCAGCTGGGCGGGATCTTCGACGCGATGTCAGTCGTCGAGAACCTGGAGATGGGTGGCTACATCCTCAAGTCCGGCGTTCGGGAGCGCATCACCGAACTTCTCGACATGTTCCCCGATCTCGCGGTGGACCGTCACAAGCGCGCGGGCACGCTTTCTGGTGGCCAGCAACGCATGCTGGCGATGGCACGGATGCTGATGACCCAGCCGCGCATTGCCGTACTGGACGAACCGACGGCCGGTTTGTCACCGCTCTATGCGGAGCGGGTGTGGGAGCAGATCGCGCGGGTTCGAGCCCTGGGCGTGGGCATGTTGGTGGTCGAACAGAATGCGCAGATGGCTTTCGAGCGGGCCGACACGGTGTTCCTGCTCGCGCAGGGCCGCAACGTGCTCGACGGCACGCCGGCCGATCTCGCCGAGACAGCCGAGGTCACCAGGATCCTGGTTGGATAGCGCGCGCGACAGGCCGTTGCGGTCGTAATGACGACGACGCAGGCGGTTTGCGACTTCATCAGCAGTGTCGAGCTGACGGACGTGTCCAGCTCGGCGCTGCGGCGCGCCAAGGAGTCGTTGCTCGACGGCGTAGGTCTGGCGGTTGCTGGATCGGTTTCGGAGCCGGGCAGGCTCGCAACCGACTACGTCGCGGATCTCGCAACGGCCAACCGTCGAGCTCGCGTACTGGGAGCAGGCACCGAGACGGACGCGCGGTTCGCCGCGTTCGTCAACGGCATCTCGATACACGCCGACGACTTCGACGACACGCAGCTCGCGCTCTCCGCGGATCGGGTTTACGGCTTGCTGACTCATCCGACTGCCCCGGTGTTTGCGGCGGTGCTCTCGGTGGCCGACGAGCTGAACCTGGACGGCGCACGTCTGCTGCGCGGTTATGTCGTAGGGGTGGAGGTCGCGACCAAGGTCGCCGAAGCCATCCTGCCGCGGCACTACGAGGACGGATTCCATTCGACGGGCACGGCGGGAACCATAGGTGCGGCCGCCGGCCTGTGCAGCATGTTGTCCCTCGACGCGGAGACCTCGGCACGGGTGCTGGGTCTGGCCGCGAGCCAGGCAGCTGGGCTTCGCGAGAACTTCGGAACGATGACCAAACCGTTCCACGCCGGGCGAGCTGCCGAGTCGGCGGTTGTCGCGGTGAGCCTGGTCCGACGCGGATGGACGTCGGCACCCAACATCCTCGAGGCGGACCGCGGGTTCTTCCGTGCAGCCGGCGGTGGTTTCGACGCGACGCTCATAGATGACGTGCTCGGGTCGCCCTGGACGTTCGACCATCCCGGAGTATCGATCAAGCCGTTCCCGTCCGGCTCACTCACCCATCCCGCGATGTGCGCGCTGCAGACCCTGGTGACCGAACACGGGCTCGAGGCCGATGACATCGAGCAGATCTACGCCGGAACCAACCGGCACATGCCGACCGCATTGATTCATCATCGGCCGACGAACTCCCTGGAAGCGAAGTTCAGCATGGAGTACTGCCTGGCGATCGTCGCCATAGCGGAGGACGTCGGCCTGCCGCAGTTCACTGACGACCGAGTTCTCGCACCGGATGTGCAGAGAATGCTGAGGCGGGTCGAGTTCGTGGAGGACCCCAGCGTGGACCTCGATTACGACAAGATGAACACCCTTCTGCGCGTGACGACGAAGGGTGGGCGCACGATCGAAAGCATGGCGCAGTACGCAAAGGGCTCGCCGTCGTTACCACTGTCCTGGAGCGAACTCGTCGGCAAATTCGAGCGAAACCTCGCCTGGGGCGGCATCACGGATACGGGCAGATACGAGCCACTCGTAGCGAGCCTGAACGAGATCGAGACGGTGTCGTCCGTTCGCGATGTAGTGGATCAACTAGTCACCGTCGCGCGGGAAGAGGTCGGATGAAGTCAGGCGCTGAGACACTCGCGAGCTGGGCGCACGCCTTCACGCCGTCCGACGCCGATCTGGAACTCGCCGATCGTTGCCTGCTGGACACCCTCGCAGTCACGCTGGGCGGCAGGACCTCAGCCATCTGCGAGGTATCCCGAAGCTTGCCCGAGGCTGCCCGCTGGGCGGCCGTCGGGCACGTTCTCGACTACGACGACCTCCATATCGAATCGACGACCCATGTCAGCGTCGTATGCGTTGCCGCGACGCTCGCGGTAGGCGGCGATCCGAGAGCATTTCTGGTCGGCGCGGGAGCGATGTCCAGGCTGGGGACGGCATTGGGCTGGCCCCACTACAGCCGTGGCTGGCACGCGACCTGCACGGCCGGAGCGCCGGCCGCGGCGGCCGCGGCGGCGTACGCGCTCGGGTTGACCGAGTCGCAGACAGCCGATGCGATCACGTTGGCGGTGCAGGCAGCGGGTGGGGTCCAGGGCGCTTTCGGAAGCATGGCAAAGGCGCTGCAGGTAGGGCTTGCCACCACCGCCGGGGTGCAGGCCGCGAAGCTGGTCGCCGCCAGCGCCACGGTGAATCGTCGGGCGTTCGACGAGTGGCTGCAGCTGATGGGTGGGCGCCCGGAACTGCTTGACGACGACGTGGATTCCCCAGCTGTGCAAGGCGGATTGGCCATCAAGATCTTCCCTTGCTGCTACGCCCTTCAGCGACCGATCAGCGCGATGGCGGCACTGAGCGAACATCGGATCGATCCAGCCTCGGTGACCCGGATCAAGGTGGTGACCCCGGAATCCTGCGTCCAGCCGCTGATCCATCACGATCCCAAAACGGGTCTCGAGGGGAAGTTCAGCATGGAGTACGCGCTGGCCGCAACGCTGCTCGACGGACGTCCCGGTCCGCAGAGTTTCCTGGACAGCGCAGTGACCAGAGACGCGGCGAAGCGCCTGGTCGACTGCGTGCAGATCGTCACGACCGCTGGCGGCGACAACCTGTTGAGCGGAGACATCGACATCACCGTGGACTGCGCCGATGGAAGCAGTTATCACGTGTCGCTCGATACGCCCCCGGGGGCGCCTGACCGGCCGCCTGGTGACGCCGAGATGACCGCGAAGATGAGAGATTGCGGCGAGGACGTACCGGAGCTGCTTCGCGATGTCGACTGGGCAAACGCGAGTGAGCTGCTGCTCGAACACATACCAGGGTGACCGGCTAGCGAGGATTTGAGACAGATGACCTTGCCGCTGGACGGTGTGACTGTCGTGAGCGTCGAGCAGGCCGTTGCTGCGCCTTTTGCCACCCGCCAGCTCGCGGATCTCGGCGCGCGGGTGATCAAGATAGAGCGTCCCGGCAAAGGTGATTTCGCTCGGGGGTATGACGAGTCGGTCAATGGACTGGCCAGTTACTTCGTGTGGCTGAACAGATCGAAGCAGTCCCTCACGCTCGACATCAAAATCCCCGAGGGTCGCGCAGTTCTCGGCACGCTCCTGCAGAGTGCGGACATCTTTGTACAGAACCTTGGACCGGGTGCGGCCGCCCGACTGGCACTGGATGGCAAGGGGTTGGCGAAGCTGTATCCGCGCCTGATCACCTGTGACATTTCCGGTTACGACTCGGAGGGTCCGTGGCGTGATCGCAAGGCCTATGACCTTCTGGTACAGGCCGAAGCTGGCTTGCTGTCGGTGACCGGCACGCCCGAAAGCGTCGTGAAGTGCGGGATCTCGGTGGCCGATATCTCCGCCGGCATGTATGCGTTCAGCGGCCTGCTTGCCTCGCTGTTCGAGCGAGAACGCACCGGAGTTGCACGCAACCTCAGGGTCTCGCTGTTCGATGCGATGGCCGAATGGATGGGCTCGCCCGCGTTGTATACCAAGTACTCGGGTGAGCAGCCCAAGCGCGTCGGCGCGCAGCATGCCACGATCGCGCCGTATGGGCCGTACTCGACGATGGACAACGACGTCATCGTGATAGCCGTGCAGAACGATCGTGAGTGGTCAGCCTTCTGCGGCGATGTGTTGGGCGCCCCCGAGATGATCCACGACCCACGGTTCCAGACGAATTCGGCCCGAGTTTCCAACCGGGAGGAGCTGAACGAACTCATCACGAAACGGTTGGCGGCGCTGCACTCGGTGGATGCCATCAAGGCGCTGGACGACGCTCGAATCGCGACGGCACGGGTGAATTCGATGGCTGACTTCCTGAGCCATCCAGTCCTTTCCGAGCGGGATCGTTGGCAGCAGGTGGCGACGTCCGCCGGTCCGATTCAGATGCTCAAGCCACCGTTGATCATCGACGGTGTCGAGCAGCGCATGGATGCGGTACCCGCGCTCGGCGAGCACACCGGATCGATTCTCGAAAAATTAGGCCTCACGGGCGAAGAGATCGCCGATCTTCGCCAGCGCGGCGTTGTGTAGCGGTCGACGCGATGCCCGACCGCAAACCGCCCAGGCTCGCCGGTCACGAGCGAGAAACACTATGTGCCTTGCTTCAGTACCAGCGCGAGTCCTTGGCGCGAAAGGTCGCCGACGTCAGCGATGCGGATGCGCGAGGCCCGCTCGTGGGCTCGGGCACCTCGCTGCTCTGGTTGATCCGGCACATGGCGCGTGCGGAGATGCTGTGGGTCGTCTACCGCTTCGCCGGCAAGTCCATCCAACTGCCGGTCGACGGCGTTCGGCCGAGCGATGTACTGGCGGACGCCGTACGGACCTACCGGTCCGGGTGGGAAAGGGTCGATGCTGTCGTGGCGGCCTCGCCCAGCCTCGACGCGCTATGTGCTCGAAGCGACGGTCAGACGCGGGTCAATCTGCGCTGGGTGCTCACGCATCTGCTGGAGGAAACCGCGAGGCATGCCGGGCACGCCGACATACTCAGGGAGCTTCTCGACGGCACGACAGGACGGTAGTTCGGCGCGCGACTCACGGCTCAGCTCGACTGGGGCGCGCCTCACCGAGAGCGAGTGGGACTCGAGGGCCGTTGGGTGTTCGCTTGCTTGGCGCGCCAGCGGGCGAGCATGGCGGGCATCTCACCTTGAAGGAATTCAAAGAACTCGAGTGATTCGGCGATCCGTTGGCCGGCCGGGGTTTTGGCGCCGAGTGCAGCCACTCCGGCGCGTGCGCTGATGATCCATTGCTCGAGCAGCTGCTCGCGGCGGGTCAGCATTTCGAACCAGCTGTGGTCGCGAAGCGTGTAGCGGTCGCGGCGGGAGTTGGGCTGGCGTTCTCGGCCGACGATTCCGACTTGGCTTAGATACCGCACTGCGCCGGACACCGCTGCGCGGCTGACTTGTAGTTGGTCGACGAGTTCCTCGGCGGTGAGCCGCGCGTCGTCGGCAGCGAGTAGCGCGACGAACACGAGAGCGGCCATCCGTGGCAGACCCGCATCGGCGAGGACGGAGGCGAATTGCTCTACGAACTGGTCTACCGACTCGGAGTCGCGGCGTGTACCGGGTCGGCGTTTAGCGTTCACGAAATCATGAACGTTGTGTAGGGTATGAATTCATGCAGCCAATTTACACTGCGGCCCTCACCAAGCGATACCGCGACACGATGGCCCTCGATCACCTTGATCTGGCGGTCGAGCAGGGCGAGGTGTACGGCTATCTGGGGCCGAATGGTGCAGGCAAGACGACAACTATTCGGCTGCTGCTCGGACTGCACCGTCCGACCTCGGGTCAAGCGCAGCTGTTCGGTGTCGACGCGTGGGGCGACGCGGTGACCGCGCACCGACGCATCGCCTACGTCGCTGGCGAACCGTTCCTGTGGCCATCGCTGACGAGCGGTGAAACGCTGGAGTTCTTGGCCCGCGTGCACGGTGGCACCGACGTCGCGTATCGCGACACACTGATCGAGCGTTTCGAGCTCGATACCCGTAAGAAGATCCGGGCGCTGTCCAAAGGCAACCGGCAGAAGGTGCAGCTCATCGCCGCACTCGCTACGCGTGCTGATCTGCTGATCTTCGACGAGCCCACCAGCGGCTTGGACCCGCTGATGGAAGTGGTGTTTCGCGAGTGTGCTCTCGAGGCCAAGTCACGCGGCCAGACGATCTTCCTGTCCTCGCACATCCTCAGCGAGGTCGAGGCGCTGTGCGATCGCGTAGGGATCCTGCGGGAGGGGCGCCTGGTTGACCAGGGCACGCTTGCCCAGCTGAGACACCTCAAGGCGCAGACCGTGGAGGTGACCTTCAGCGGTCCGGTTCCGGAACTGCCGCCGCTGCCTGGAGTGAAGGTGCAGGTCGCCGGGCCAAACGTCTTGCGGTTTGAGATCTCCGGTCCGGTGGGCCCGCTCATCGCCGCGCTGGCTGGGCACGCTGTCGCGACACTCACGAGCCGCGAGCCGTCGCTGGAGGAGATATTCCTGCACCACTACAGCGATGCCGACGCTGGGAGCTCCGATGAGCACCGCGTCAGCTGAGGCGACGCCGTCCGTGCCACGCACCGCGAAGGCTGCGCAGGGACATACCAACGTGGTTGGTGTCCTGACGCGCCAGGCGTTCCGGGACACCCGGATCCGCACGATCGCCTTTGGGTACCTGTTCGCCGTCTACTCATATGTCCAGTTGGTTGGATACCGGCACACCTACCCCACCCGCGCCGATCGGCTCGCATTCGCGGGTAGCTTCGGCAGCAACACGGGCTTGCGGCTGCTGTACGGACAACCCCACGATCTGCTGACTGTCAGCGGCTACGCCGCCTGGCGCGTGGGCGGGGTCCTGGCCATCGCCGCCAGCGTCTTCGGCCTGCTCGCCGCGGTACGTGCGCTGCGGGCCGAAGAAGACTCCGGACGCATGGAGATCGTGCTCGCCGGCGTCGTCTCCCGACTCGGGGCGAACGTCGCGGCAATGTCGGCGATCGCCGGCGGCATCGTGCTCCTCTGGCTGGCTGAGTTCGCCGGCCTTGTTCTCGGCGGCCTGCCTACGGCTGGCGCTGCCTACCTCGCGTTGGCCACGGCGTCGGTGGCGCCGGTGTTCGTCGGGATCGGCGCGCTTGCCAGCCAACTTGCCCCGACGCGGCGCGGCGCGCTCGGCCTGGGTGCCGCTGTTCTCGGTCTGATGTTTGTTGCGCGGGTGCTCGCTGACACGGTGCCCGGCGCCGGCTGGCTCCGGTGGATCACACCGCTGGGGTGGGCGGAGTTGCTGCGACCGTTCGCCGGCCCGCAGCCGTTCGTTCTCGTCCTGCCGGCCGCAACCACGGTGCTGTTGCTCGCGGCCTCGGCACGGCTGGCCGCCGACCGCGACATCGGAACGGGCCTGCTGCCCGCGCGCGACAGCGCCGATCCCCGGCTGCGCCTACTGAATTCGCCGACCGCGCTGGGGTTGCGCAGTCAGCGCGGGGTGCTGATCGCGTCGGTCAGCGCAGCGGCGGCGCTCATGTTCATCCTCGGTGTCGTCGCGCATGGCATCTCTCCGGCCGACATCCCCCAGAACGTTCAGAACGAGATCGCAAAGCTCGGTGTCGGATCCATCGTCACACCAACGGGCTACCTGGCGTTTCTGTTCATGCTCATGACCGTGGCCGTCAGCGTCTTGGCCTGCGCGCAGGTCGGAGCCGCCCGGAAGGACGAGGCCGACCAGCAGCTCGAGACCCTGTTCGCCCAACCGGTCGGCCGCGCGCGCTGGCTGATCGGGCGGCTGCTGCTGGCGGCATTCAGCATCGCTGTCGTCTCCCTCACCGGCGGCCTGTTCGCCTGGATGGGCGCCACCGCGGCGGGCGTCGACATCGCACTGCCAAGCATGCTCGAAGCCGGCGCGAACGCGGTTCCGACCTCGCTGCTCTTCCTCGGCGTCGCGGTGCTCGCCTACGCCCTCTTTCCCCGCCCCAGCGCCGGTATCGCCTACGGTCTGCTGACGATAATGTTTCTCTGGCAACTGGTCGGTTCGCTGCTCGGTCCGCCGAGATGGGTTCTCGACCTCACGCCGTTCGCGCACGTCGGACTCGTGCCCGCGCAACCGTTGCACACCGAGGCGGCGATCATCATCGCAGCGATCGGTCTGCTCGCCAGCGGTGCCGCAGTCGTCGCGTTCCGTCGCCGCGACCTCACCGTCGGCTGACCGCCAGCTACGTCGCGCGGGGCGGCGAAGGTCGTCGCGATCCACCCAGCAGCTATGCCATGTTGAAGCTCAGACGAGCGCAGTCTCGGTGCTGGCCTCGAATTGCCGTGACTCGTCGGCGTTGGTGTGCGGAGTGTCTACGGGCGTTTGAAGTACAACCAACGCGACGATCCCGCCGACGAGAACCAACGCAGCGGCGATCCAGAAGCCGAGGTGGTAGCCGCCGGTCAGGGCCCACCCCCGAGTTTTGGAGCGCTATACAGCGATGCGCTGTTCAACTCTCCAAAACTTTGCCGCATACGAGGCAGAGCGATGTCCGCTATAGGTCAGCTGAGTACCTGGACGCTTTTCAAACTCGGATCTGCGGCGTAGGCGATCCGACTGCCGGCGCGCAGCGAGGCCATCAGCGCTGAGAGGGTGTCTGCAGTGATCTGTTCGCCCGGCATCATGATCGGGATACCGGGTGGGTAGGGCGCGATGACCTCTGCGCTGGTCCTGCCCACTGCTTCTGATAGTCCTACGATTTCGTGCTCGGCGAAGAAGGCTTGCCTCGGGGTGCAGACCTGGGGCGCCGTGTGCCGCCACAGCGCGGCTACTGACACCGGCCGGGCAACCGCGGTTTCCCTTCCTGCCGCCAGTGCCTCGTCCAGCTCGTGCCGCAGTATGGCCATCGATCGCCCGTCGTCAGCCATGCTCACCAAAGGCACGACAGTGTCGCGGTCCGCCATCTCGACGGGCAGTCCGTGCTCGAGCAGGCTTGCTTCGATATCGAGCCCGGATCGCCCGGCCGGGGCGGTGAGTAACACGAGCTTGGCGGGATCAAATCGACCCAATGCAAAGTCGGTAGGTCCAGGGCTCAGCACGCCAGCAGATCGCACAGCCGTGCGGATGTCGGCGACCAGCCCGGCGATGTCGGAAAGCCGGGCTACACCTTCGGTGCTGGCGAGCAGGGCGCGGGACGCGTCGATGCTGGCGAGGATCGACCCTGCCGGGCTGGTGGTGTTCGCGGCCTCGAAGGCCCGGTCCAGTCGGTCGGGATCGATGCGTTCGAGATTCGCCAACAGGATGGACGCCTGGCTGTACGCCGGCAGTGTCTTGTGCGCGCTCATCACGACCGCATCGGCGCCGAGGGCGACGGCGTGCTCGGGGTAATCCGGTGCGAAGCCGAAATGAGCGCCCCAGGCCTGGTCGACGACGACCGGCACCGCACGCCGGTGCGCCGCTTCGATGATCTTCGGCAGGTCCGAGATGGTGCCGAGATAGCTCGGCTCGACACAAAGGAGCCCGACTGCACCGGGATTGTCGTCAAGTGCCCGTTCCACCGCAGGCACGGACAACCCGCTAGGGACGCCGAAACGCTCGTCGACCTCGGTAGGCAGCCAGACGGGCCGCAGGCCGGCGAAGACCAGCCCGAGCAGGGTGCTTCGGTGCGCGGTTCGCGAGACCAAGACGGTGTCGCCCGGTTGTCCGAGTGCCAGGCAGATCGCCTGATTGGCGTGCGTGGATCCGCCGGTGGAGTATCGGCACCACGCGGCACCCCATAGTTCTGCACCACGTCGCTCAGCCGTACGGAGCACTCCCGAGGTCAGCTTCACCGAGTCGAGGCCGCCGTACAGCGGCACATCGGAATCCAGCAATCTGGCCATATCCCGGTGCAGCGACCAAGCATTACGTTTGTGGCCGGGGATCGTGAATGGCGTGCTGTCGGCTGACACAAACTCGCGCCAGGCATTGAACAGCGGCGCGTCGGACAGCCAGTCCGTCACGGCACGAGCTCTTGGCTGCGGTGGTCCTCCCATTTCGACATGCGGGCCTTGCCGGCCTCACCGAGCCGGTCGAGGACCGGGATGACGAGCAGTTCGGCCAGCACCAACGCTGCCGCCATGCTGTCGAACGGAGACGGCGAGGACACGCTCACGGGCAGGACGACGGCTGCCTTGGCGGCGATCGGTGAGAGGTGCTCGTCGGTGACCAGGACGATGGTGGCTCCCTGGCGGTGGACCTGATGGGCAAGCTCGATCGTGCTGCGCTGGTAGCGACGAAAATCGCAGAGCAGGTAGACGTCGCGCCTGGTGATGTCGACGATGTGTCCGAGGTCCCGGCCGAGTGGATCTTCCAGCAGCCGAACCCTGGGCCGGATCTGCTCCAGGTGCAGCGAGAGATATTCGGCCACCATCTGACTGAACCGGCCACCAGAAAGGAAGAGCCGACGCGAGCTGTCGGCGAGCAGGTCGACCGCGGCGTCGAGATCGGCCGGAGGGATCGCAGCGAGGGAGGCGTGCACGAAGTCGTACAGCTCGCGGGTGCGCCTGATCAGCAGTTCGGAGTTGGAACCCTCTTCGGCCTGCCAGCGGATTCGTCCCAGCGGGCCATTGGAGCGCTGGGTCAGCTCAGCACGCAATGATGTCTGTAACGAACCGAACCCGTCGAAGCCGAGAGCTTGCGCGAATCGCATCACCGACGGCGCGCTGACCCCGACTTGCTCGGCCAGATTCGCAACGGTTCCCAGGCCGGCGCTCGGATAGTCGGCGAGCAGAGCCCGCGCCACCCGACGCTCCGCGGGACGCAACTTGTCCATGCAGCTCTGAATCAGCTCGGCCACCGTGGGCGAGCCTGACTCGGTCACTGCGCGGTGCCGGTTGGCCGCCTTCCGTCCCGAGTTCATGGCGCCTATCTTGGCACCAGCTCGCGCACCGACGTGCGCATCGTCGCGAGATCGATGGCGGTCACCGATTCCGGTGGAAGCGGCTCCCACCCGTCGCTTTGCAGGCCGGTGGAGGAGAAGACGAGCGACCCGTCCTGGCCGGTGCGACATCTCATCAGGAAATAGCTCTCCAGGTGCTCGAGCGGAAGGGCAGCCTCATCGACGCCCACCGGAAGAGAGGCCAGCATGTCCTCCAACGGCGCGGGGCTCGCCGCGCTGGCATGCACTGCGATGAAGGTCGTCCCGGAAAGAAGCAATGCGTTCAGGCTTGCCGCTGGGAACCGTTGGCGAAGCCGCGACACAGCGCGTGCCACTGCTTCGGGTAGGTCGGTGGCGGTGGCCAACTCCTGCCGGATGACCGCTAGATAGCGCTCGCTGTCGGTGCCGCCCCGCAGCGATTGCAGCATCTCTGGCGTCAACATCTCGGCCAGGTCGCTGCGCGGTGTGATCGAGCCGTTGTGCGCGAGGGCGAGTCCGTCGGCGACGAACGGGTGAGTGTTCTGGTCGGTTATGGACAAGCCCTCGGTCGCCCAGCGCAGGTGCACCAGGCGTGCAACGGAGCGATGTGAGTCGACCACCTCGGTGAAGATGGGATCGTCCGGTGCGCGCTGGGTCGTGCGGTAGCTCCTGATGGTGTTATCGGCGAAGTCCCGCTCGCCCGGTTCGACCCAAGCGCTTCCCCACCCGTCACCGTGCAGACACGACAGGTCGCGGAAACGAGCGACCTGCTCTGCGCCGACCTGCGCGGTAAGCGTGCTGGGCGCTGGCGAGACGAATCCGATGAGCCGGCACATGCACTCTTCCCTCCGCAGGCTACTCCGTGTAACGTCCCAAACATACCGCATGCACAAGGCCTTTGTGAAACGTTCATGACATGTCCTCGACACACCCGCGGGGGAGCAGAACCGGTGACGATCGCGTATCCGATGCCCGTCCTCGGCGAGCCCGAGTTGACCGCGGCCGAGGCAGTACTCGCCGACGCGGGCGTGCGCTTGGTCGTCGGTTCGGTGATCGACCCAGCGGGAGTTGCGCGAGCCAAGGAAGTACCGGTGCGGCGCGTCCGGGCCTTTCATGTGAACGGGATGGGAGCCTCGCCCAGCTGGAATGTCTTTTGCATCGACAACACGGTCGCCTTCACCCCCAGTCTCGGGGTGGCAGGCGATCTCCGGTTGCGGGCTGATCTCGACGCGATGCGAGTCGTCGGAGACCAGCTCGCGTGGGCCCCGGCCGAGATGTTTACCCAAGAGGGTGAACCGTTTCCGTTGTGCAGCCGTGGCTTGTTACGCAAAACGCAGAGTTGCCTTGAATCGCAAGGGCTTTCCGCATTGGTCGGCTGTGAACTCGAGATGGTGCTGACGAAGGCCGATGGCTCGCCGCTGGACGGCCGGCCCTGGAACGCCTATGGCGTTAGCGCCGCCCTGGATGTGGAGGCGTTCCTGGTCGATCTCATACAGGCTTGCGAGTTGGTTGGTTTGCCCGTGGAGCAGGTCCATTCCGAATATGGCCGCGGCCAGTACGAACTCTCCCTCGCCCCGACCGATCCGATCACCGCCGCCGACAACGTGGTCCTCACCCGTCTCATCGTGGGACGGATCAGCCGCCGACACGGCATGGCGGCGTCCTTCTCACCGCTGCCCTTCGCCGACGGTAGCGGCAACGGTGCGCACCAACACTTGTCGCTCAGCCGCGGCGGTGAACCGCTGTTCTCCGGCGGACAGGGCCCGTACGGGCTCACCGAAGAGGGCGCTTCGGCTGTCGCAGGCATCGTCGCCGGCCTGCCGGAGATGCTCGGGGTGCTCGCCGGCTCGGTGCTGTCGGCGCATCGGCTGAAACCAGGTTTCTGGTCAGGCGCATTCGCCTGCTGGGGACTGGAGAACCGTGAGGCGGCAGTGCGGTTCTGCGCTGCGACAAGGGGAAACCCGTACGGCGCGAACGTCGAAGTGAAATGCGTGGACGGTTCGGCAAACCCCTATCTGGCTACTACGGTCATCCTGGGTCTTGCGTTGGACGGTGTATCGCGCCGTGCGCAGCTGCCACCCGAGGTGCCCGGCAACCCCGCCGAGCTCACCGACGTCGAGCTGGCCCAGACCGGAACAGTCCGGCTGCCCGACGGCCAGTCAGCCGTGCTGAGCGCGCTGGCCGGGTCGCCGCTGGCCGGGCGGCTGCTGGGCGAGGACATCCGGCAGGCTCTGCTCGCCGTTCGCGGTCATGAGCTGAACACCTATGACAACGAGGACATCGCCTTTCTCACCGAACGATTCCGTTTCGCCTGGTCGCTCTGAGCGGTCCTCATATCCATCGCGCGTCAGCCACCGAAATTCACGCCCGTCACTACCCAGGAGGCACGATGAACGAATCGATCAACGGCGAGCAGCGCCGCCGTCGACTCCCCTTGTGGGCAACGGTCGCTCTTTCACTGGCGACTGTCGGTCCCACCCTTGCAATGGCAGGAAACGGCCAGGGCCTGATCGGCACGGTTGGCAAAGGGATCCCGCTGGTCTTCGTTCTCGGTCTGATCGGTGTCGGTCTCGTGGCCTACGGCTTCATCAGACTCACCCGGCACATGAACCACGCGGGTAGCGCCTACGCGTTGGTCGGCGCCACCCTCGGCCCGCGAGCTGGTTTCTTCAGCGGGTTCGCAATGCTCGGCGCCTACCTTGGGTTCGCGATCGGCACCGTGGCACTCTTCTCCGCATTCACCAATGCGTTCCTGCTGCAGGTGCAGAACGGCCGCTCCAACGCCTTCCAGCTGCCCTGGATCATTCCGGCTCTGGTTGCCGTCGCCGCCTCGGGACTGCTCGCCGGTCGCGACACCAGGCTGATCGCTCGGATCCTGATCATCATCGAGGGCGTCGGCATCGTGGCGATGATCATTCTGGTCGCGGTGATCTTCGCCAAGGGAGGGGCCAAGTCAACCGGCGTCGATTTCTCGGTGTTCAGCTTCTCCGGTGGTGTGGGTGTCTCAGCGGTGATGAGTGGCATCGTCGCGGCGTTCCTGTCCTGGGCGGGCTTCGAGGCATGCGCCGCGCTAGGGGAAGAGACCGACAACCCAAGGCGCAACATCCCTCGTGCCCTGACCGGCACCCTCGCGCTCACCGGGGTGCTCTTCGTCGTCGTCATGTTCGCGCAGACCATCGGCTTCGGCACAGACAAAGCCGGTCTGACTGCATTCCAGACCTCAGGAAACACCTTGGGAGATCTCGGCAAAACCTACATCGGCACGGGCTTCAGCTTGATCATCGTGTTCACGGCTATCATCTCCGCCTTCGCCTGCCACATGGCATCGGCTTCGACCGCTAGCCGGCTTATCTTTGCCTTCGCTCGCGACGGCTTCGGACCTCGCCGATTGGCCACCGTCGACAGCCGCACCCACGCTCCGCGTGAGGCGCTTTGGCTGGTCATCGGTCTTGCCCTGGTGGTGAACGTGATCTCGTGGGGCACGGGCTGGCCACGGTTGGGCACCGGCAACGCGGCTATCGATTCGTACTTCCTGTTCGCCGTCGCGGGCGCCGTGACGTTGATGGTCGCGTACTTCATGGTCGAGGCTGCGGCCATCAAGTTCGTGACGGCTCGCGGCTTCAGCGAACGCACCGGAGAGTCAGGGATCGGCCTCGGTGTCGCACTTCCCGGCGTCGGTCTCGTGGTGATCGCCGTGGTGCTGTACTACAACCTCAAGGGTCAGACCAGTGTCTTCTCCTCGCCGCCCTACGTCGGGGTCGCCTGGGCCGTGGTTGGCTTGCTGGTGGCCCTGTTCGGTGCCCGGCTCACCCGAAGGATCGGTCAATCATTGACGGCTGAGCTGGAAAGCACCAGAAGCGACGTGATGGCTGAACTTGATTCACCGCGCCCTGCCGCGGAATTGGCCACCGAGGCCAAACCCGGCGAGGTGGTGTAGGCATGCCGACCTTGTATGAACGCGACGCGACGGCTGTTGCCGGTATAGAGAAGCTACGTTTCTTCCCGCTGGAGATAGTCGAGGGCTATGCGAGCACGCTGACCGAGGTGGGTGGGCGGCATCTGCTCGACCTCTCGGCAACCTGGACGGCGTGTGGGCTCGGCCACGGGCATCCGGCGGTAACCGAAGCGGTGACCCGCGCGTTGCAGCGGCCGCCCGGTGCCGGCGGCTTGTCGGCGGTGCATCCGGATTCGGTGGGGCTGGCCGAAGATCTGCTCGCGGTCGTTCCCGGCGGCGGCGAACGCCGGGTGTATTTGGGTCATGCCGGCTCGGACGCAAACGACGTCGCTCTGCGTGCGTGCCGGCACGCGAGTGGCAGGCGTCGAGTCATTGCGTTTCAGCACAGCTACCACGGCGGCGTAGGGCTCGCGATGGGTGTGTCCGGGGTCCACGTGGACGCTGGAGCGCAGGCCGATGCCGACTCCTGCTTCATCCCTTATCCCGATCCGCTGCGTCCGCATAACGGGGATGCATCGACGGTGGTGGCCGCTTCGCTGGCCGCGGTCGAGGAGCAATTGACGCGCAGAGACGTCGCGTGCCTCATCGTCGAACCCATCCTGTCCGACGGTGGCCTCGTCGTGCCGCCGGACGGCTTTCTCTCCTCGCTGCAGGAACGGTGCACGCGTTACGAGGTGCCACTCATCTGCGACGAGGTGAAGATGGGCCTGGGACGCCCTGGCCTGTTGCACGCCTTCGAACATGACGGCGTCGTTCCGGACATCGTCACCTTCGGCAAGGCCCTCGGGGGTGGGTTGCCACTGTCGGCCGCGGTGGGTCCGGCTGCCATTCTCGACGGACCGGCAGCGTCAGCATTGCTGACCACCGCGGGCAACCCGATTTGCACCGCTGCCGGCCGGGCCGTCCTGCGTACCCTCGAAACGGAGAAACTGCCGGCGGCGGCAGCGGCTGCAGGTGAGCGTTTGACCGCTGGGCTCAGGGAAATCGCTGCCGGGACCGGGCCTGGTGGGGCGGTGGCTGGCGAGCGCATCGGTGACGTGCGTGGTCGTGGTCTGGCCATCGGGCTCGACCTGGTGACCGATACCGACTCGATGGAACGAGACCGGAACCTGGCCCAGAAGGTGGTCTATCGAGCGTGGCAACTCGGCGCGGTGGTCTTCTACGTCGGCGGCAACGTCCTAGAAATCACGCCGCCGCTCGTCATTACTGACAGCGAGATAGACCAGGCCGTCGAAATACTGGGCAGATCAATCGCCGATGCCGCACATGGCGTAGTCACCGACCAGGAGGTCGCACCGTATGTCGGATGGTGAGCACGCGGGCGGCGAGCTGGGGCACCACCTCGACGCGGTAAGGCTGATCGACCATCACGTCCACGGTGCCTTCAATACTGATCTCGACCGTGCCCAATTCGAGGTGTTTCTCAACGAAGGATCACCCGATCCGATCCCCGACTGGATGACCCAGTTCGATTCCCAGCTCGGCTTCGCCATCCGCCGATGGTGCTCGCCGGTTCTCGATCTCGCCCCGCACGCCTCGGCTGACGAGTACTGGTCACGACGTCAGGAACTCGGTCTGCAGGAAGTGACTTCGCGGTTTCTCCCAGCAGCAGGTGTGTCCGACTGGGTCTTGGACACCGGCTTCGCCTCCGACAGCGTCCTGGACCTGGCCAGCATGGCGTCGGCTTCCGGCGGACGAGTACACGAGATCGTCCGGCTCGAATCGCTCGCCGAGGACATCGCTGCCCAGGGCGTCCCCGGTCGCGAGTATGCCGAGGTGTTCCAGTCCCGGCTCGCTGAGGCGACCGAGCGAGCAGTTGGCGTCAAGACCATCCTCGCTTACCGCAGCGGGTTCGACCTCGATCTGAGGCGGCCGGAGCCGTCCGCAGTGGCCCTCGCCGCCGATCGGTGGATCGATTCCGGCGGGACAGGCAGCCCGAGACTGACCGATCCGGTGTTGCTCAGCTTCGGGTTGCATGCTGCGCTGGACCGCGGTCTGCCGATCCAGATCCACACCGGCTTCGGTGATCGCGATCTGGATCTCGACAAGGCAAACCCCATACTGTTGCTGGACTTTCTGCGTACGGCGCGGGCCACCGACGTTCCGATCATGCTGCTGCACTGCTACCCGTATCACCGCGAGGCTGGCTACCTCGCGCAGGCATTCAACAATGTCTACTTCGACGTAGGCCTTGCACTGAATTACCTCGGCGTACGCGGCGTCGAGGTCGTTGCCGAATCATTCGAGGTCGCCCCCTTCGCCAAACAGCTCTACTCCTCAGATGCTTGGGGGCCTGTCGAGCTGCACTATCTCGGCGCGGTCCTGTGGCGCCGCGCGATGAAGGCCGTCCTGGGCCGCTGGGTCGAGGCCGGTGACTGGTCCAGCGCGGACGCGGTTCGGGTGGTCGACATGGTGGCGCGGGAAAATGCCGCCAGGGTTTATGGCCTGTGCGCCGATCAGCGTTCGGCCAGGTAGGCAGCTGCTGTCTGTCGCAGTCGCGCGTGGACGCCATCGTAGAGGTCGCCACTGGGCAGGTACTTCTTGGATAGCTTGGCCACGAAGGTGTAGTTGGGGTCGCACACATTACCCAGCGGAGCCTCGCCGGCCTGGCTGACCAGCTGGTAGGAGTCGAGCAAGTCCAGGCCCGTGCACGTCGCCACCCATGTCACCAGGTCGTGCTGGCTGATCCGGTAGGCATCTTCCAAGGGTCGTGTAGAGCCTGTGCTCATGATCGCGTCGTCTGTCTCGAACCGCGGCCATGGCGTGACGGTTGGCGCACCTTTGATGACATCGACGACGATGACGCTGTTCATCGCGGCTTCGACCGCGGTTCCACATAGCTCGCCATGCCCCTGTCGGCAATGCCCGTCACCCACGCCGAGTAGGCCGCCAGGGTGGTTGACTCCGAAATATGCCGTCGTTCCGACGCGCAGTTCAGGGGAGTCCATGTTGCCACCGTGCGCTCCTGGGGTAATCGTCTGCAGGGCCTCCAAGCCGGCAGGCGCCACGCCGACGGTGCCGTGCATGGGGTCCAGAGGCATTTGAACAGCGATTTCGCCACGGGACGCGTGGTAGGTGACCGTGCCGCTGGCTCGGTCGACGTCGTACACCCACACTCGCTCTTCCAGCGAGGGATGCAACATGGCAGTTTGGTGGGTCGCAGTAAGGGCGCCGAAATGAGGAAAGGTGGAGGAGACAGCCCAGTCCCTCGCTGGCTCGATCGCGACGAAGTGCACCGCGAGCGTATCGCCCGGCTCGGCGCCTTCCACATAGAACGGTCCGCTCACGGGGTTGAGGTAAGGGAACTCGCAAACCACTGACGGCAGATCACCGGTATTGCGGACCCGTCCCCCGAAGCAGTCCTCGGTGTAAATCTCCAACACGCTGCCCGGACGCACGCGGCGTACCGGCGGCACCGAGCGGCCGAATACCCAGGCGTATTCGTCAAGGTCAGGCCGGTAATTGATGACATCGAAGCTGCTCATGTCCCATGCTCCGTTTCGTCAGCTGTCGTTACTGACTTGTCAAAGTGTGAGTGGAGTTACGTGTTTGCTTATAGATCGCCACCCATATTAGACAGCGAGTCTGTCATATGAAAGGTTATGCGAGAGCTTGGGTGATCGTTCATCGTGACGACGTGGCCGGCCGAAGGCATCGCAAACAGCGTCGGCTTCGAGCCCTCAGGCTCAGCCTTGGAAGGAGGCCAGCGATGACGGTTGGTGCCGTGGTGATCGGATCGGGCAACATCGGCACGGACCTGGTGATCAAGATCAAGCGGCTCTCGACGAAGCTGCATGTCGCTGCGGTAGCCGGCATCGATCCTTCCTCCGACGGCCTGGCCAGAGCCCGAAGGCTGGGGATTGCCACCACCGACCGCGGTGTCGACGGACTCGTCGAGATGGCCGAGTTCGCCGACGCGCAGATCGTGTTCGATGCAACGTCTGCTAGCTCTCACCACCGCAACGCCGCGGTGGCCGCCCAATGCGGCAAGCTGATGGTCGACCTCACCCCGGCCGCGATCGGGCCGTACGTCGTGCCGGCCGTGAATCTCGAGGAAAACCTCAGTGTCGACAACGTCAACATGGTGACCTGCGGAGGACAGGCGACTATCCCCATCGTCGCGGCGATCTCGAAGGTGGCGCCGGTTGTCTACGCGGAGATCGTCGCTTCGATCGCGTCCAAGTCGGCCGGACCAGGCACTCGCGCCAACATCGACGAGTTCACCACGACAACCTCCGACGGCATCGAGAAGATCGGCGGTGTGCCGATCGGTAAGGCAATCATCGTCCTCAATCCGGCAGAGCCGCCGATGGTCATGCGCGACACCGTTTACTGTCTGGTGGAGCCCGCAGACGCGGTGGACGAGACCAAGATCGTCGCGTCGGTAAAACAAATGGTGGCAGACGTCCAGCAGTATGTGCCAGGTTACCGACTCAAGCAGGACGTCCAGTTCGATCCTGTCGACATCGGCTACCTGCCGTACCTAGATCGTGCGCTCAGGGGCGTAAGGGTCTCGGTGTTCCTGGAGGTCACCGGCGCGGGCCACTATCTGCCCGACTATGCCGGCAACCTCGACATCATGACCTCGGCCGCGCTGCGTACGGCTGAGCGGTTGGCCGAACTGCGAGGCTGGGTATGAGCACCGCTGTCTACGTGCAGGATGTGACGCTGCGCGACGGAATGCACGCAATCGGGCACCGTTACACAGTCGGGCAGGTGCGCGCGATTGTGTCCGCTCTCGACGCCGCAGGCGTGGCCGCGATCGAGGTGGCTCATGGCGACGGACTCGGCGGCTCAAGCGCGAGTTATGGGTTCGGGGCGCACTCGGACACGCAGTGGATCTCTGCCGCGGCGGAGGTGGTGACGAGCGCCAAGCTGACCACGCTGCTGCTGCCCGGCATCGGCACCATCGAGGATCTGCGCCGCGCGCACGGGCTGGGGGCGCAGAGCGTGCGGGTGGCGACGCACTGCACGGAGGCCGACGTCGCGGCGCAGCACATCGACTGGGCGCGTGAGCACGACATGGACGTCTCCGGTTTTCTGATGATGAGCCATCTGAACTCGCCCGCTGGTCTTGCCGTGCAAGCCAAGCTGATGGAGTCCTACGGCGCGCACTGCGTGTATGTCACCGACTCCGGCGGACGGCTCACCATGCGTGACGTCGCCCAGCGAATCGACGCCTATCGTCAGGTGCTCGACGACGGGACGCAGATCGGCATCCACGCCCACGAGAACCTCTCCCTGTCGGTGGCCAACAGCGTCACCGCGGTGGAGCACGGCGCATACCGCGTCGACGTCGCGCTCGCCGGCCAGGGTGCGGGGGCTGGTAACTGCCCGGCCGAACCGTTCATCGCGGTTGCCGACCTGCTCGGCTGGGAACACGGCTGCGATCTGTTTGCGCTGCAGGACGCCGCTGAAGACCTCGTGCGACCGCTGCAGGACCGTCCCGTCCGGGTAGACCGTGAGACGCTGGCGCTCGGCTACGCAGGCGTCTACTCCAGCTTCCTGCTGCACGCCGAACGCGCGGCAGAGCGCTACGGACTCGACACCCGTGACATCCTCGTCGAGTTGGGCCGGCGGCGAATGGTGGGCGGCCAGGAAGACCTGATCGTAGATGTAGCGCTGGACCTCGCGGCCGCACGCGGTACTGGGGCTTGACCGCCGGATGTCATAGGCCGGCGCGCACCTGGTTGAGCCCTTCGGCAAGAGCGGCCTGGTACACCCACAGATCACCGCTGTACGCCAGGATACGGAATCCTCGCTGGTGCAACATTTGCGCCTCGGCGACGCTCGCGGCCATTTGCCCAGCCCACTTGCCAGCAGCGTGCGCGGCAGCTGACACCCGGTCCAGTGCTGCCAAGTAGTCCGGATGGTCGAACTCGCCGGGGATGCCCATGCTGTTGGTCATGTCGTACTGACCTACCCAGAGCACATCGATCCCCGTTACGGCCGCGATCTCGTCGACGACCGCCAAACCTTCCGTCGTCTCGATCTGCGCGATCAACAGGTGATCAGCATTGGATCGGCGCATATAGCCGACGGAATCATCCTGCGCGTAGTCGTCGTGGGCTACACCAAACGCAGCTCCCCGCACGCCTTGCGGGGGGTAGGTTGCCCAGCGGACGATGTCCCGCGCCTGCTCGGCGGACTCCACCATGGGGATCATCAGCCCGGTAGCACCGATGTCCAGGGCCCGCGAAAGGTAGCTGCGTTCTGCGGCGGGTACGCGGATGAACGCCTCGGCGCCAGTGGGGCGCGTGGTGGCGACCAGGGTCGCCAATGTCTCCCAGCCCCAACCGGTGTGTTCGCCGTCGAAGATGATGAACTGCGCTCCGGCGGCAGCGGCCAACCGCCCGATACCGGGGGTGGCAAACTCGAAAACGAAGGTGCCGAGTGCTACGTCTCCCTCGCGCATCGACTCTTTCAGGCTGGCCATCGGATCTCCTGTCGTGCGGTTCATTCCCGATCGCCCTTACGGCCAAGGCGGTGTGGCCAGACGAAGCAGCATCTTCCACGCCAACCAATTAGCTCCTGAGCGGATCAGTCCTCGTTAGCGACTGACCTGCGCGCTACATCTTCGGACAGCGACTGCAGGAGCCGCCCCCCGAAGCTGTCTGGCTCCACCGTCGCCAGAGCCAAGAATGTCTCGGTGTGCCGGATGTCCGGTGTTGAGAGCAACGACTCGAAAAGCACCTCGCTCAGGTGCGTCTGGTCGCGAACTCGCAATCTCACTTGCAGGTCAGAGGAGCCCGTGACGATGTCAACGCGCTCGACCTCCGGTACTTCGATAAGCCGCTTGGCGAGCGAGCGTTGCGTGTCACTTCGTTCGGAGACCACGCCGACGATGACCGTCATCGGCCGGTTCAGCGCCGCATAGTTCAGGTCGGCGTGGTAACCCTTTATGACTCCGGATGCTTCAAGACGGGCAACCCGATCGGCGATCGCGGGCGGCGACATTCCGATGGCGCGAGCCATTGCCCGTTGGGAAAGCCGGGCATCCTCGAGCAGAAACCCCAACAACTTCAGGTCTATCTCATCGAGTGCTACGACGGGAGGGACCTCAGGATTTCCCGAGCGGGCGCGAGAGCTGCTGTCGGCCGCCTTCACTTCGTCCTTCTTGGACCTTGGCACATAACCCTCCGAATATCGAACGGCAAGACTTGCGGTCCTCGTATGAAGTGCACAGCACGTTCCTTGGGCGAGGCAAGTATAGGGGGTGGCGACGAGCCCCAGACGTCGGTCATGTGCGCAGGGCCGGATCGCGAATGGGGCGCCTCAGCCTGTCACCGCCGCGAGGGTTCGAACGGCTGCTGCAAGACGAGCGATACCGAGCTCGATGTCAGGCTCGCTCACCCGACTGTAAGACAACCGGAGGTGCTCGCTGTCGGCGTGCTCTGCAAAAAATCCCGCGCCAGGCACGAACGCGACCTCGGACGCCCGCGCCCGGAGAGCGAGCGCAGTGGTGTCGATGCCTGGAACCCGCAGCCAGGTGAAGAAGCCGCCGTTCGGGGCGCCCCAGGTGCCGAGGTCGGAGAAGTGCTGGCCCAGCGCGGCGGTCATGACCGACGCGCGGTGCCGGTATAGATCGCGGGAACGCTGCAACTGCGCGTCGAAGTGCCCACCGCGCAGGAATTCCTCAAGCATCCGCTGTCCCAGCGCGCCGGCACATTGGTCGGAATTCTGCTTGGCGATCACGAGTTGCGCCGCGATCTCTGCCGGCCCCACCGCCCACCCCAAGCGCACGCCGGGGAAGAACGTCTTGGAGAACGTGCCGATCTGTACGACCGCATCGGGCGCGAGCGACCACAGGCTAGGGCGCTCGGTGTCGTGGAAGCCCAGTTGACGGTAGGCGACATCCTCGACGATCAAGACACCGTATCGGCGGCAGAGCTCGATCAGGGCATTGCGACGTTCGGTGGACATCGTTCTGCCGCTGGGGTTCTGGAAGTCCGGGATTGAGTAGAGCAGCTTCGGCGCCGTCGGCATGGACGCCAGCAGCGTAGCGAGGGCTTCAACGTCTAGCCCCTCGTCATCCATGGGGACGCCCCGCAGCTTTGCGTCGAAGGACGCGAATCCCGATACCGCACCGATATAGCTCGGCTCTTCCACCAATACGACGTCGCCTGGATCCAGCATGCTCTTGGCGATGAGGGTTACGGCGTCGATGCCACCGCTGGTGATCATCAGCTGGTCGTCGAGCGGACGATGTCCATCGCTGCTGAGCAGAAGATCGGCGATCGCGTGCCGGGTGCTCTCGATCCCCGCGCTCGGACTGTACTGAAGGGCGACGGCAGCGTCTTCGTCGAGCAAAGTGCTTGCGATGCCGCTCAGCACGCCGACGGGGAACAACGACGGGTCAGGGAATCCCCCAGAAAAGTTGATCAGGCCGCGGGCGTTGGCGAGCGCAAGAATGCCGCTGAGCAGATCCTGCTGGGAGTGAGTACGTCGAGCCAGTCGGTGACCCCAGTCGCTGCAGGCGAACATTTCTACCGCGGGCGTACGGACCGAGTCAGCCTCGAGGTTACCCATTCGCTGCTCCTCCAGATGTCTTGACACGACCATACAAGTGGAAGGACACTTTGCGCCACAACCTTACGCACCATGGGTGTGAACGTCCAACAATCAGGCAAATGACAGCCAACGGAAGTCATATGCCTGAAACGGGGCCCAAGGCCTAGCACCATCAAGTCAGGAGACATCGTGCCGACAGATAACGACTTTGCTACTCGCCTCGGCAAGCTCGAGGCCGAACAAGAGATACGGAAGCTCAAGGCGGCGTACGCGGGGCTCTGCGACGCTGGATACCCCCCTGAGCCGCTCGCCGCACTTTTCACCGAAGACGGTGTGTTCGATGGTGGCGAGCGCTTCGGCTACCACGCTGGCCGCGAAGCTCTATTGACGTACTTAGCGAATGTCTCGAAGGACATCGTCTGGGCACTGCACTACATGGTCGCGCCGGCTATCACAGTGGACGACAGCCTCACCTCAGCAACTGGCACCTGGTATCTGTGGGAACCATGCACGCTCGCCATCGACGGGGAGCACGTCCCCACCTGGATCAGTGGGAAATATGACGATAAGTATTCGCTGGTCGACGGCGCCTGGCGCTTCTCCCACGTGAAGCTTGTCTTCGAGACCATCTCCGACGTCCGGGATAACTGGGTCGACGCCCCGTTCGTTTAGGTAGCCCTTTCAGAACGTCCCTGCGGCTCCGATGCCGACGCGCAACGCATTCGTAAGTTGCGCCGGGACTGGCCTTCTCCGCGCAACCGATTAATCCGCAGCAGGCGCTTGCGGTGAGCACCTCCGCCTGTGGACCGACGAACGGGAGCACCATGGCGCACGACGATGCAGCTACAACTACGGGCGGCCTGAAACATGAGCTGCGCGTCAGACACCTCCTTGCGCTCTCGATAGGTGGCGCGATCGCCTCCGGCTTCCTGCTGTTCGTCGGACAAGCAGTGGCGATTGCTGGTCCCGCAGTGTTGATTTCGTACCTGATTGGCGGCGTAATCCTGATCGCCGTGATGGCGTGCCTAGCCGAGCTGTGCGTCGCAAAGCCGGTGGGGTCATTCGCCACCTACGCGCGCGATGCAATGGGGCCGCTAGCCGGCTTTCTCACCGGTTGGAACTACTGGCTCGCTTGGGTGATGGGCATCGCAACCGAATCCGTCGCCGCAGGCACCTATCTGCATGCTCAATACAGCGGCATACCGGTGTGGTTGACTGCATTCATCATCATCGCGTTCGAGATGATCATCAATATCATCGGCGTGCTCCTCATGGGCAACTATGAGATGTTGCTGACGACGATAAAGTCGGTGGGTCTGCTTTGCTTCGTCGTCGTCGGCATCCTGGCCATTCTTGGGATCGGGTTTCCGCACCACAGCCTGAGCAGTATCAGCAGCAACGGAGGGTTCTTCCCTAAAGGTGGCGGCGCAGTGTTTGCTGCGCTCCTCACGGTGCTCTTCGCTTATGTCGGCATCGAGATGGTCAGCGTCGCGGCAGAGGAATGCCGCGATCCCAAGCGAGATGTGCCACGGTCGCTGCTCTTGAGCGTGGTCGCGGTGATCGGGATTTTCCTCGTCGGCACCATCGTGCTGCTTGCGATCCTGCCCTGGAACCAAGCTGGAACGAGTAGTAGCCCCTTCGTCGATGCTCTCAACGCATTGAACCTCGGCCCGTTGGCCTCGATATTCAGTTGGATCGTCATAATCGCTTCAGTATCAGCTGTAGATGGCGGCCTCTACACGGCTTCCAGAATGCTCTTCTCGCTCAGCCGTGAGGGGCACTTTCACCCTTCCCTCGCGTCGACTCACCCCACGCGCCGCACGCCGACCCTCGCGACTGTGCTGACGGCCGGCTGTGCCTTCATCGGTGCCCTCTTGGCGTTCTTCTTCCCGAACAGTGCGTACGTCTTCGTGGCGAGCCTTTCGGCGTTCGGCTTCCTTTTCGCCTGGCTCATGATCTCTCTTTCGCAGCCGCTCATCCGCGTGAAGATAGGACGCGTTCAATCCGCGCTACTGCCATGGAAAACGCCGCTGTACCCGTTCACCCCGATCTTCGCCGTCGCAATGGTCCTGGTGGCGCTCGTCGGCCAGTTTTTCACCGGGGGTTCCGGCACATACATTGGACCGGTTCACATTCCGGGGGGAGGAGTGGCCGTGGTGGTAGGGGTAATCTGGACCCTGCTTTCCACCGCCTATTACCAATTCTATGCGCGGCGGCGTTACACCCACGGCGCTCTGTGGCAGTCACAAGAGGCGGAGCAGCAGTTGAATCATGAGGTCAACCCAACTTCGATTTAGCTGTGGCCGCCGTGGGTGCCACGGGTTGGTGCCGTGGTCCTATTCGACATCGAGCCAGAGGGTAGACAGTAGTGGATTTCACCGGTCAAGGCGTGCTCGTGACGGGCGCCTCGCGTGGCATCGGCCGCGCGATCGCCATTCGTTTCGCCCAGCACGGAGCAAGGGTGGCCGTCCATTGTCATGCAAATAAGACTGCGGCCGAGGAGACCTGCGCGCTTCTACCGGGCACCGGGCACATCGTGCTTGAGGCCGATATGGCAGATGCCGAGGCGGTCAGCCGGATGGTTGATGACGCGGTGGAGGGTCTCGGTCAGCTGGACGTACTGGTCAACAACGCTGGCATATACGAAGCGCATCGCCTTGCGGAGGTGACCTATGCGAGCTGGCAGGCGGCTTGGCGTCGGACCCTCGATGTCAACCTCGTTGGCGCCGCGAACGCCACTTTCTGCGCGGCACAGCACATGATCAGTCGTGGCGGCGGGCGCGTCGTAAACGTATCGTCGCGCGGGGCATCTCGCGGGGAACCGGATTACCCAGCCTACGGAGCGAGCAAGGCAGGGCTCAACAGCCTGGGGCAATCCTTGGCGCAGGCGCTCGCGCCGCACGGCGTTTACGTCATGACGGTAGCGCCGGGCTTCGTGGAGACGGATATGACTGCAGCTCTGCTCCAGGGCGAGAGCGGCCAAAGCATCCGAGATCAGAGCCCGCTCGGCCGTGCCGGCGTACCTGACGAGGTGGCCTATGTCGTCGCGTTCCTGGCCTCTGCTGGCGCGGAATACAGCACCGGAAGCATTGTCGATGTAAACGGTGCCTCGTACCTGCGGTCATAGGTCGGCGGTCAGACTAGCCGTGGCCGCCTGCGTGATCCAAAACCGGCCATCCGTCGGGCGCTGAAGACCTGGCTGCGGGCTACTCGCCTACTCCGGCCAGTCCGAATTCTGGATGATGTCGACGAAGTTGCCGCGCTGGTAGCCGGGCACGAATCGCTCCAGGACGTCGGCTTTGACGTTGCCGAACGTCGTTTCTGGCTTTGGCGCAATACCTTCGGTGAACGCGCGGAGGATGTTGCGCTTGAAGTCCGAGCGCGGGTGCAGGGCGGTGATCTCGGCGCGGTTGGCGTCGCTGATGTCGTGGTATCCGATGCCGAGCACGTCGTATTCAACCCCGGCGGTCACGAGTGCTACCTCGGGTTCCATGAACTGGGGGATGGCTGGCGTGGTGTGCAGGGCGATAGCTGTCCAGACCCTGCGGATGCTGTCCTCGGGTACGCCGTGGCCCTGCAGGAAGCGGCGGGCTTCGTCGGCGCTGTCCACCTCGAAGCGCCGGCCGCTGCTGCGGAATTGCTCGTTCAGGCCGATGTCGTGAAACATCGCTCCGATGTACAGCAGTTCGGGGTCGAAGCTGAGTCCTCGGTTTTGGCCCTGCAAGCTGCCGAACCAGAAGACCCGACGGGAATGGTGATAGACCAGGTCGGTGGTGGAATCGCGTACGAGTTGAGTGGCGTCGCGCGCGAGCTTTGTATCGGGCACCGTCACCGCAGCCGCGGTCTGTGCGCTGGTAGACATCACTGCCTCCTCAGGTCGCTTGAAAGCACGGCAGGACGTGCCGTCTATTCCTCACGATCGCGCATAGGCGGGCCTCGGTCTGCCCGGCAAGCGGCCACAACCACTACCGGCTAGCTGGAACCGGCGCCATGTTGCGGGGTTCGCGAGCCGCGGCGGAATTCGCTGCCTCGGCGTCGGGCAAGTGGCTGCCGTGGCCGAGCATGCGTACGGCATTCGCATCCCGCAGGTCGCCGCGGTGCCTGGTGTGGGCTTAGCTTTCTTCCGCTGTGAGTCCGCCAGGATCGGCATGGTCGGCGTGGTCGGCGTGGTCGGCGTGGTCGGCCTTCGGCAGGATCTGGGTCTGTTCGGCCATGTAATAGACGGCTAGGACCGCGATCGCGATGAGGATCAGCGGTGGCCAGAGCAGGCCGGCAGCGGTCGCGGCCGGGTAGGCGATGCTGCCGAGCCCGAACCGTCGAACAGCCCGCCTCGCGACGTCGGGCGCGACCGGGTTCGCGAGCAGGCCATGGTGCACCATCCGGCTCAGCATCACGGTGAACGCCAAGGCCATACCGATGTTCGAGATGCCATAGAGCACGACAGCCCAGCGTGCGTTGGCGCCACCCTCGCGGACGAACTCGGCCAGCGTGGACGTCGTGAAAGGCAGAGTGGTGACGAACATCAGCAGGATCAAGTTCTCAAAGAGCAACACACGATCAACCCGATCGACCAGCCCGAACAGGGCGTGGTGGTTCACCCAGATCACGCCAATGACGAAGAAGCTGACGATGTAGGCGGCGAAGCTCGGCCAGTTGTGGGCGAGCTGGTGGGACAGACTGCCGCTGCCGGTGGCCGCGACGTGCAGGTCGAGCACGAGCAACGTAATCGCCACCGCGAGCACGCCGTCGCTGAACGCCTCGGCCCGCCCCTTGTCCATGACGGCCATCCTGCCCGATCAGCGACGGCGGCGGCGTCCACGCCCGCAGCGAACGCGAGGTGTTTGGCCGTATCGACGTAGCTCCGGAATCGGGGCGATTCGCGATACGCCGCGTCCCTCGGTCGTCGTATCGTATAGTCATATGAGGCCGAGTTTTGGTTATATGAACAAATCTAGGCAGGAGATGACTATGGCCCGATCGCTACCAGGATCTTTGGCTCCGGTGGTCGAGGAGCTAGAGCTTGAACAGCCGCATGTCGTGACGCTCGGCCGGATCGCCGAGATCGTCGAACGGACCGTAGCTGGCGAGACGTCCAAGGAATCCCAACAGATCGCTTACGAACTGCAACGTCGCGGATGGTTGGGCCGGCTGCGGACGATGAATGTATGGGAGTTCTTCCCGGGCGCGCGCGCTGGCGCGTACGGCTCGGGTGACCGGTTGATCGAGCTGCGGGCGCAGCTTGCAGTCAAGCCTGACATGAAGATCGCACTCGCCATGGAATCGGCGGCCGTGTTGAACAGGCTGGCACAGCGTGTCCCGGAACAGGAGGTGGTGTGGCTTCTCGCCCGGCGGGAGCCTCCCAAGGCGCTGCGGGCGTTCCGTGTGGTGCACGTCGACCTGCCCGAAGAGTCGATCGACCGCGTCGACGGGTTGCCTGTGTGGGGTGTCGAGGCGCTGCTTGTTGGCGTAGCAGCCAAACCCTCGAGTTACCGAGATCTGGCGGGACTGGCCCAGTGGCTGCCCGAGAGTGGCGCACGAATCGACTACGAACTCCTGCTCGCGTGTCTGGGGGATGCGAACGCATCGACGAAGCAGCGGACGATCTACTTGCTAGAGCTCGCAAAACGCCCGGACCTGGCCGAGCGCCTCGCGAGGCTGTTCCCGCCCTCCGTGCCGGTCTGGTTCGGAACTGCGAGATCTGGCGGCCGACATGACCGGCTCTCGCGCGTCCTGGACGCCGAACTCGCGCCGTTGATGAGCGGTGGGACCGGCGCGTGATCACCGAAGGCTTCCTCGTTCGCCACTACCAGGGCGCGTCCGGGGCGAGGGACGCGGCGCTGCTCGACGTCGCCCAAGATCATTTGCTTTTGCACTTGCACGCTGAAGGACTTTTCGACAGAGGTGTGGTGTTCAAAGGCGGTACTGCGCTGAGAAAGTTCCGTGCCGGCAACCTCGGACGGTTCTCGACTGACCTGGACTTCTCGGCACCCGACGAGGCGCTGGCGCTGGACGTCCTGTCGGCCGTTGACGGCGCAGAGATCTTCGGTTTCAGGTTTGCGGTCGAGCGCCTTGGTGATGACGGGCGCCGCGGTGACATCGTCGTCGACAGCCCGATCGGTCGACCCAACCTGGGCGCCAAGATCGAGCTGTCGCGTCACGCCCTAGTCCTGCCACCAGAACACCTCGCGCCGATCCCGCTGCCGATCCACCGCAGCTACGACTTCACGCTGCCTGAGCTGCCTGTCGTGCGGGCGGAGGAAGCCATCGCGGAGAAGCTGGCGCGGTTTCGGCGGGTGTCGCTGGCTCGCGACCTGTACGACCTGCAATGGTTTGTCACCCAGGGCAGCCTTGACAAAGATCTTGTACGACGGCTATGGGTGCTGAAGGTGTACCGAGACGTCAACCACGACGGGCGAGGAGATAAACCGCTCTCGGCCGAGCAGGTGCTTCGACCCCGGACGGCTCATGAGTTCGCCCGCGAAGATACCGGCTATCTGACTAAGCCCATTGCGGTGAGCGAGTGGATCGAGACTGTGCGAGATCGGTACGGGTTTCTGCGGGACATGACCGACGACGAACAACGCTGGGCCCTGTGCAACGCACGGCATGATTGGGAGGTCAGCCAAGCGATGAAGGCACTCGGTCGGCGCTATTGCTAATAGCACGGTTGGCCCCGAACGCTGCTGCCCTGGACGCGGACGGGTGCCGGTCGCTCGCGCTCCTGCGGCAGTCAGCCAGCAAAGGGCTGACCGACATCGGCCCGTACCGACCGAGAATGCGGCAGAATTGCCTAAAACGACCTACATAACCTCGCTGCCGGTATTTCGGCCCGAGGGTGTCAGCGTTCGAGTCTCGTCGGCACGGGGAGTCCCAATGAACGAAAGAGCCCACCGAGCGCGTGCGACGCCGGCCGCCACCCGCCGGATTGCGGTGTTCGCATCCGGCAGCCCGCGCGGCCCGTCGCAGCTGACGATGCATACCTCGGCCACGCCGCAGACGCGATGCCACGAAACGGCCAACGACTCCTCAGCGCCGGCGCCTCCGGCTACTTCACCAAGCCCATCGACGTCGCCGAACTACTCCACGTGATCGACAACGCGCTCAGCGCCGCAATGGCTTGCGTAGCTCAAGTGTCGATTTCGCTGCCGGGCGTGCACGCCGTCATCGGCCAATCATGGCTGACCGGGATCGGCGCGAGGATGTTCGCCGATGCGTGGGTTGATGTTCACCTACGGTCGATAGCTTTCTGAGCGCCGCTTGCTGCCCATACCCGGGCACCACGGGAACTCGAGAAAGGGCCGTTGTTTGATGTTCAGACTATCGAAAGTCGCCGGCGCTGCAGCGCTGGGCTGCGTTGGCCTGTTGAGCGTGTCCGCGGTGTCCAGCGCGACCGCACCCAGCCACGGTCAGCCTGGGTCGACCGCCACCCCGATCAAGCATCTGGTTGTGATCTACCAGGAAAACGTGTCCTTCGACCACTACTTCGGCACCTACCCCAAGGCGGCCAACACCTCCGGCCAGCCCTTCCGTGCCGCCAAACACACCCCGGCTGTGAACAACCTCGTCGACAGCAAGGGCGCCGGCGGGGCGGGCAACCTGTTGACGAACAACCCGAACAAGGACGCTGCTGGCCACCAGGTCAACCCACAGCGACTGAATCCCGCCAACATCAACGACGTGCTGACCTGCGACCAGAGCCACAACTACAACGCGGAGCAGAAGGCATTCGACGGCGGAAAGATGGACCAGTTCATCACGACCGTTGGCAACGCCTCGGGCACCAACGGACCCGGCCAGCCGTGCAAGGCCAGCGACGTCATGAACTACTACGACGGCAACACGGTCACCGGCATGTGGAACTACGCCCAACAGTTCGCGATGAGCGACAACTCGTTCGGCACCACGTTCGGGCCGTCTGCACCCGGTGCGATCAACCTCGTGTCGGGCAACACCGGCGGCGTGGACAAGATGATCAATGGTGCGGCGACCAACGGTGACACTGTTGCCGACGGTAAGGGCGGCACGTCGCTGATCTCCGACGCGCAGCCCTACTACGACGACTGCTCGACCCGCGATGCGGTTTCGCTGACCGGCACGAATGTCGGTGACAACCTCAACGCAGCCGGGTTGTCCTGGGGCTGGTTCCAGGGCGGGTTCCGGCCTACTACAACGTTCGCGGCCGCGACCGGAGGCACCCAACCGACCAGCACGTTCACCCCGGATCAGTTCAAGGGCAAGTTCGCTGTCGCGCCCGCAGCCGATCAGGGGCTGTGCAACGCCGTGCATCCGGTCGGTCCCGCAGTCGGCGGTACCGGCGGCACCGTGCCCGGCGCAACCAACTACGGCAGCAAGGATGACTACATCGCACATCACGAGCCGTTCCAGTACTACACCTCCACCGCCAACCCGCATCACCTGCCGCCGGCGTCGCTGAGCGCGATCGGCACCGACACCCAAACGACGACCGGCGGCGTGCCGCAGTTCAACACCGCCAACCACCAGTACGACATGAGCGACTTCGACTCGCTGGTCGCTGCCATCAACCACGGCTACATCTCAGCCGACAAACTTCCGGCCGTGAGCTTCCTGAAGGCGCCCGGATACCAGGACGGGCACCCCGGCTACTCCGACCCGATCGATGAGCAGCAGTTCGTCACCAGCGAAATCAACGCCCTTCAGCAGACACCGGCCTGGTCCTCCACCGCCGTCGTCGTGGCCTATGACGACTCCGACGGCTGGTATGACCACGTGTACTCCGGTGTGCACAACCCGTCGAACACTGCGTCGGTGGCGACCCCGCCCGGGCCGCAGGACTTCCTCACCGGCGCCGGCTTGTGCGGCGACACCACGAAGCAGACTCCGCTAGCCGGGCAGAACGGCCGCTGCGGCTACGGCCCCCGGATGCCGCTGCTCGTCATTTCGCCGTGGGCCAAGCACAACTACGTCGATCACAGCCTCACCGACCAGTCCTCCATCGTGAAGTTCATCGAGGACAACTGGCGGCTGCCCAAGATCGACGGATCGTTCGACTCGATCGCCGGGACCCTCAACACCATGTTCGACTTCGGCGACCGGCACGGCGAGAACGGCAAGCTCTACCTGGACCCGACCACCGGGCAGCCGGTCACCGGCTGATCGACTAACAGGCCAGCTCTCGGCCTTACGACAAGGGGCATTACGGCGGCGATCGCAGCGACATGCTGCGGTCGCCGCTGCTTGTCACAGGGCAACTTCCAGGCTCCTGGCGTGGGAATTGCCGAGCCCGTCCGCACGCCGTTGGGCGGTAGGAGCATGGACGTGGTGTCATCGGCACATGACTCTTGCCGCCGAACTACCTGCCCTGCCCGCCCGTCATCCGAGTGTCATTGCCGAGGCTGAGAAGCGTTCGGCCGATGTGCAACAGCGCGTTGCCGACGCGATCACCAAATTCGCCGGGTCAATGGTGTTTG
>DASXHV010000087.1:0-6196 GCA_036488285.1 Jatrophihabitans sp. | reverse complement strand
CGACTCCGGGCGACTCCCGGCGACTCCGGGCGACTCCGGGCGACTCCGGGCGACTCCGGTCGGCTCTGGGCGGCTCCGGGCGACTCCGGGCGACGCACAGCTCGGCGCACGACTGAGTTACGCGGGGTTGACCGAGTTACGCGCCATATCGCGTAACTCGCCGACTCGTGCGTAACTCGGCGGTCATGTGCATCCCCGTATTCAGCGGAAGTCGCGGGACCTTGTCCGCAGTCCCAGATCCAGCTTCTCTATCCGCTCGGCGGCGACGTTGGTGACCCCATCCGCCCGCTCCAGCATCCCCCGGATCAACAGACCGCCCGATTCCCGGGCTACCCGGCGGTGTCGCTGCCAGACAACCGGGTCGCAGATGATGTTCACCATCCCGAACTCGTCCTCGAGGTTGATGAAGGTCACCCCTCGCGCCGTTGCCGGCCGCTGCCGGTGGGTCACCACACCGCCCACCGTGATCCGGGTCTTGTCGGGCAGGTGTTTCAACCGATTCGAGGGGATGACGTCCAAGGCTGTGAGCCGATCCCGGATCAGGGCAGTGGGGTAGTGGTCCCGGCTGATCCCGGTCGCCCAGATGTCAGCCATCAGCTGCTCGGGTTCCGTCATATCGGGCAGCGCCGGGATCTGCTCTTCGGCCGCCGACACCAGATTCAGCTGCCCCGGCCGGGACTGGGCGGCGGCTCCGGCACCCCAGAGTGCGGCCCGGCGCTTCGTCCCGAAACAGTCGAATGCCCCGGCAGTGGCAAGCGCCTCGAGCTGATCGGCACTCATCCCGATCCGGCGCGACAGGTCGGTCATGCTCCGGTACACACCGGCGGTGTTCCGTTCGGCGACGATCCGGGCGGCCAGATCGCCGCCGATGCCCCGGACGTTGGACAGCCCGAGCCGGACGGCGGGTTGCTCCGGTCCCGGCCCTACATATTCGGCATATTCGGCAAATTCGGCATAGCTGGACTCACCGTGTTCGCTGTGTTCACCGGGTTCGGCGGCCTCGAGGTTGGCTTCGGCGAGTGAGGCGTTGATGTCCGGGCCCCGGACGGCAACCCCGTGCCGCTTGGCGTCATGCACCAGGCTCTGCGGCGAGTAGAAGCCCATCGGCTGTGCGTTGAGTAGCGAGGCGCAGAACGCCGCCGGGTGATACAGCTTCAACCAGGACGAGGCGTAGACCAGGAACGCAAAGCTGATCGAGTGGCTCTCGGCGAACCCGAACGCGGCAAACGCCTTGATCTTGCCGAAGATGTCATCGGCTGCCGCCCCGGTGATCCCGTTGGCTTCCATCCCGTCATAGAGCCGGGTCCGTAGCCCCTCCATCTTCTCGCTGCTGCGTTTGGATCCCATCGCCCGACGTACCTGGTCGGCTTCGGCGGCCGAGCAGCCGGCTGCGTCGATGGCCAGTTGCATGAGTTGCTCCTGGAACAGCGGAATGCCGAGTGTCTTCTCCAGCGCAGGTTCGAGCTTCGGGTGCGGGTAGGTGACCTCCTCCAGGCCTTTTTTCCTTCGGATATAGGGGTGAACGGAATTGCCCTGGATCGGGCCCGGTCGGATCAGCGCGATCTCGATTACCAGGTCGTAGAACTTTCGGGGACGCAGCCGGGGCAGCGTGCCCATCTGGGCGCGGGATTCGATCTGGAACACCCCGATGGTGTCGGCCTCGCAGAGCATGTCGTAGACCAGCGGGTCCTCGGGTGGCACCTCGTGCAACCCGTACCGCACGCCGTGCCATTCTTCGACGAAGTCGAAGCAGTACTTCAGCGCTGACAACATGCCCAAGCCCAGCAGGTCGAACTTCACCAGACCAGCAGTGGCGCAGTCGTCCTTGTCCCACTGCAGGACGGTGCGGCCCGGCATCCGCCCCCACTCGACCGGGCACACCTCGATCACCGGACGGTCACACATCACCATTCCGCCGGAGTGAATGCCCAGGTGCCGCGGAGCGTTTTGCAGTTGCTCGGCCAGGGCCAGGACGTGGCCGGGGATGGCATCGCTGTCGACCGAGTCCGTCAGCGTTTCGGCCATCTCGGTGGACCAGTAGTAACCGTGGTCGATCTGCTTGCTCCACGCGTCCTGCTGCCCTTGGGAGTAGCCGAACGCCCGCGCAATGTCGCGCACCGCCGACCGCGGCCGGTAAGTGATCACGTTGGCGACCTGGGCGGCGTGCTCGCGGCCGTGCATTTCATAGACGTGCTGAATGACCAGTTCGCGACGGTCGGACTCGATGTCGATGTCGATGTCGGGTGGACCGTCCCGCTCCGGGGCCAGGAACCGTTCGAACAACAACTCGTACCTGATCGGGTCGACCGCGGTGATACCGAGGGCGTAGCAGACCGCGGAGTTGGCGGCCGAGCCTCGTCCCTGGGCAAGGATGCCTTCCTTCTTGCAGAACTGGGTGAGTTCCCAGACCACCAGGAAATAGCCTGGAAAGTTGAGGTCGCCGATGATGCGCAGCTCGTGTTCGATCTGGGCGTGCGCCTTCGCCAGCGCGTCAGGACCCCTCGGCCCGTACCGTTCGGCGGCGCCGTCGTAGGCGAGCTTGCGCAGATAGCCCATCTCGTCGTAGCCGGGTTCGACCGGAAACGGTGGCAGGTCGGGGGCGATCAGCCTGAGCGGGAAAGCCAGTTCCTTGCCGAGCCGGGCAGCGTTGAACACCGCCTGCGGGTAGCGATGGAATCGTTGCGCCAGTTCCGCGCCGGATCGCAGATGCTGACCGGTCCAGGCCGGCAACCAGCCATCCAGGGCATCCATGCTGGTGCGGGCCCGAACGGCGGCGACCGCGCTGGCCAGTGGGCGATCACGCGGCGCGGCATAGTGCGCGGCAGTGCTGGCGATCAGGTCAAGGTGCTGCTCTTCGGCAAGTTGAGCCAGCGCTGCGTAGCGCTCATCGGCCAGTGGTTCCAAGGCGTGGGTGAGTTCGACGACCACGTTGTCGGAGCCGAACCGGTCGGTGAGTTCTTGTAGCGCGCGGCGCGCCGGGTCGAGAGCGAAGGTGCCGAATCCGTTGCCGTGTAAGGCTTTCTGCACTGCACCTTTTCGGCAACCGGTCAGGATCAGCCAGTTGTCATTGGAGAGTTCGGCCAATTCATCGAGCTCATAGACCGGACGACCTTTCGCGCCGCCGCGTAACGCAGCCTGACTGATGGCCCGGCACAGCGAGGCGTAACCGGTGGGGTTGCGGGCAAGTACCAGCAGATGCTCGCCCGGTGGATCGGAGACGCCGACCCTGGCCGCGATCGATCGTTCGACCTTGGTGCTCGGCATCGCGATGCCGGTGTTCAGCTCGGCGCCGAAGATGGTGGGCAGCTCGAACGCCTCGGCTGCTTCAGCGAATCGTGCGATGCCGTACATGCCGTCGTGATCGGTGATGGCCAGTGCTTCCAGGCCGAGACCGACAGCTTCCTCGACGAGTTGCTCGGGGTCGGAGGAGCCGTCCAGGAACGAGAAGGAGGAGTGCGCGTGCAGCTCGGCGAACCCGACTCGCGCGGTATCGCGGGTGGCTACCTGAGGAGCTTGATAAGCCGGACGCTTTCGGGACCAGGCGGGAGAATCCCCGCCGTCCGGGCCGCGGTCCTCGCCGTGCCCGCGCCGGGGATGCGGAGTCTCATCGTCTGTGGCCGGGCCGGGCCGGCCGGACAGCCGGCGCTCCAGCTCGCGCCACGGAATGATCGGATTGCCGAAGCCCATCCTCACAGTATCGAACATATGTTCGAAAGAGGCAACCTGGTGTGCGTCAGACTTTCTGGCAGGGTTTTCGGGCCGAGCCGTGACAGGGAGTTCGATCTTGACCAGGAAGAGCAATGACCCGGTGCCGGTCGAGACGCGGCTGCAGGTGGTGCTTGCCCTGAGAGAAGCAGCCGAGCTGCCGGTCGCGAGGTTCGCCGCCCTGGCCGGCATCTCCGAACGCACGTACCGACGCCGGCTCGCGGCGCTGCGTGGGGGTGATGAGCCGGTCAAGGGACCGTGGCCGACACCGGCCGTGGACGCAGCCGAGGCACTGGCAGCGAAGTACGCCTCGGACTGGCCAGCGTGGGGGCATCGCAAGATCGCCGCGATGATGCGCGCCGACGGCCACCACGTGTCGACCTCGACCGTTGAACGGGCGCTACGCCGCCGATGCTTGCTGCTGCCGCGTGGGTTCCGGGCCGACCGCAAGTCCTGGGCCGCGCTGCGTCGCAAGGTGTTCCACGACCCGCCGACCGTGCGCAACCGCGTCTGGCGCATCTGCGCCGTCATCGACTACGCCACTAAGTACTGCCTCGCCGCCACCATCACCCCGACCGGACGCGGCGCCGACGCGATCGCCTGCCTGCACGCCGCAGTCGCCGAGGCTCAACGCGTTCTCGGGCTCGCCGATCTACGGGAGGACCGTGGCGAGATCGAGCTGGTCGACGAGACCACCGGCGAGATCCTCGACGTCGTCGCGGCGCCGATCGCGGTCGTGTCCGACAACGGGTCGTGCTTTCGCGGCGAGACCTACCAGGCCGCGTTCGCCGGCGACGACCCGTTGCTGCGCCACGTCCGCACGCGCGTGCGATCACCGCAGACCAACGGCGTCATTGAGCGGTTCTTCGGCACGTTGAAGTACGAGCACAGCGGCTCAGCCGCGAGCCGGCGATGGCTAATAAGGCCGCGGCCTGTCGCGCTGCGGGGTCCGCTTCCGGGCAATGGCGAGCGTCTTTGGTTGCGAGCCGGGCGGCGGAACCCGCTGGTGGCGCGAGCGCGACGATTCACCATTATCGGCCGTTCTCAAGGTGTGGATCGTCGTGGGCGCTGCTTCTCAGCTCCGCGCGAAGGCGGGCGGCGAGCTTCACCGATGCCTTGATCTCGATCTTTCGGATCGACACACTCTCGATGTTGATACCGAACGGCATACCGAGCCTGCGGCAGTAGTCGATCAGCTCGATCGCTGCGGTCAGGGCAAGTTGGTAGGAGGTGTCGAGGGTGTCGGCGGAGTGCGTCAAGTCGTTCTCGATCCACCGCGGGACGTCTACACCGAGCCACTGCAAGAACTCCAACGTGCGCATCGACCCGCAGACCGAGAAGGTGAAGACGATCGGTACCGGCTCGATGCCCAGGGCCGAACACTCGTAGAAGTAATCCGACACGAGGTTCTTGGCAGCGTTGACGTCGTAGACGACCTGCGTCACGAAGAACCGGCAGCCTGCCTCCTGCTTCGTCAGCAGCCGCCGGTGTTCGTCGCGTCTGCGGCTATGACGTTCCGGTATTGCTACGCCGCCGACAGTCAGGTCCGGATTGAGCTCGCGGCTCCATGCTTGCGCGTCCGTGAGAGACGTTGCGGCGGTGGTCGTGCTCGACGCGGCGCCGACGAGCACGGTCAGCACCCGCGTCGGGTCTTGAACGGCCAGCCAGGAACGCAGGATGTCACGGTCGTGCTTGGCGACCGCTCGGTAGACGATCACCGGCGTCTGCCACTCGGCGAGGTTGTCGGCGAGGAAGTCCGCGGGGTCGAGCGTCGGGGTGAAGGGGAACGGCCGCTGCGCCGGGTTGCGCTCGGCTTCGTCGTCGATGTCGTAGAGGATCAGCCCGTCAAGGTCCAGATCTTGCAGCCGTTGGGTCGTAGTGTCCGCGATCTGTTGAACGCGGTCAGCCGCAGTGGCCAACCTGGGCGGCGTGAGCGCGAACAGCAGGAACTCGCGCGAGTTCTCGTCCCGGCGGATGAGGTCCATGATCGCAACCTATCTGGCGACCGTCGGTCAGCCGGCTTCGACCGACTGGGTGACCGTGGAAGGGTCGGGCGTGTTCCAGCATAGGATGACCAGATGCCATGGGCCCCGTGACCTGCGCGAGGGGTCACTGAGCCCGTGGGCGCCCAACTCGGTAACGCGGTCCCTGACTGTCCCCGGTGAGCGATCCGCTTACGGCAACGGCTCCCTGCCAGTTTCTTGACTCAAGACAAACCGCGGAGTTGTGAGTGCGTGGTCTGGCGACGGTGCTGGGACAGGTAGGCTCGGGGTACCGCCCGGGATCGATCTCGGTGCGTCGGCCCTCCCAGTCGCGGCTGTGCCAGTGACTGCACGTGGCCTTGTGCGTCTGTTGCTGAATGCGGCAGCCGTTTCTCGATGGTTTTCAGGCACACACGCTGCCTGGCCAGGTACCACCTCTCGCGTGAGGCTTCGTAATTCTTGAATTGCTCGGGGCCGTCCAACATGGAAGGCACCGCTCTGTGGTGAAC
>DASXHV010000085.1:0-10527 GCA_036488285.1 Jatrophihabitans sp. | reverse complement strand
CGAGGCGTTGGTGGTCTGGACGTTCTTCGTCTTCAGGGCGATAGCGATGGCGATGCCGGCGTAGGCCACGCCCCACAGGGCAGACAGCACGATGAGCAGCACCACACCGGGGACGCCGGACTTGACGCGAGCACCGAAGGCGAAACCGACTGCGAGAACCAGTATCGAAACGGCCACCCCGCGAGTCAGATCAGCCGCGAGCCGGCCCCAGATCAGGGCGGTGCGACGGATCGGTGCCGCCATCAGCTTGTCGAGGTAGCCGATGTCGATGTCGGTGACCATGGCCAGGCCTGATGTCGCCGAGCTGACCGCGAATACCAGCGACACCGGAATCTGGAACGCCACGTAGTGCTGACCGTGCAGGAACGGCGTCGATGCTGGAAAGACCTTGTTGACCTGGCCGAGGTTCACGACCAGAAAGAAGACCGGGATGAACAGGGCGGGCAGCGTCGCAGCCGGCAGTCGCCACACCTCACGGATCGCGCGACGCGCGAGCAGGACTGTCTCGTTCATGCCGCCACCTCGGGAGTGCCGCCTTCGATGCGTCGTCCGGTCGCGGCGAGGAATACGTCGTCGAGGGTGGGACGGGACAGCGAGATGGTGCCGGGACGGACGTTCACCTCGGCAAGACGATGCACGATTTCGGGAACCGAGGCGGCCCCGTCGTCCACGTATACGGCGAGTCCGTCGGCGGTTTCGGTCACGTGGTCGACGCCAGGCAGCTTCGCAAGCGCCTTGTTGGCGACATCCGTATGGTCCGCGGCGAGACCCACCGTCACGACATCGCTGCCTAGCTCGGCCTTGAGAGCATCCGGCGTGCCGGACGCCACGATCCGGCCGTCGTCGATGATCGCTACCCGGCCGCACAATTGATCGGCTTCTTCGAGATATTGGGTGGTGAGAAAGACCGTGGTGCCCGCCGCGTTGATTCGGCGCACCTCTTCCCAGATCGTGATGCGACTGGCCGGGTCGAGTCCGGTGGTCGGCTCGTCGAGGAACAGCACTTCAGGCTTGTGCACCAAGGCGGTTGCCAGGTCGAGGCGCCGTTTCATGCCACCGGAATAGCCCTTGATGGTGCGGTCGGCGGCCTCGTCCAGACCGACCAGAGTCAGCAGTTCGCTGGCACGCTGCGCGGGCGCGGGTATCCGGTACAAACCGCATTGCAATTCGAGTAGTTCACGACCGGTCTGGGTACCGTCGAGGCCGACGTCCTGCAGCGCTACCCCGATCAGCCGTCGCACCGCTGCCGGGTCGCGGCGCACATCGACACCGACGACCGTCGCGGTCCCGTCGCTGATCGGCAGCAGGGTGCAGAGCATCCGCACGGTCGTCGTCTTGCCGGCGCCATTCGGGCCGAGAAAGCCGAACACCTCGCCGCGCGCGACGGTGAGGTCGATGCCACGAACCGCCTCGACATCGGGTTGGCCACGCGACCCGCGATACCTTCTTGTGAGGCCTCGAACGTCAATCTGCGCGTCGTCCGGTCTCGGCTCGGCGGCTGTCATGGCTGTCTCCTTGGCGTTGGAACCCTGGTTGGGTGTGGCTCACAATGTTGTCGAAGCTCTGCGGCTGATTTCTACCTGCCGGGTACGACAGTGTCGAGGTGGTTTCGTCCACTCTTGCGAATCCGGCTGGTCTCCCAGGTCAGCTTCGTCGGGCGCAGTCGACCGACGCACTGGTCAGCCGCTGCGTAATCGACGGGTGGCAGGTCATTGCGGGTCGGGGCAAAAGCTCGCCGCGGAGCACCATTTCTGGGAGGGTGCGGGCATGCGCAAGTACGTGATCATGGGTGTCCAGGGCAGCGGCAAGGGAACTCAAGGAGCGTTGCTGGCCCATGACTTCGATCTGGCGCAGATTGCGGTCGGTGACATCTTCCGCTGGCACGTTCAGAACCACACGAAGGTCGGTGCGCAGGTTCGACGGGTGATGGCCAGCGGCGAGCTGGTCAGCGATGACCTCGTCGAATCGGTCGTGCGAGACCGGCTGGATCAACACGACTGGAATTACGGCTTCATCGTCGACGGGTTCCCGCGCAACGCTCGGCAAGCCGAATTCTTCCTCGAGAGCTATGACATCGACGGCGTCATCCATCTCGACCTGCCCGACGAGGAGGTCAGGCGGCGGGTGCTGGCACGCCGGCTGTGTTCACGCTGCGGCCTGGATTACAACCTGATCGCGCACCGCCCAGCGGTCGAGGATCGGTGCGACGTCTGCGGCGGCGAGCTGATCAGCCGGGAGGATGACACCGAGGACGCACTTGCCAGTCGGCTGCGCGACTATCACGGCAAGACCAACCCGGTGCTCGAACTGTTCCGGCGCAAGGAATTCGTGTTCACCGTCGATGCGCGCGTGGACAAGGTGACTGTGCAACAGGCGATCCGCGAGCAGCTCGGCCTGCCGGCCTATCGGTCCTGAGGTCAGGCGGTCAGCAGCTCCAGGACCATGTGCAGGGCAATCAGCACGGAACGGGACCGGACCTCCGCGCGTGATCCGGGCACGTTGACGCGGCGTGCGAGCGTGGCGTGCGGTCCGACCACGCAGAGGTACACCAACCCGACCGGCTTGTCTGCGCTTGCGCCGCCCGGACCGGCAATGCCCGTGATGCCGACGCCGAGGTCAGCGCCCAGCCGGTTGCGAGCGCCCACTGCCATCGCCTCGGCGACCTCGGCGCTGACCGCTCCGACGGTGTCGATCAACTGCTCGGGCACCCCGACGAGCTCTTGCTTGGCCGCGTTCGCATACGCCACGAAGCCGCCCAGCAGATACGCCGACGAACCGGATCGTTCAGTGAGGCGAGCGGCAAGCAGGCCGGCCGTGCACGATTCCGCGGTCGCGACGGTCAGCGATCGAGTCGTAAGCGCATCAGCGACGAGGTCGTCGATCGTTCGTCCGTCCGCCGAGAACAGAGTGGTCGGGTATGCCGAGCGGATCAACGCTTCGAAGGCCTCATAGGCAGGTTGGGACGCGGTGCCGTAGCGAGTCACGATTTCCAGTTCCCCGCCGCGCAAACAGGTGGTGATCTCCAGTCCCGCCAGCTTTGCCTCGTTGTCTCGCAGCGTCGCGGCCAGCTCCGACTCGGGCGTTCCCCACAGCCGCATCGTCTGCTGACGCAGCTCTTCGTGACCGGCCAGCGCCGCCCGGATCTTCGGATCGGCCAGTGCGGCCGGCCACATCCCTTGAAGCTCCCGAGGCGGTCCAGGTAGCACGAGGACAGGCGGCCCGCTGCGGCCTTCGGCCACCGGAACGATCAGTCCCGGCGCGGTGCCGATCGGCGCGAGAACGGTCGCACCTGCGGGAACGAGAGCCTGCTTGCGCGTCGCGAACGCCGTCGCGGCTGGGTTCAACTGCCAGCCGCGATCAGCGCTCAGCCTCGCCACGACTGCCGCGATCTGTTCTTCGAGGGCGGTGTCTAGCAGCGATTCACGTCCCTGGACCGCGCCGACCACCGCCGCGGTCAGATCGTCGGCGGTCGGCCCGAGCCCACCCGAGGTGATGATGAGGTCGACGCCCGATTCGGCCAGAAAGACCAGCGATTCACGCAGATCTTCAGCGCGATCACCCACGACGATCAGCTGGGCGACGTCGACTCCGATGAGGCGAAGCTGCTCGGCAAGCCATGGACCGTTCCGGTCGGTCACCCGTCCGGTGAGCACTTCGGTACCGGTGACGACGATTCCTGCGCGGCTGCTCACGCCCCCAATCCTAGGCAGCCGGTAGGCAACGGGTGGGCCACGCAGTCGTCGTCACCCTTGATCATGAGTGCTTTTACCCGACTGTGGTGCGGTGAAGTTACTCATGATCAAGAGTGCCGCTGATCGCCTCGGAGTAGCCGGTCGATCACGCCCGGTAGATCTGTTCATGACAGCCCTGACAGTTGCGTGACGTGCCTGTCATGAAGCCACCCACCGAAGGCTCCTTCCCCGCACAGTTCCTCCTGACATCGGGTCACGTCTGGCCCGATGCGCACGCTGAGTTGCAGGTCAGCCAGAAGGGGGAGGGGTCGTGGGAAATATTCCGACATCCCTGAAGCGTTCGATGCGGGCGTTGTCCGCGGTTGCATTGCTGGGCACATTCGTGCCGATCGTCTTGTTGGCGGCTCCCGCCAAGGCAGCGACTGGCAAGGGCAGCATCATGCTGCACGTCCAGAGCGCGCGATCGGTCAACAACGGACCCGGTTTCGTCCACAAGGGCGACGCGATCGCGACCTACAAGTGGCTGGTCAACATCGACGACACCGGTAACCCTGGAACGACTACCAACCAAGGCATCGACAAGTGCCTGCCGGCCACCGCGCCGGGTGGCAGCACCAACCCCGACTACGCAGACACCTGCCAATGGCCATCGGTGCGTAACACCTCCGGACTCGCGCCGATCGTTGCGCAAGGCACCGAGGCCGACCTGAACGACACCACTGCATTGCCGAATCTGCCCGCCGGCAAGTACCTGATCTCGGTGACCGCCGGCGGGTTCAAGATCGACGGCAAGCACTTCACGGTGACATCCGACCAGACCTCCCACGTCCTGGTGGAGATGAACCCCACGCCGCTGCCATTGACGACCTTGCGGCTGCAGGTGTTCAACGACAACGCACCGGTGGACGCCACCTACGAGGTCGATGCCGAGCAGGGCCTGGCTGGTTTCACAGCCACAATCACCGACGTCCTCGGGCTCGTCAGCACCGATTACTACGGAAACGCCCTGTGCACCAAGTACATGCACACCAACGGAACCCGGCTGTTCACCGACGCCCAGCGACCGAACTTGCCGATCGCGTTCGACAGCAGCAACAAACCGATAGTGGACCCGGCTTCGACCGGCAAGTGCGTCAGCGACAGCACCGGGCTGGTCACGATCCCCAACCTCGGCCCCAACCGGTATGCCGCCACCATCGCCCCGCCTGCGCCTACCGCGGGCCAGACCTACCAGTGGGTTCAGACCACCACGCTCGAGGGCGGACATGACCACGACATCTGGCAGCAGGAGGGCGCGACCGGTTACGACACCGAGCAGACCAAGGGTGCCGAACTCGTGCCATCCGTGCAGTTCGGTTTCGTCAAGACTCAGGCCATCGCGCTGCCCCGAACCGGCACCCCGCCGACCGGTGAGATCAAGGGCATCGTCGTCGCCGGATTGCCTTATATCGGTGGGCAGAACGGCCAGGTAGTGCCCGAGACCGGCTTCGCCGGTGCGAAGGTCGGCGGCCCGATCGCGAATCCCTGGGTGGCGCTGTCCGACCTCGGCGCCGGAGACGCCCAGATCTACGTCGGCCGCGGCAACGCAGACGGCAGCTTCGACCTCAAGAACGTCCCGAACGGCACTTACCAGTTGTCGTTGTGGGACAGCGATCAGGATTACATCCTGTGGAGTTTCAACGTCGAGGTGACCAACGGCGGCGTGACCAACGTCGGCAACAAGATGATCGTCGGCTGGTTCACCCATGTACACGGCAAGGTCTTCATCGACAGCAACGGCAACGGCAAGCAGGATCCGGGCGAGCGGGCTGTCCCGCAATTCGCACTGACAGTGCGCGAGCGGGACAACTCCCTGATGGATCAGGCCACCAACACTGTTACCACGGACTCCAATGGAAACTACGACATCCGCGAGGCGTATCCGTTGGGCAAGTGGCTGATCCTGGAAGGCTTCAACACCCGGTACAAGACGACCGGCATCACCTACCAGGGTGAGAACGACCCCAAGCCGACAACGCAGCTAGGCAGCTTGGTAGACATCAACTTCCTGCCGATCATAGGTCTGGGCGGGGAGATCGACTGGGGCGTGCAGCCCTATGACACCGGCACCAACGGCGGCATCGTCGGCACCATCACGTACGACACGACCCGCAACGAACTCGACCCCGCCGATGCCGCCACTGAGAGCTACCAGCCCGGTATCCCCGGTGTTCCCGTGCACCTGTTCGTGCCGAAGGCCTGCGATGCAAGCACGCCGGCCGCCCAGTGCCGGCAGGGCTACCAGCTCGACCCGACCACGGGTGCATTCATCAAGGGCCCGGAGGTGGCCGACACCTACACCTCCGAAGAGTGGCAACCGCCGCGCGGTTGTACAGCTCGGATGTACAACGGCCAGCCCCTGACCGACCAGCAAGCACTGCCGGAATTCGGCACCGCCGCGAACCAGTTGTGTGTCGAGGCACCGATGATGGGCATTGCGACCGGCCCGAGCGACAACACGCCAGGTAACGGAAGCCAGACTGTGAATGGCAACTACGGTTTCGCCACCTCGAAGCTCAACCTTTACCCGGCAACCGACACCGTGCACAACCCGGATGGCCTCGCGCTCTACGCGCCGCTGCCGGACGGCCAGAGTCAGGACCTGCCGGCGCAGGATTACATCGTCTCCGTCGACATCCCGAAGGACCCGGTCGACGGCAAGCCGATGTACAAGGTAACGAGCGAGCAGGACGTCAACGTCTTTGACGGAGACACCTACCTGCCGCAGCTCAACTACCCGCCGGCGACACCGGCGATCGCAAACAACCCGCCGCCCGGTGACCAGCCGACTGCCACGCCGCCGTCCCAGCCACCGTCGCAGCAGGCCGGCATCATCTCGCCGTGCGTCGGCGATCTGCACACGGTCAACGTCACCGACCAGCCGTTCCTCGATGTCGGTGGCAGCCCCTTCCAGGGTCTGGATCGGCCGTCCTGCAGCGACAAGCTCGTCACGGTTCGAACCGGCCAGGCGACAGCACCCAACTTCAATCTGTTCACCGACGTCCCGATCCCGACGCACTTCTGGGGTCTGACGCTCAACGATCTGGGCCTGACGCTGGACAAGCGCAGCGTCAACTACGGAGAAGCGCAGGGCCTGCCCTACGTCCCGGTCGGTCTCTACGACTGGTCCGGCCGGTTGATGGACACCACGCACACCGACTTCAACGGTCTCTACGAGGCGCTCGAGCCGTCTACTGGCACGTACAACTGCCCGGTGCCGGCCGGGCCGTGCCCGAACATGTACCGCTTCGTGGGCAACGATCCAGGCCAGCCCGGTGCGCTCAATCCGGACTACAACCCGAGGTTCCGCACCATAGCCACGAACTTCCAGGCGTGGCCGGGTCTGTATACGGTGACCGACGAGGCGCCAACCCAGGTCGCGGCGACCGCCCTTGCGCCGGACACCACCACGGTGAATCCGACCCAGTGCGACCTCGGCGGCAGCGTTCCGCAGCTGCTGGCGATCAACAAACCCTATGTGCGCACGAATGATTCCGCAGCGGGGAGAACGGTGACCGTCACCGGATTCGGGTTCGGCGCCAGCCGGGGAACCGTGACGTTGAACGGCACCGCTCTGGCGACGGCGAACGTGCCCAGCTGGAATGACACCACGATCACGCTGACGGTTCCGAGCACGACGTCGACGGTCCCACAGTCGCTGTCCATCGTCGGCGCCAACGGTCTGAAGAGCTACAACGGGATCACTGTGCAGGTGCTCGGCGCCGCAAGCAGCGCGACGCTTGGCCGTACGGCTGCCAATCCACAGATCGCCGAGGTCGGTCCGGGCAAGACCTATCAGACCATCCAGGCTGCGTTGGAGGCCGCCCGGCCGACGAACGCTCGGCCGTACTGGGTGGTCGTGGTGTGGCCCGGCGTGCAAACTTCGGACAACCCTCGCGGTGAATACACCGAGAACCTGATCGTGCATCACCAGGTTCACATTCAGGGTGTCGGTCCAGGTGGATTCCGGCCGGACGGAAGCTATGTTGCCGGTTCGATCATCGACGGCTCCGGGTTCAACGCCGACAACCCGAGCGGGACGAATTGGATCGCGTTGCTGGCAAGCCTGCAGTACTCGGGTAATCCAGCGGTTCCGGACGCGGCGGTGGTGACGGTCTTGGACGATCCGTCCGGTGCTTCGGTGCCCGCGAGCTATCCGCTCAGCATCGACGGGTTCACCGTGACCGGCGGTGCGCAGTCGGACTTCGCGACCAACGTCAACGAGCTCACCGGTGTCGTCAGCACTCCGTACGGGGCGACCGGTGCGTTGATCACCCAGGGCGGTGGCGTGTACGTGCACAACAACGTGCGCAACCTGCAGCTGACCGACAACATCATTCGGGGTAACGGCGGGTCCTACGGCGGCGCCATCCGGGTCGGCACGCCGTACGTCGGCACCAACCGCAACTACAACATGACCATCGCGAACAACCAGATCCGCGACAACGGTGGGACGAACCTGGCCGGTGGAATCGGCCTGTTCACCGGAAGCGACGGATACGCCGTGACCCACAACGCGATCTGCGGGAACTTCTCGGCCGAATATGGCGGGGCGATCTCGGCCTTCGGCTACAACGCCAACGGGGGCGGATCACGCGGGGGCACGATCAACAACAACCAGATCTGGTTCAACGCCTCCTACGACGAGGGCGGCGCGATCATGATCGCCGGAGAACTGCCTGCCAACCCGACGCAACTGTCCGAAGGCAGCGGTCCGGTGACCATCGACTCCAACGTCATCCAGGCCAACCTCGCCAACGACGACGGCGGTGGCATCCGACTGCTGCAGACCGGCGGTTCGCACATCACCCGCTCCGATCCGCAGACGATATCGATCACCAACAACACCGTCGCCAACAACGTCTCCGCGCACGAGGGCGGCGGTATCGCCCTGGACGACGCACCGTTCGTCAACATCGTGAACACCACGGTCGCGAAGAACTTGACGACTGCCACTGCGGTGACCAGCGACGGTTCTGCTGCGCCGGCCGGCCTGTCCACGGCGGCGAACAGCGATCCGCTGCAGGCACGATTGCGCAGCAGCGCGTTCTCCACCAACGCGGGTACCGCGCTGTACCAGACCACGTTCAGCAAGCCCACCTTGCTCAACGATGTGTTCTCCGACAACCGGGGCGGCAGCTTCAGTGGCGGCTATGTCTTCGGAATCGGTGGCAATCTGCCGAACGGTCAGCCCAGCGGCGTGAACAACTGGGACATGGGCGTCGTGGACGTTGCGGGTGCGGTGCTGGCACCGACACATTCCGTGGTCCAGGTGACTGACGGGACCACCGGGGATGCCAGCAACACCAGTGCTGATCCGGCATTCGTCAACGGTTCCTACGACGTGACGGTGAACGTCCTGGCCTCGCGCAGCTACCCGGCATTCCGGCAGTCGATCATCGTGGCCGAGTTGCTGCCACCGACCTTGATGGGCAACTACCACATCAAGACCGGCTCGCCGGCGTTCGATCTGGGTGCCGCCAGCGTCAACGTCGCCTGGGGCGGTGGCCTCAGCTATCTGGTCTCCGCGCCGACGACGGACATCGACGGCGACACCAGAGGCGCCTTCATCGGCACCGGCACCGCCAGGCATCGACATTACGACGCAGGTTCCGACCAGCTCGCACCGTGATCGGTTCGGTGCTGCCCGTTCCCTGCGGGCAGCACCCTCCGACCCTGAGTCATCGCACGTTCCCACTGCTTCAGGAGCACAAGACATGACTGGACATCGTTTCGAGCGCGGTTTGAGCCGACGTAACTTCCTCATCGGCGGCGCCAGCACCCTGGGCACGGCTGTGATAGCGGGACGCGTGCTGGACGGCGTGGCCTCGGCCGCACCCGGTAGAGCAGCGGCGGCGGTGGCGCATCCCACCAAGACGGTGCACCTGGTGGGCACCGACGGTTGGGTCTCGATGCCGGCCGGCTCACCGCCCGACCTGCCGTTCTATCCCGACCCACTGGCGCCGGGGTCGTTCGACACCTACGTGTTCGGATTCCGGGACGTCACCGGTATGACCTCGACGCAGGTCGCCGCGCAACGCGGCAAGGCGCAGATCAGCGCCCCGATGATGTACTTCGACGAAGAGGACGACATCTACATCACCTTGACCAACCTGGGCCTGTCGCAGCGGCCGGATCTGTTCGACGGCCACACCCTGCACTGGCATGGCTTCGTCAATGCGATCCCACTGTTCGACGGCGTGCCGGAGCTGTCCCTGGCGGTTCCGATCGGTCGCGATCTGACCTACTTCTACCGGCCGCACGACGCCGGGACCTACATGTACCACTGCCATTTCGAGGACGTCGAGCACGTCCAGATGGGCATGACCGGCATGGTGTTCGTGCGGCCCAAGCAGAACAAGGCGCCGGTGAACGGCGACCCGGTGGGGACCAAGTACGCCTACAACGACGGGGACGGCTCAACCCGCTACGACCGGGAATTCGCTTACATGATCACTGAATTGTGGTCGGCGGCTCACTACCGGGATGCCCACATTCAGGTCAACGACTGGACCGATTACGATCCCAGCTTCTGGTTGATGAACGGCCGCGGGTACCCCGACACCGTAGCGCCGAACGGCAACCCGAACTCGACCGCCGCCGGCCGACTGCAGTACCAGCCGATCTCCTCGCTGGTCACCTGCAACTCCGGCGAGCGGGTGCTGCTACGGATGTCGAACCTCGGGTACCAGAACCACGACTTCACCGTCGACAACATCGACCTGAAGGTGGTCGCGATGGACGCCAGCCTGCTCAAGGGCCGGGACGGGACGAGCAACTACCTCAGTACCAACAC
>DASXHV010000072.1:0-41392 GCA_036488285.1 Jatrophihabitans sp. | reverse complement strand
CCCGAAGACGACCATGGGTCCGACCAGGTCGGCCAGAAAGCCGCTGTGGGCGTTGATCCTGGTCAGCCACACCATGCCCACCAGCGCCAGTGTCGAACCGATGGTCATGATCGGTCGGGCGCCGAAGCGCGGCATGAGCTTGGGTATCGCCCGCACCGTGACGAACAGCGCCGCCGACATCGGAACGAATGCAAACCCGGTACGCAGCGGGCTGTAGTTCAGGGCGCCTTGCAGGTAGAGCGTCAGGAAGAAGAACATCCCGAACATTCCGCCCGTGGTAAGCAACCGGGCAACGAGCGAGGCGTTTCGCTCGTAACTGCTGAGCAGCCGAAGCGGCGTGATCGGCTGTTCGGCGCGTAGTTCCACCAACACGAAAGTGGCGAGCAGCCCGATGCCGAGCACGAAGGCCCCGATAGTGCCGGGGTCCCGCCAGCCTGCCGAGGCTGCCCGGACGAAGCCGTACACCAGCCCGCCCATTCCGCCGGTCGAGGTGATGGCCCCGGCGAGATCGAACCGTCCGGTGTGGCGTTCGGACTCCGGTAAATAGCGTGGCGCGAGCAGCACCAGCGCGATACCGACCGGGACGTTGATGAACAGCGCCCATCTCCAAGAGACCCAGTCGGTCATGATGCCGCCGAGGACCAGGCCGACGCTTGCGCCACCAGCCGATACGGCCGTATAGAGCGCCAGGGCGCGCAGCCGCTCGGCGCCTTCACTGAAGCTTGCGGTGAGCAGCGCAAGGGTTGCCGGCGCGGCGATCGCGCCGCCCAGACCCTGCGCGGCGCGGGCGGTGAGCAACCACGCCTCGTTGGTGGCCAGTCCGCCGACCAGCGAGGAGATGGTGAACAGGGTGATGCCGGCGATCAGCGTGCGGCGCCGGCCGAGCAGGTCGCCGGCCCGGGCACCGAGCAGCAAGAAACCGCCGAAGGTCAGGGTGTAGGCGTTCTGTACCCAGGACAGGCTGGTCGGAGAGAAGTCGAGGGCGTATCTGATCTTGGGCAATGCGATCGTCACAACCGTCGCGTCGAGCACCACCATCAACTGGCAGATCAGGATTACACCGAGGGTGATGTTGGACGCGCGGCCCGGGATCTGCTGTCCCGAAACAGCCGCTTGCCCGGTATGAGGGCGTACGGGAACCACGGATGAGCTGGACATGGAGGAGGTTCATCCCTTCGGGATGGATCGTGCAGGCTGATGAGGTATAAACTGAGGGGCCCTCCGGTTACGATACGGAGGTAGCCTCCGGTTAGCAAGTGAATTGGGTGAACATCTGGTTGTGCCGTAATGGCGCCGCCTACTGGTCGCCTACGGGCCGCCTAGAGAAAGCCGCCTAGAGCCGCCTAGAGAAAGGGGTGCGCGGGATGACGTCCGGTGCCGACACCGTCTCTCGGCGTCCCAAGCGCGCCGACGCCCGCCGCAATTACGACCTGCTCATCGATGCAGCGCGGAAGATGTTCACCGCTCAGAGCACCGAGGTGCCCCTGGAGGACATCGCCCGCAATGCCGGCGTTGGGATCGGCACCCTCTACCGGCACTTCCCGTCCCGCCAGGCCTTGCTCGAAGGCGTCTATCGCGAAGAGGTAGAGGCGCTGTGCCGGTCCGCCGACGAACTCGCCGACCTGCCGGCTGACGAGGCACTGGAAATCTGGCTACGCCGCTTCGTCACGTATGGCCAGACGAAGCGAGCACTTGCCACTGAGTTGGTGAACACCCTGGGACGCGAGTCCGAGCTGTTCACGGCGTGCCATGTCGCCATCTACTCAGTGGCTGACCCGCTGCTCAAGCGGGCTCAGCAGGACGGCGTGATCCGCAAGGATGTCGAACTGAGCGATGTGCTCCGGCTGGTGGGCGGGATCGCGGTCAACACGGCGGGGGTCGATGACGGCCAGATGGCGCAACGATTGCTCCGCGTCGTCCTGGACGGTCTGCGCAGCCACCCGGCCGGATAGCTCGGCCGCTTCCGGGTCCGCTTCCGGTGCGACCCGTTTTGGCGGTAACGCAGCCCAGGCCGTAGACTCAACGTTTGGCGCCTGTCGCCGATCTCACTGTGTGTCCATTGTGTCCAACTGTGGCCGCGGGCTTGAGCTCGGCCCTCATCGACGGCGCTGGGACGTGAGGGTTTCGGTCCGTTGCGAATGCGCATCGACCGATCGCGTCCCCATTGATCGAGTAGCACATGAGACGAACCGAGCAAGCACGAACTGAACCAAAGCTGGAGGCTGCGGACACAATATGGCCAAAAAAGATGGGGCCATCGAGGTCGAAGGCCGCGTTGTCGAGCCACTTCCCAACGCGATGTTCCGGGTGGAACTGAGCAATGGGCACAAGGTGCTCGCACATATCAGCGGCAAGATGCGTCAGCACTACATCCGAATCCTCCCCGAGGACCGGGTTGTAGTCGAGCTGTCGCCCTACGACCTCACCCGCGGACGAATCGTCTACCGCTACAAGTAAGCCGACCGATGGAGATCGGAGCCCGCGAAATCGGACTTCCGGTCGTGCACCAATCAGGAGTTAGACCGTGAAGGTCAAGCCAAGCGTCAAGCCGATCTGCGACAAGTGCAAGGTCATTCGTCGTCATGGTCGGGTCATGGTGATCTGCGACAACCTGCGCCACAAGCAGCGGCAGGGTTGATTCAGCACGGATCGCTCAGCACCAACCGCGTGACACTCATCGAGTAGATCGCACCCAGCAAGCGCAGTCCTCCCTGGCCCTGACGGGTCAGGGTTACCCCCGGTCGGAGGCCGGGGCCGTCGGATAGGGCTCCGACGGGCGGATGCGCACAAGACCTCCGGAGAAACGAAGGAGAACGCCCCGTATGGCACGTCTTGTCGGCGTCGACCTGCCCCGCGAAAAGCGGATGGTCATCGCACTCACCTACATCTACGGCGTCGGGCGCACCCGGTCGGAAGAGACGCTCAAGGCAACCGGAATCAGTCCGGACCTGAGGGCCCGCGACCTGACCGATGAGCAGGTGGTGCAGCTGCGCAGCCACCTCGAAGCCAACTACAAGATCGAGGGTGACCTCCGCCGTGAGGTTGCCGCCGATATCCGGCGCAAGATCGAGATCGGGTGCTACCAGGGTCTGCGACACCGTCGTGGGCTGCCGGTGCACGGGCAGCGCACCAAGACCAACGCCCGGACCCGTAAGGGCCCGAAGAAGACCATGGCCGGCAAGAAGAAGGCCAAGAAGTAGTTCGTGCGCCTGGGCAGCCGGTTCGGCCGGCAGCCTGCAGCGTCGTCCCGCACTCTCTTTCGTTTCGACCCAACACTGGAGATAACGGCATATGCCTGGAAAACCCCGCGCCGCAGGTGGCGCGAAGAAGGTCCGTCGCAAGGAAAAGAAGAACGTTGCGCACGGCCACGCTCACATCAAGAGCACCTTCAACAACACGATCGTCTCGATCACCGACCCGCAGGGCAACGTGATCAGCTGGGCCTCCTCCGGCCACGTCGGCTTCAAGGGCTCGCGTAAGTCGACCCCGTTCGCTGCGCAGATGGCCGCCGAGAGCGCCGCCCGCAAGGCCGCCGAGCACGGCGTGCGCAAGGTCGATGTCTTCGTGAAGGGTCCGGGCTCCGGCCGCGAGACCGCGATCCGTTCGCTGCAGGCGACCGGCCTCGAGGTCGGCACCATTTCCGATGTCACTCCCCAGCCGCACAATGGCTGCCGTCCGTCCAAGCGCCGCCGGGTCTGACGAGAAACTACTGAGGGAGAGCTAAAGAAATGGCACGCTATACCGGACCCGCGACCCGCATCTCGCGTCGTCTCAACGTCGACCTCGTCGGTGGTGACGCCGCTTTCGAGCGCCGCCCGTTCCCACCCGGCCAGCACGGTCGTAACCGCATCAAGCAGAGCGAGTACCTCCTGCAGATGCAGGAGAAGCAGAAGGCGAAGTACTCCTACGGGGTGCTCGAGAAGCAGTTCCGCAACTACTACCAGGAAGCCACCCGCCGCAATGGCAAGACGGGTGACAACCTCCTGCAGATCCTCGAGTCCCGGCTGGACAACGTGATCTACCGCGCCGGTTTCGCCCGGACGCGCCGCGCTGCCCGCCAGCTCGTCAACCACGGCCACTTCATCGTCAACGGTCACAAGGTCGACATCCCCAGCTACCGCGTTTCGCCGCTGGACATCATCGACGTCAAGCCGAAGTCGCTGGAGACCACGCCGTTCCTCATCGTTCGCGAGACCCTGGGCGAACGCCCGGTTCCGGCCTGGTTGCAGATCGTGCCGTCCAGGCTCCGGATCCTCGTGCACCAACTCCCGGAGCGGGCACAGATCGACGTTCCGCTCTCCGAGCAACTGATCGTCGAGCTCTACTCCAAGTAGTAGGGATCAACGGCAGTAGCGATCAACAACTGAATATCTGTCACCGGGCGTCAAATAGCGGTCGCCCATGTCTGAAGGAGTTTCACCTTGCTGATTTCCCAGCGTCCGGCTCTGACCGAAGAGGTCATCGCCGACAATCGCTCGCGATTCGTCATCGAGCCACTCGAACCCGGCTTCGGCTACACCCTCGGCAACTCGCTGCGGCGGACTCTGCTGTCCTCCATCCCCGGCGCGGCGGTGACCAGCATCCGCATCGACGGCGTGCTGCACGAGTTCACCACCGTCGAGGGTGTCAAGGAAGATGTCACGGACCTGATCCTGAACCTCAAGGAACTGGTCGTGTCCTCCGACTCCGACGAGCCCGTCGTGATGTACCTGCGCAAGCAGGGTCCCGGTGAGGTCACCGCGGCCGACATCGCGCCGCCGGCCGGCGTCACCGTGCACAACCCCGAGCTGAAGATCGCGACGATCAACAAAAAGGGTCGCCTAGAGGTCGAGCTGGTCGTCGAGCGAGGTCGCGGCTACGTCACCGCCGCTCAGAACAAGCAGCCTGGCCAGGAGATCGGCCGGATCCCGGTGGACTCGATCTACTCGCCGGTCCTCAAGGTCACCTACGCCGTTGAGGCCACCCGTGTCGAGCAGCGCACCGACTTCGACCGCCTGGTCGTGGACGTCGAGTCCAAGTCCTCGATCACCCCGCGCGATGCAGTCGCCAGCGCCGGCCACACGCTGGTTGAGCTGTTCGGTCTGCTGCGTGAGCTGAACGAAGAGGCCGAGGGCATCGACGTCGGCCCGTCGCCGACCGAGGTCGCCGACATCGCCGCGTTCTCGATGCCGATCGAGGAGCTGGACCTCACCGTCCGTTCCTACAACTGCCTCAAGCGCGAGGGCATCCACACCGTGGGTGAGCTCGTCGGGCGCAGCGAAGCCGATCTGCTCGACATCCGTAACTTCGGTTCGAAGTCCATCGACGAGGTCAAGGTCAAGTTGCACGGCCTCGGCCTGGCGCTGAAGGACAGCCCGCCCGGATTCGACCTCAACTCGGTCGTGGATTCCTACGGCACCGAGGAATTCGGCGACGACACCGACTACGCCGAGACCGAAGAGCTCTAACACTGACCGCCACCCGCTCTCTGCTTGGCAGCCCAGAGCGGGTGGCGGAACGCAAAACTGACTGATTCACCTCTTCCATAGGAGAGCAACAACAATGCCTACGCCCACCAAAGGTCCCCGCCTCGGCGGCGGTCCTGCCCACGAGCGGCTGATGCTCGCGAACCTCGCGACCTCGCTGTTCGAGCACGATCGGATCACCACCACCGAGGCCAAGGCCAAGCGGCTGCGTCCGCTCGCCGAGAAGCTGATCACCTTTGCCAAGCGGGGCGATCTGCATGCCCGTCGGCAGGTGCTGGCGGTCATTCGTGACAAGGACGTGGTGCACAAGCTGTTCGCCGAGATCGGCCCGAAGTTCACCGAACGCCCTGGTGGTTACACCCGGATCGTGAAGGTCAACCCGCGTAAGGGTGACAACGCGCCGATGGCGGTCATCGAGCTGGTCGAGGAAATGTCCGCGGCCGCCAAGGTAGTGCGGGAGGCCGAGAGGGCTCGCGGCACGAAGTCTGCCGCCAAAAAGGCTCCGACCGGTCGTACCGCCGAGATCGCTGACGACACCAAGAACGAATCGGCCACCGCCGCCAAGGTTGCCGACGAGGCCGCCGAAGCGAAGGCTGCCGAGGTTGCAGCGGACGACGTTGCCGCTGACGAGGCTGTGATTGACGAGGTTGTGACTGACGACGTTGACGCCGACGCCGGCCTGGACATCGTCGCCGGGCCGGACGACGAGGTCGAAGAGTCCGACGAGGACGCCGACGGCGACACCAAGTAGTACCGACCGCCCATAGCGTGGTCACTATGCCTGATTCTGACGAGCCCGTTTCCCCTGCTGGGGGAGGCGGGCTCGTTCGGTTACGGCTGGACATCGGCTATGACGGCACGGATTTCTCAGGCTGGGCGGTGCAGCCCGGTCGTCGTACCGTGCAGGGTGAGCTCGAGGCTGCACTCGCGACGCTGTTCAGTGGCGGAGCGCCGCCACGCGAGCGGGTCGCGTTGGTGGTCGCCGGACGGACCGATGCCGGCGTGCATGCCCGCGGACAGGTGGCCCATTGCGATGTGCCCATCGGGCACTGGGAAAGTCACGCCACGAAGGCAGTCCGCCGGCTTGCCGGCCTGCTGCCTGCCGATGTCCGGGTCCTTGCGCTCCGTCCGATCAGCCGCGACTTCGATGCCCGGTTCTCAGCGCTGTGGCGCCACTACTCCTATCGGATCAGCGATGCCGACTATGGCAGCGACCCGTTGTCTCGGCATGACACAGTGCCGTGGAAGCATCACCTGGATGCCGAGGCGATGCAGGAGGCAGCTCAGCGATTGCTGGGCCTCAACGATTTCGCGGCGTTCTGCCGTCGCCGCGTCGGCGCGACGTCGATCCGGCAGCTGCAGCAACTCGATGTTGCTCGGGACGGCACATTGATCGAGATACAGGTGAAAGCCGACGCGTTCTGCCACTCGATGGTGCGCTCGTTGGTCGGTTCCCTCGCTGCCGTCGGGGACGGTCGATACGGCGTTGACTGGCCGGCCACGCTACTGAGCCGGACGAGCCGCAGCGATGAGATCACCGTTGCGCCCGCGCGTGGGTTGACACTGATGGAAGTCGGTTATCCCGATGCCGAAGAGCTCGGCCGCCGAGCCGAGCTGACCCGTGCGGTGCGTTCGGGCTCGACTGGTTAGCTCGACTGGTTAGGTCGCGTCAGCGACCGCCCTCGATCTTGCGCTCGCGTTGCTCCACACCCATCTCGCCGTACGGGTAGTCCGCGACGTGCGGGGAGCTGACTTCGTCCAGTTGCGCCGTCTCCGATTCGGTGAGCCGCAGCTCGGCGGCCCCGAGGTTGTCGAGCAGCTGTTCGGTGGTTCGGGCACCGAGGATCACGGAGCTGACGCCCGGTCGACCAGCCAGCCAGGCCAGTGCCACCTGTGCCATCGAGACATCGCGCTGCTCGGCGATCGTCTGGACCGCGTCGATGACCGCCCAGGTGCGTTCGCTGGACCGGCGGTCGTATGCCTCCATGCCGCGTTCCGGGTTGTCCCCGAGGCGGGTGGCGCCGGTCGGACGCTGGTCTCGCCGGTACTTTCCGGTCAGCCAGCCGCCGCCGAGCGGTGACCACGGCAGCAGACCCAGGCCGTTGTCCAAGCAGGCCGGCACGATCTCCCACTCGATCTCGCGGGCAAGCAGGCTGTATTGCGGCTGCAAGGTCACCGGCACCGACAGGTGTCCGTGGTCGGCGACGTCGACAGCCTTCTGAAGCTGCCAGCCGGTGAAGTTCGAGAGCCCGACGTAGTGGATCTTGCCAGCCCGCACGGCATCGTCCAGGAATCGCAAGGTCTCGGCCAGCGGCGTGTGGGCATCGAAGGCGTGCACTTGATACAGGTCGATGGTGTCCGTGCCGAGGCGGCGCAGGGAACCGTCCAGCCCGTCGGCGAGATGCCGCCGGGACAGGCCCAGGTCGTTGGGGCCACTGCCGACCGCGAACCGTCCCTTGGTGGCCAGCATGATCCTGCTGCGTGCATCGGCACGTCTGGCCAGCCAGCGACCGATGATGGATTCGCTCTCGGTGCCGCTGTAGACGTCGGCGCTGTCCACCAACGTGCCACCCGCTTCGAGAAAGGTGTCCAGCTGTTCGAAGCTGCCGGCCTCGTCGGTCTCGGTACCGAAAGTCATGGTGCCCAGCGCCAGCGAGGAAACCGCCGCGCCGGATCGTCCCAAAGTGCGGTATTGCACGTCGATCACTCCTGTCTGATGACTCTGCTGTCGTCGAGCTTCAGTGCCGGATCTCCTCGCGCCAGCTGTGTTCGGGTTCGTAGCCCAGTACCCGGCGGGCTTTTGCGATGGAAAGAAGCGTGTCGTTGACACCGACGTCCCCGCGTACCGGCACGTCCGGGAACACCTCGGCGAGCAGCTCCGAGTTCGGGCGTGACATCACGGTGTCGGCGTTGGCGATGATGAAGACGTCCATCCCAACGGCCTGATGTTCCAGCGCGCGCCGGACCGCCTGCGCACCGTCGCGGGCGTCGATGTATCCCCACAGATTCCATTTGCGCTGCATCGCGTCCGCGTCGAAGGATGGAAACTGCTGGTAGTCCTCCGGGTACATCACGTTGGAAAACCGCAGCCCGATCATCTTCAGGTCCGCTTGCCAGCGACACAGCTCGGCGGCGAGCCGTTCCTCGAGCGTCTTCACCAGCGAGTACGTCGATTCCGGCCGGGGTGGGTAGTCCTCGTCGACCGGCACATAAGGAGGTGGCGTGTCGAACGGCAGGCCGAGCACCGTCTCGCTGGAGGCCCAGACGATGTTGCGGATGCCGACATGCCGAGCGGCGGAAAACACGTGGTAGGTCGCGGTGATGTTGTTGCTGAAGGTCGTCGCGTTGGGCACCAGGCCAGGTGCGGGGAAGGCAGCGAGGTGGACTACGGCATCGACGCCGAGGTAGCGATCGTCGATCGCCGACAGCGCCTCGATCACCTGACCGTAATCACCCAGGTCGCAGCGTAGAAAAGTGGACGTCGCCTCCGGCGGCGGGACGCGGTCGACGTTCACCACGTCCCAGCCGCACTCGAGGAGATGCGCGACGACGGCGCGGCCCAGTTTGCCGCTCCCACCGGTGACTACGACTCGTGGCATGCCGGTCCCTTTCGTCAATGGCGCACTGGTCAAGCGATGAAGGCGAGGTTGTCCCGGCCGCACCAGTCGAGCATCGCCGGGAACTGCGCATAACCACTCTCGGGCGTGAGGTGGCCGGCGCACCCGATCATGGTCGCGGCCATCTTCAACGGCGCGCCGTACACTCGCGCGACCCCACCGGGACAGGCCGGATCATCGTCGCCGCCCACCAGTACCGTTCCGTCGGCGGCTTTGCGGATGGCATCGATGTCCAGCGGTACCGGTGCGAACGTGCTGGCTACCGCCTGCACTCTCGCCGGAGCCGGCAGCGACACCAGGGCGACCCGCGCCGGACGCGGCGAGCCGGCGGGGTTCATGGCGTGATGAAGCCACAGCAAGGCGCCGAGCGAATGCCCGACGACATCGAAGCCGTCGTCCGGCAGGCCGTCCAGCGTGGTCCGCAGGGCGCTCAGCCATTCGTCCAGAGTTGGATCCGGGACGCCCGGCAGCTGCGGGTAGCGGACCTCGCGTCCGGTCGCGGTCAGCTCACCGGCCAGCCAGCTCTGCCATCCATCGGGATCGATCCCGCCTCGCCCGTGAAGCAGCACGGTCGGCACGGTTCGAGTCGGACGACGAGGCATACCAGCAGCTTACGGAACGGCCCGCGACGGCGTCAGAGCACCGCACCTGGATTGAGAATCCCCAATGGATCAAGGGCATCCTTGATTCGCCGCGAGATGTCCATGACGTCCGGGCCGAGTTGGGCGGGCAGGTGGGACTTCTTCAATCGGCCGACGCCGTGCTCTCCGGTGATCGTCCCGCCCAGCGTCAATGCAAGCTCCATGATCTCGTCGAACGCGGTAGCGGCGCGCTTCACCGAGTCGGGGTCGGCGGCGTCATAGACAACGATGGGGTGGGTGTTGCCATCACCGGCATGCGCCACCACCGGGATCTCCACCTCGTTGCGGAGCGCGATGTCGGCGACGCCGGCGAGCAGCGTCGGCAGCAATGGCACCGCAACACCGACGTCCTCCAGCATCAATGAGCCGCGCTTCTCGATCGCCGGGAACGCCAGCCGGCGCGCGACCGCGAAGGCCTCACCCTCGGCGGCATCGCTGGTGCTGAACGCCTCCCGCGCACCCTCGGACAGGCACACCTTTTCGATGATGGCGATCTCGGCCTCAGCGCTGGCGCCACCGACATCGGATTGCGCCAGCAGCAGAGCACCGGCGGTGCGGTCCAGCCCCATCGACAGGTGATCCTCGACCGCGTTGATCGAAGCCTGATCCATCAACTCCAGCATCGCCGGTCGCACGTTGCGGCACACGGCTACCACCGCGTTCGCCGCATCGGCTACCGATTCGAACAGGGCGACCATCGTGCACGCGGGAAGCTGTGCCGGGATAAGGCGCAACGTCGCCCGGGTCACGACCGCGAGTGTGCCTTCGCTGCCGACGAACAGTTTCATCAGCGAGAGACCGGCGACGTCCTTCAGCCGCGGGCCGCCCAGGCTGATGGCCCGACCATCGGCAAGCACCATTTCCAGGCCGAGCACGTAGTCGGTTGTCACGCCGTACTTCACGCAGCACAGGCCGCCGGCGTTCGTGGCGATGTTGCCACCGATCGAGCACATCTCGAACGAGGACGGATCCGGTGGATACCACAGGCCGTGTTCGCGAGCGGCGGCCTTGACCTCGGCATTCAGCGCGCCCGGCTCGACAATGGCTACGCGGGTCGTGGTGTCGATGATGACCGACCGCATCCGCTCCATGCTCAGCACCAAGCCGCCCTGCACCGCCGTCGAGCCGCCCGACAGCCCGCTGCCGGCGCCGCGGGGCACGACCGGGACACAGTTCGCGGTGGCCCAGCGCATGGTGGCCTGCACCTGCTCGGTATTGCGGGGCCGGACTACCGCCAGCGGCATTCCGGCATTGGGATCCTTGGCCCAGTCGCGGCGGTAAGCCTCCATCACCGCGGGATCGGTCACCACGATGTCTTCGCCTAGGTCGTCGACCAGATTGTCCAGAACGGTGGGCATCCTTCGATTGTGCACGCCCATGGCGCACTGCGTTATCGGATTGCGGCAGGCGGCAGACTGTCCTGCGTGGGTTACATCGACGTTCAGTCCGTCCGGCATCAACTCTCCGATGGCCGGATCCTGCTCGACGATGCCAACTTCCGGGTCGGTGAGGGCACCAAGTCCGCGTTGGTGGGAGCCAACGGGGCCGGCAAGACCACATTGTTGCGGCTGATCGCGGGCGACCTGATCCCGCAGAACGGTGCGGTGGCCCGATCCGGCGGGCTCGGTGTGATGCGCCAGTTCATCGGATCGGTTCGCGATGCCACCACCGTGCAGGATTTCCTGGTCGGCCTGGCCGCACCGGCGATCACCGAGGCGTGGCAACAACTCGCCGCCGCCGAGCTCGCCATGATGGAAGCCGACGACGAGAAGACCCAGCTTCGCTACGCGCACGCCATCACCGCGTGGGGCGATGCCGGTGGCTATGACGCCGAGGTGCTGTGGGACACGGTTACCGTTGCGGCATTGGGCATTGCCTACGACGGGTGCAAGTACCGAGAGCTGTCGACGCTATCCGGCGGCGAGCAGAAACGTCTCGCACTCGAGGCTCTGCTACGGGGGCCGGACGAGGTGCTGCTGCTCGACGAGCCGGACAACTACCTCGATGTGCCGGGCAAGCTCTGGCTCGAGGAACGACTGCAACAGACGGCCAAGACCGTGCTGTTCGTCAGCCACGATCGGGAACTGCTGGCCCGGGTCGCTGACCGGGTGGTGACCGTCGAAGGCGGCACCGTGTGGGTGCACGGCGGCGGCTTCGAGTCCTACCACCAGGCGCGACGCGATCGCCACGATCGGATGGCCGAAGTGCGCCGGCGTTGGGACGAGGAACATGCCCGCTTGATCGAACTGGTCCGGACCCTGCAGCAGCAGGCCAAGATCTCACCCGACATGGCTTCGCGATACCGGGCGATGCAGACCCGGCTGGAGAAGTTCGAGGCGAAGGGGCCGCCGCCGGATCGTCCGGACGAGCAGAACGTCAGCATGCGCTTGCGCGGTGGGCGTACCGGAGTGCGTGCGGTCACCTGCGAGAACCTCGAACTCACCGGCCTGATGAAGCCTTTCGACACCGAGCTGTTCTACGGCGAACGGATCGCGGTGCTCGGCTCCAACGGTGCAGGCAAGTCACACTTCCTGCGGTTGCTCGGTGGTGAGCAGGTCGCCCACACCGGATCCTGGAAGCTCGGTGCCCGAGTGGTGCCCGGTCTGTTCGCGCAGACGCACACCCATCCGGAGTGGATGCAACGGAGCCTGGTTGATCTGCTCTGGCATGGTGAGCCCGGCCGAGCGGGGGTGGACCGCGGGCGCGCGATGGGCGCGTTGCGCCGCTACGAGCTGAACCAGCAGGGCGATCAGAGCTTCGGCACCCTGTCCGGCGGACAGCAGGCCCGGTTCCAGATCCTGCTGCTGGAACTGTCCGGCGCGACGTTGCTGCTGCTCGACGAGCCCACCGACAACCTGGACGTGCTTTCGGCGGAGGCGCTGGAGGACGCGTTGGAGTCCTTCGAGGGCACCGTGGTCGCGGTGACCCATGACCGGTGGTTCGCGCGCACCTTCGACCGCTACCTGATCTTCGCCGCCGACGGTCAGGTCGTCGAGTCGGCCGAGCCGGTGTTCGGTGCCGGACGGGTACAGCGAGCACGCTGAGGACGCCCGAACGCGGGACCGGCTGGATTTGGTCGGGCATCGCCGGGCCGGTATCGTTGCCCTTTGGTGTGCGGCTGTGCCGTGTGCCACCGGCCATGTCCCAGGGTTACACCGCCGAACGCCTTCGGCGAGACCGTGGGAGCGGCTGCCAGCCGTGAAGACCGACTAGAGAGAGTGAACCGTGTCTACCTACACCCCAAAGCCGGGCGAAGTGTCGCGCGAATGGCACGTCATCGACGCCAACGACATCGTGCTCGGCCGCTTGGCCAGCCAGGCAGCGACCCTGTTGCGCGGTAAGCACAAGCCGCAGTTCGCACAGCACATCGACACCGGTGACTTCGTCATCGTCGTCAATGCCGAGAAGGTCGCGGTGTCGCCGTCCAAGCTGGGCGAGCTGCGCTACCGCCACTCCGGCTACCCGGGCGGCTTGTCCAAGCGCACCGTGGGCGAACTGCTCGAGACCAAGCCCGAGCGCCTGATCGAACTGGCCGTCAAGGGCATGCTGCCCAAGAACACGCTGGGACGCGCCCAGCTCAAGAAGCTCAAGGTCTACGCAGGTCCCGAGCACCCGCACATCGCGCAGAAGCCGCAGCCCTACGAAATCAAGCAGGTCGCGCAGTAAGCGCGGGCGAAGGAGACATAGCAATGACCAGCCCTGTTACCGGCACCGCCGCGCCAGTTGTCGGCCGCCGCAAAGAGGCCATCGTCCGCGTCCGGCTGATCCCCGGCACCGGCCAGTTCAAGCTCAACGGCCGCACCATGGAGAACTACTTCCCCAACAAGGTGCACCAGCAGCTGATCCGGGAACCGTTCGTGACGTTGGAGAAGGACGGCCAGTACGACGTCATCGCCAGCCTCATCGGCGGCGGCATCACCGGTCAGGCCGGTGCACTTCGGCTCGGAATCGCCCGCGCGCTGATCAACATCGAGCCCGATGACCGTCCGGCCCTGAAAAAGGCCGGCTTCCTGACCCGGGACGCCCGGATCAAGGAGCGCAAGAAGTACGGACTGAAGAAGGCCCGTAAGGCTCCGCAGTACTCCAAGCGCTAAGCCTGTCCCCCCGTCCAGGCGAGTATCCATCGCAGCCCTGCGCCCAGCGCGGGGCAAGCAGCGGACCGAGTTGGAGACGCATGGGAAAGTACTTCGGTACCGACGGAGTCCGCGGTCTGGCCAATGTAGACGTCACACCCGAGCTGGCACTGGCCATCGCCAGTGCCGCAGCTCGGGTGCTGGCATCTCATGATCGTTCGCATCGCCCAGTGGCGGTGGTCGGCCGTGACCCGCGCGCATCGGGGGAGATGCTCGAAGCTGCGGTCGTCGCCGGTCTGACCTCGGCCGGCGCGGACGTCAAGCTGGTCGGCATCCTCCCGACACCGGCGGTCGCTTACCTGACTCAGGTCTATGGGGCCGATGTCGGCGTGGTGCTGTCGGCCAGCCACAACCCGATGCCCGACAACGGACCGAAGCTGTTCGCCCGCGGTGGCTTGAAGCTTCCCGATGACATCGAGGCCGAAATCGAGGCCGAGGTGGACCGCGGCTGGACGCGTCCGCGTCCGGTCGGTGCCTTGATCGGCAGGGTCAGCACTGCAGCGGATGGGCTGGACCGCTACGTCCAGCATCTGCTCAGCGCCGCGCCCGCGTCGCTGGCCGGCCTGAAGATCGTCGTGGACTGCGCGAACGGCGCTGCTGCCACGGTAGCGCCGCAGCTGTACGCCGCGGCCGGTGCCGAAGTCATCACGGTTGCCTGCGATCCGGACGGGCTCAACATCAACGACGGCGTCGGGTCGACACACATCGACTCGCTGGCAGCTCATGTCCTCAAGCACAGTGCGGATCTCGGAATCGCACACGATGGCGACGCCGACCGGTGCTTGGCGGTGGACGCGACAGGCACGATCGTAGACGGCGACCAGATCCTTGCGATCTGCGCGATCGCCTTGAAACAACAAGGCAAACTCGCATCCGACACAGTTGTGGCTACCGTGATGAGCAATCTCGGCTTCCACCACGCAATGCGCGACGCGGGCATCGAGGTCCTCACCACGGCGGTCGGCGATCGCTACGTGCTGGAGGCTTTGACCGACAAGCGCCTGAGCCTGGGTGGCGAGCAGTCCGGCCACGTGATCTTCACCGATGCTGCCACCACCGGTGACGGCCTGCTCACCGCGCTGCGGCTGATGGGCTGTGTGACGTCGTCGGGTAAGAGCCTTGCCGAACTTGCCGGCGTGGTGCGGCGGCTGCCGCAGGTCCTGATCAATGTGACGGTCGCGGACAAGACTCGGGTGGCCGCGTCAGAGCTTGTTCAGGCCGCTGTCGCGGGGGCGTCAACGGAGCTGGGCGACAGCGGACGGATCCTGCTGCGCCCCTCGGGCACCGAGCAACTGGTGCGAGTGATGGTCGAGGCAGGCACTCAGGACCATGCCGAGCAGATCGCGTCCCGGATCGCTCAGGTAGTCGGTACCGCGTGAGCAGGTGCGCCAACCCGAGCGGTCCCGTCGAGCTAATCGATGAATGAGAGCTGGCCTACAGTTCGCTGGATCCGGAACGTAGCGCCGCGAGGTGCCGTTGGGGATTTAGGAGCTCCGGTCGCTTCAGAGCTGTACTGACCACGCCTGTACTGACCACCGAGACGAAAAGGCATTCACCTTCTTTGACTGCACCAACCAAGTCGGATAACCGAACCGACGCCCGCAACCAGATGCCCACCGAAACCGCCGCGAATCAGCCGCCAGAGCACACGTCTGCGCCGTCCGCGGCCGCTGGCTCGACGTCATCAGATCGACCACCGCTGTCGATGACCCAGATCATGGCCAGCGTGCTGGCCGCGGTCAGCGCCACCGTCGCCGCCTCCTACTTCGGAGTGGCCGGCACCGTTGTCGGCGCCGGGCTGGGCAGTGCGATCTCGGTGGTAGGCGGTGCGTTGTACAAGCACTACATGGACCGCACTCGGGACCGAATCAAGGCCGCGGCTATCGAATCTGCGGTCGCTCAGCGTTTCGGCATCACCGACCCAGCCGTCCACGCCGCCAACGCCGCAGCAGCAGCCTCAGACACCACCGCTCTGCCTCGGGTACCAGGTCGCGGCGTCCAGTTCAACACCAAACGAATCCTGATCGCGACGGCGGCACTGTTCGTCCTGGTATTGGGTGCTGTGACCGCGTTCGAGGCGCTCAGCGGAAAACCGCTCTCGGCGACCGTGAAGAACCAGAAGGGCACCGGGACGAGCCTGATCGGCGGACACACCTCGAGCGGGCAGAGCGCCTCTGCCAGCAGCGCACAAACATCTCATTCGACCAGCCCGACTTCGACGGCCACGAACGGTGCGCCGGCCACGGCCGGTTCGACGTCGTCGTCCGGCCCGACCACCACGGTGACCGTGACCCAGAGCCCCACCGCCACGCCGACACCGACGCCCACCGTCAGCGGGGCGACCGGCAGCGCGACGGCACCGGCTAACGCCGGCACGCCGACGATTCTGCCCTCGCCCTGATCGGCGCTGGGAAGGCGATATGAAGTCCGTGTTACTCCCGTAGGATTGGCAGCTATGTGCGGCATCGTTGGCTACGTAGGTCCACGGCAAGCCCTCGACGTCGTCGTCGAGGGACTTCGGCGATTGGAGTACCGCGGCTATGACTCGGCCGGGGTTGCCGTCATTGCAGACGACGGCGCGCTACAGACGGCGAAGAAGGCCGGCCGGATCGGCAACCTCGATGCCGAACTGCTGACCCGATCGATCAGCGGCAGTACCGGCATCGGGCACACCCGCTGGGCGACCCACGGCGCGCCCAACGACCGCAATGCGCACCCGCACATCGATGACGGTGGGCGGATCGCGGTCGTCCATAACGGAATCATCGAGAACTTCGCCGAACTGCGCGCGGGACTCGAGCGTCAAGGCGTGGAGTTCAGTTCAGACACCGACACCGAGACCGTCGCGCACCTGGTAGCAACGCAACTGGCCGACGGAAGCGCGAACCTGGCCGATGCGCTCCGCGCCGTGTGCCGGCAACTCCAGGGTGCCTTCACCCTCGTCCTGCTCGATCGGGACAACCCCGACTCGGTGGTCGCCGCACGGCGTAACTCGCCGCTCGTGGTCGGCGTGGGTGACGGCGAGATGTTCCTCGGATCCGATGTCGCCGCGTTCATCGCGTTCACCAAGCAAGCCGTCGAACTCGGCCAGGACCAGATCGTCGAGGTCAGCCGTAGCGGCTACACGATCACCGATTTCGACGGCAACCCCGCCGAGGGTAAGCAGTTCACGATCGACTGGGACCTCGAGGCCGCCGAGAAGGGTGGCTACGACTACTTCATGCTCAAGGAGATCGACGAGCAGCCGGCCGCCGTCGCATCCACGTTGCTCGGCCACTTCACCGACAACAAGATCACCTTGGATGAGCAGCGCCTCGACGCCGGCGTGTTGCGTGAGATCGAGAAGGTCTTCGTGGTCGGCTGCGGAACCGCATACCACGCAGGGCTGATCGCCAAGCAGGCCATCGAGCACTGGGTGCGGATCCCGGTCGAGGTCGAAATGGCTTCGGAGTTCCGTTACCGCGATCCGGTGCTCGATCGGCAGACCCTGGTGGTTGCGATCAGCCAGTCCGGCGAAACCGCCGACACGTTGGAGGCGGTCCGGCACGCCAAGGATCAGCGCGCGACCGTGCTGGCCATCTGCAACACCAACGGTGCACAGATTCCGCGCGAATCTGACGCGGTGCTCTACACCCACGCCGGCCCGGAGATCGGGGTGGCGTCCACCAAATGCTTCACCGCTCAGGTCGCCGCCGTACTGATCCTGGGCCTTGGCCTGGCGCAGGCCCGCGGCACCAAATATGGCGACGAGATCGCAGCCGAGTGGGCGGTGTTGGAGACCATGCCGGCGCTCATCGAAACCACACTCGGCGTGGCCGATCAGGTCCGCTCGATCGCGCGCGAGATCTCCGCGTCCAAGGCGATCCTTTTCCTCGGCCGGCATGTCGGCTATCCGGTCGCCCTGGAAGGCGCACTGAAGCTGAAGGAACTTGCCTACATGCACGCCGAGGGTTTCCCGGCCGGAGAGCTCAAGCACGGGCCGATCGCGCTGATCGAGGAGGGCTTACCTGTCGTCGTGGTGATGCCGTCGCCGACCGGGCGTCCACTGCTTCATCAGAAGATGCTGTCCAACATCGCCGAGATTTCCGCCCGTGGCGCTCGCACCGTGGTGATCGCCGAGGAAGGCGACGAACTCGTCGCCAAGCATGCCGCGCACCTGATCGAGGTACCGCGCTGCCCGACCTTGCTGTCGCCGCTGGTCGCCACTATCCCGTTGCAGATCCTGGCCGCCGAGATCGCTCAGATCCGGGGCAACGACGTGGACAAGCCACGCAACCTGGCGAAGTCCGTCACCGTCGAATAGCGGCGCTCCTCGGTCGCCGAATGCTGCCCGCCACAACGTCGGCGCTCGCGTTCGGCGCATGCGTCCAATAGGTTCGGCTCGTGACCAGTGACAACGTAAGTGGCGGGCATCCGGAGTCCGAAGTCGATGTGTTGATCGTGGGCGCCGGACCGGTCGGCCTGTTCGGTGCCTACTACGCGGGCGTTCGTGGCCTGCGGACTGCGGTGTTGGATTCGCTGCCCGAGCCCGGCGGCCAGATCACCGCGATGTACCCGGAGAAGGCAATCTTCGATGTCGCCGGGTTCCCGGCGATCCGCGGCCGGGAGCTGGTCAGCAACCTGGTGGCGCAGGCCGCCCCGTTCGCACCGGACTATCTGCTCGGGCAGCAGGCGGTCGGCCTGGAACGCGGCGACGACTTCGTCGTGACGACCGACGACGGCCACCGGGTACGGGCGAGATCCATCATCGTGACCGGTGGCATCGGTACGTTCACGCCGCGGCCGTTGCCGGTCGGCGAGGACAAGCTAGGGCGCGGCGTGGTGCACTTCGTCCCGAATCCGGCCGAGTACGCAGGTCTCGACGTGGTCATCGTCGGCGGCGGTGACTCGGCGGTGGACTGGGCACTGTTGCTGGAACCCATCGCCAAGACAGTGGCCCTGGTGCATCGCCGCGCCCAGTTCCGGGCTCATCCGCATTCGGTCGACGTACTGCGCGAATCGTCCGTGCGGCTAGTCACGGACGCTCAAGTCGCTGCGGTGGTCGGTGACCCGGTCGCCGAGGTGCACGTGACGGTCGGCGACGTAGCGGAGTCGTTGCCGTGCACTCGACTGGTGGCTGCGCTGGGGTTCATCGCCAACCTCGGCCCGTTGCTGGAATGGGGGATGGAGATCGTCCAGAAGCGCCACATCGTCGTCGACACCACCATGGCGACGTCCGTACCCGGGGTCTACGCCTCCGGCGACATCTGCGAGTACCCGGGCAAGGTGCGTCTGATCGCGACTGGATTCGGCGAGGTTGCCACCGCCGTCAACAACGCAGTGCACTACATGGATCCGTCGGCTTCGGCGTTTCCCGGTCACCTGTCCGATTACGCGCCACCCGGGGAGATCGGTGCTCCGGGCACCCCGACGATGGTGCCGGCGTCCTCGGCCGGGCCTTCTGCCGCGTCGGCTCCCCAATCGTGATCATCGGGATCGGGATCGACGTGGTGCCGATCGAACGGTTCGAATCCGCGTCCGAACGCACCACGCAACTGATCGAGCGGCTGTTCACGGCTGACGAACGAGTAACGCCGTCCGGCGCGGCCCGTACCGCCGAGTCGCTGGCAGCCCGGTTCGCCGCCAAGGAAGCGCTGGCCAAGGCCCTCGGTTCGCCCGGTGGCCTGCACTGGCACGATGCCGAAGTGGTGGTGAACGAATCTGGACGGCCGGCCTTGGTGACCCGGGGCACCGTCGCCGACAAGGCTGCCGAGATGGGGGTGCGCGGCTGGCACGTGTCGTTGTCGCATGACGGGGGCATCGCCTCAGCTGTCGTCATCGCCGAAGGGGACTAGCCGCCGTGGATGGTGCCTGGCCGGTAGAGCAGATTCGGGCCGCCGAGCAGCGCGTGATGAGCAGTGTCCCGGACGGCTCGTTGATGATCCGCGCCGCGCATGCGATCGCCGTGCAGGCCTGCCGGATGGTCGGCTTCTCCTACGGTGCACGGGTCGTGCTGCTGGTCGGCGCCGGGGACAACGGCGGTGACTCGCTATATGCCGGCGCCGAACTGTGTCGCCGTGGTGTCGCGGTGCGTGCGCTGCTTGCAGTTCCGGAGCGGGCCCATGCCGGTGGCCTTGCTGCGTTCAGACGAGCCGGAGGACAGATCGTGGCGCAGGACCCAGCCAAGCGAGATTCTGTCGGTGACGTCGACCTGATCGTGGACGGGCTGGTGGGCATCGGCGCGAAGGGGCCCTTGCGTCCGGCGTTGTTGCCGCTGGTCGAGTTCGCCGACGCCTCATTCGCGCCAGTGCTGGCCGTCGACATTCCGTCCGGGGTGGACCCGGACACCGGTGCGATTGAGGGGCCGGCCATCTCGGCCGCAGTCACGGTCTGCATGGGTGCGTTGAAGCCGGGCCTGCTGGTCGGCCCCGGCCGGTTGCGCTCGGGCACCGTTCACGTCGTCGACATCGGGATCGGACCGGAGCTGCCGGAGCCGGAAGTGCGGCGGCTCGCAGCCGACGACGTTGCCGACATCATCGGTCAGAAGATGCAGCCCGGCCCGGAGGATGACAAGTACACCCGCGGGGTGGTCGGCGTGGCGGCCGGCTCGCAGCGCTATCCCGGGGCCGCCCGGTTGGCGGTCGGTTCGGCGCGGCTCGGCGGCATCGGCGCGGTTCGCTACGCAGGCGAGTGTGCAGATGCGGTCGCCGCGGACTGGCCCGACGTGCTGGTGTCGCGCACCGTCACTGAGGCGGGCCGGGTGCAGTCCTGGGTAGTCGGCCCTGGGTTGGGTGATGGGGACCACGCGATACGCGAGCTCGACCGGGTTCTTGCAGCCGACGTCCCGGTGCTGGTGGACGCCGACGGGCTCAACCTGCTGGCCGGCGACGTCAGCCGGGTAGCCATACGCTCGGCCGCGACGGTACTCACCCCCCACGACCGGGAATTCGCGCGGCTGTTCGGTGAGGTCGGTCCGGACCGGATCGCAGCGGCCCGGCGTGCCGCGAAGGCTTCAGACGCCTGCGTCCTGCTGAAGGGCTACGCCACCGTGATCGCCGACCCGTCCGGTCGGTGCTTCGTGAACCCGACCGGTGTTTCGGCGCTGGCCACCGCGGGCAGCGGCGATGTGCTGTCGGGCCTGATCGGCTCACTGATGGCAACCGGCCTGGATCCGCTCGAGGCGGCTGCGGTCGGTGCATACCTGCATGGTGCGGCCGGCTCGCTGGCTGCAGAAGGAGGGCCGGTGACGGCATCCGACCTGGTATCCGTGCTGCGAGGGGTCGTTGCCCGGGCGTCCTAGCTCGGTGTCCGCCGGGCGGTTTGAGAGACTGTGAGCATGCTGCGTTCGGAGGCCGTCGTCGACCTGGCCGCGATCCGGGCAAATGTCGAGACGCTGCGTGCTGGCACGTCCGCTGATGTGATGGCCGTCGTCAAGGCGGATGGCTATGGGCACGGGCTGTTGCAGTCCGCCCGAGCTGCGCTGGCCGGCGGGGCGAGTTGGCTCGGCGTTGCGGTGCTTGACGAGGCGCTCGCATTGCGCGCCGCTGGCATCACAGCGCGCACCCTCGCCTGGCTGTGGACTCCGCAAGACGTTTCGATGTTGAGTTCGGCGATCGCGGCCGACGTCGACATCTCGGTGTCCTCGGCGAAAGCGTTGGAACTGGTGGTCGCGGCCGCTGCGGATCTGGGCACTGCGGCGCGGGTGCACCTGAAAATCGACACCGGTCTGTCGCGTAACGGCGTGCAGGTCGAGGACTGGGCGGACGTGGTGACCGCGACGGCGAAGGCCGCGGCGTCCGGAGTGATCGAAGCGGTCGGCATTTGGAGCCATCTGGTCTACGCGGATTCGCCGGGGCACCCGACCACCGATGCGCAGCTCGAACGGTTCATCGCCGCGGTCGCGGCCGCTGAACGGCTCGGAGTCAAGCCGGAGGTCAGGCACCTGTCGAACTCGGCGGCCACGGTGTCCAAGCCCGCCGCGCATTTCGACCTGGTCCGGCCCGGGGTCGCCGTGTACGGGTTGTCGCCCGTGCCCGAGCGTGGCGATTTCGGATTGATACCGGCGATGAGTCTGGTCAGCCATCTGGCCAACGTGAAGCGGGTGCCCGCCGGCTCCGGGATCAGTTACGGGCACCAGTACGTAACCGACCGTGAGACGACCGTTGCTCTGGTTCCGCTGGGATATGCCGACGGGGTGCCCCGCAACGCCACGAATGTCGGGCCTGTCGCGATCGGCAGCAACCGTTACACCATCAGCGGACGGGTCTGCATGGACCAGTTCGTGGTCGACGTCGGTGATGCCGTGCTGGCCGAGGGCGACGAGGTCGTGCTGTTCGGGCCAGGTCGTGCCGGCGAACCGACCGCCCAGGATTGGGCGACGGTGCTGGACACCATCCATTACGAGATCGTGACACGGATAGGCGGTCGGGTGCCGCGTCGCTATCTGGCTGATCCGGCGGCCGGTGATGCAGCGGCCGGTGATGCAGCGGCGGTTGGGGACACAGCCCTGAACGGGACACAGCCGTGAACGGGATGCAGCCGTGAACGGGATGCAGCCGTGAACGGGACACAGCCGTGAACGGGACACAGCCGTGAAGGTGACAGTCCCGGCGATCGTCGGCGGAGCGATCGGCGTGGTGAGCGCTGTGGCGGCCGCGGGTGTCGCCCACGAGCGACGGCAGGTCAACCGCGAACGTGCGGGGATAGACCCGAAGGTGGCGGCGCTGTTCGGTGCACTGCCGATCGATCGGGAATCAGTCGTGACTGCGACGGACGGGGTCGCGCTGCATGTCGAGGAAGTCGGTCCGGTCGACGCGCCGCTGACGGTGGTGTTCGTGCACGGGTTCGCGTTGAACCTCGGTGCGTTCCATTTCCAGCGTCGGGGACTGACCGAGGCGTTCGGTGACCGGATTCGGATGGTCTTCTTCGACCAGCGTTCGCACGGACGGTCCGGTCGGTCAGAGTCGGCGGACTGCACCATCGAGCAGACCGCACTCGACCTGGATGCCGTGATCGCCGCGCTGGTGCCAAGTGGTCCGATCGTGTTGGTCGCGCACTCGATGGGTGGCATGACAATCATGTCGCTGGCCGATCAACGTCCCGAGTTGTTCCGCACGTTGCCGGTCTCGGATGGCCGGCTGGGCCAGTTCGTCGGCCGGCTTGATGGCCGGCTCGATGGCGGTCGCAGTCGTGGTCGCGGTGGCCACGACGCTCGGGTCCGAGGCCTGGTGCTCATCAACACGTCGTCGGGGAATCTGAAAACGGTGACCCTCGGACTGCCGTCCTTTCTCGCCCGGTTACGTGGCCCGATCTTGCCGCTGGTGTTACGCCGCGCCGCGAAGAGCGCCGACCTCGTCGAGAGGGGCCGCGCGCTCGGAAAGGATCTGGCCTGGACGATCACGAAGCGGCTGAGTTTCGCATCTCAGGACGTTCCACCGGCCGTGGTGGCGTATTGCACCAACATGATTGCTGCAACTCCGGTGACGGTGGTGTCGGACTTCTATCCGACGCTGATGGCGCATGACGGCACTCTGGGATTGATGAATCTCCTCGATTGCGAGGTGGTCGTCTTCGGCGCGGACCATGACGCGTTGACGCCGCTGGCCCACTCAGAGGCGATTGCCGCTGCATTGCCCCATGCAGAGTTGGTCGTGGTGCCTGAATCGGGGCACCTGCTGATGCTCGAACACCCGGCGGTGGTCAACCGGCGGTTGATCGCGATGATCACTGCGGTGTCTGCGGAGTCGGGTTCGACGCGGCTGAGGTCCAGAGTCAGGTCACGTAAGTGAGAGTCGTGCTGCCCACTGCTGCTGACACCTACGCCTTCGGACGGCAGTTGGCCGTGGTGTTGCGGGCCGGCGATCTGCTCGTGCTGTCCGGACCGCTCGGGGCAGGCAAGACCGCGCTGACTCAGGGCATCGGCGCAGGCCTCGTCGTCGAGGGACAGGTGGTGTCTCCGACGTTTGTCATCGCTCGGGTGCATCCGGGTGGGCGGCTGCCGCTGGTGCACGTCGACGCGTACCGGCTGGGCTCGCTGGACGAGGTGGACGACATGGACCTCGACGTGTCGATGGCCGATTCGGTCACGGTCGTCGAATGGGGCGCCGGCCTTGTTGAGCAGTTGTCCGAGGCTCACCTCGAGGTGAAGATCGACCGAAGTGCCGAGTCCGAGGTCCGGGAGGTCGAGCTGGTCCCGGTCGGTGGTGATTGGCCTGACCGCGTTGCCGGATTGAATGTGGCTTTTGCGGCAGCCATGGAGGCGGCAGTCGTGGATCCGGCAGTCAAGGATCCGGCAGTCGCTGAACCGGCAGTCAAGGATCCGGCGGGTCAGCGCTAGCCATCGGGTTCGTCATCGGGTTCGTCATTGGGCGCCGCCTTGGGTGGTCGGTCCCATCGTTCGGGTGGGCGGTATTGGTATCTACGCTCGGAGTTGTCGTGGCCGGCGCTGTCGTGGCCGGTTCCGTCATGCAGGGTGTTGTCACGCCGGCGGTTGTCCCGAGGCGATGCTGTCCAGGTGTAGCTACCGTCGTCGTTTCTCCGGTACGTGAGGATGCCGCGGGTTTTGGCGTTGTGATGACGTCGACATAGCGGTCCCAGATTCGCTGAGTTGGTGGGGCCGCCGTGGTCGTACGGCGTGATGTGGTCCAGATCGCACCGGCGCGAGGGCTGATTGCAGGTCGGGAAGGTGCAAACCGGGTCGCGGCTGATGACGTGATCGGCGAGGGCTCGGGGCGGTCGGTAGACGGTGCTGCCGTAGTCGAGCAACTCTCCCGTGGCGGGGTCGGTGAGCAGGCGTCGCCACGTGCTGGTGGGGTCGGACGCCATACCTCTGGCCTGCTCAGCGGTAATCGGTCCGTAGCCGTCGAGCCAGGCTGGTTGCTCGTCTTGCCCGAGCAGGGACGAGACGGGGATGAGAATGGTGATGTCAGGTCGTCGGCCATGACGTTGGGGGAGGGCGTCGTGCGGCAGGCCGGACAGGACCGCGTCGATGAGAAGGTCGGCGCGTTGCTGGTCGCGGGTGCGGTCATCGCAGCTGGGCAGCAGACGGGCGGCGTCGGTGAGGCGTCGGTGGATCAGTTCGGCGTCGGTTGCCCGCAGCACGGCGCGAAGCTCGGTCATGCCATCTTCTTGTGGACGCAGCTCCACGCAACGGTCGGTGACAGCGGCCCGGTGTCGATCCTCCGCGGTGGACGGGTCCAGGGCCAGTACCGCGCGCCGAACGACCGCGCGAAGCTGGGTAACCGTCTGTTCCGAGGCGCGCCGCAGTGCACGTTCTTGCATGGCGGGTATCAGCTCCGGTGGCAGTTTCCATGCGGCTTCGGCAATGACCTGGGCATGCCGCAGCGAGATCTGACCGTGCGCCAGCAAGTTCAGGGTTTCGGGCAGCTCGTCGACCAGGGTCCGGGCTGTGGCCAGACACTGCTGACTGCTGCTGACCGGTTGGCGAAGTGTGCAGGAGACCAGTTCGGCCGACCAGCCTTCCACTGAGCCGTCCTGCTCGGCGATCGCGGCTAGCACGCGCTGCTGACTGGCGTGCAATCGTGCGATCTCGCCGTGCAGGTGTGCGAGGTAGTCCAGTAAACCGGCCTCGGACAGCTCAACGGGGTCGAAGTCCTCGAAGGCGGTGAAGTCAGGTGACTCGTCCTGAGGTGGCGGATCGAGTTCGTCGACGTCAGCCAGCCACGCCAGGAAGGCGGCCGGGTCGACGTCGGTATCGAACATGCGTTCTATTCTAGAGGAGGGGTGAGCGTCGAGGCAAGCGGGACACGGAGGGCCCACCGCGCTTACGCCAGCCGCACCCATGCCAGCCCATCCCAGCCGCACCCATGCCAGCCTCAACTAGGGTTGTTCACTGTGCTGGTCCTCGTCATCGATACCTCCTCGGCTGCCGTGACCGCAGGCATCGTCGAGATCAGCGCAACTGAACGCGCCGAAGACATCGGTGTGCGAGCCGAGCAGACCACCATTGACGGCAAATCGCACGGAGAGTTGCTGACCCCGTCGATCAAGCAGGCTTTGCAGGCATCAAAGCTCGCGATGTCCGATCTCACGGCGGTGATCGCAGGTGTCGGTCCCGGTCCGTTCACCGGCCTGCGCGTCGGCCTCATCACGGCGGCGGCGATCAGCGACGCATTGCAGATCCCGTCCTACGGTGTGTGCTCGCTGGACGCGATCGCCAGCACTGCACTAACGAACGACCGGCTGCTGGTCGCGACCGATGCCCGCCGCCGCGAGGTATATTGGGCCGTCTATTACAACGGGGTGCGCGAGGGCGAGCCGAACGTCGGCAAGGCGGCCGAGCTGACCGTCGACGCTGCGGCGATGGCAGGAGCAGGTGCGAGGCAGTATCAGGACGTCCTAGGTTTGCCCTTGTTGGACAACGACTATCCCACTGTCGTAGGTCTAGCGCGATGCGCCGCGGATCGGGTTCGAAACCACGCCCCCGCAGAGCTGCTGGTACCGCTCTACCTTCGCCGTCCGGACGCCGTCGAGCCCGCGGCTCGCAAATCGGTGATCAACCGATGACGACGAACCGATGACGACGAACCGATGACAACACACCGATGACGACGGACCCACGACGCAGTGTCGACAGCGACGCGGTCCGGCTCCGTCCGATGCGGATCGCCGACCTGGACGTACTGCTTGCCTACGAACAGGCCATGTTCGGCACCGAGGCCTGGTCGCGACGCAGCTACCTGGACGAGCTCGCCGACACCGAGTTCAGGTACTACCTGGTCGCCGAGTCCCCGACCGGTGAGGTGCTCGGCGACGGCGGTCTCATGACGATTGGCGAGACGGCGCAGATACTGACCGTCGGCGTCGTGCCACAGCATCGCCGCGCCGGCGTCGGCAAGCTGCTGGTACGCGGCCTGATCGCCGAAGCTGTCCGCCGCAAGGCGACCGAAGTGCTGCTGGAAGTGCGCGTGGACAACAACGGTGCCAGGCGGCTGTACGAGTCAGAGGGTTTCGACGCCCTTGGCATCCGGCGTGGTTACTACGACCATGGCAGGGTGGACGCAGTGACCATGCGCCTGAACCTGCAGCCATGACAGCCCTCATCGCGATGTGGGAGGTTCGCGCCGCCGACAACAGGTTGGACGATCTGCTGAGCTGGGTGCTCGAACGCGTAACCGAGTCCGCGCGCGTCTACAAGAGCGAGCTGGGCGAACCGAGGGTGGTGGTGATCGACTCGACAGGGCAGGCCGAAACGTTGCTGGCCACACCGCCGCACGATCTGGTCGCACGGGCTCCACACTGCTGGAACTTCGAGGAAGTGCGCAATGGTTGAGTCCAGCCGTCGCATCTACTAGTCGTGGAAGCCGAAAAGGGCACGGACGAACGCTTCGCGACGTTCGTACGTACCCAGACCGACACTCTGCTCAAGACTGCGTACTTGCTCACCCGCAATGGTCCCGATGCCGAAGAGTTGGTGCAGGACAGCCTCGTCTGGCTCTACCCACGGTGGCCACAGGTCGAGGCCGCCGAGCACCAGCTCGCGTACGTCCGCAAGTCGATGGTGAACCGGTTCCTGGCCGGCAAGCGGCGGATGTCGTCCACCGAGGTGCACTTCGACGAATCGTTGGAGACCTTCGCCGAGCGTGCCGCGCCGAACCGGGACGAGACCGCCGAGGTGGATGAGCGGGATGCGATGTGGCGAGAGATGGGAGTGCTGTCGGAACGACAGCGGGCCGCAATCATCCTGCGGTTCTTTCACGACCTGCCCGACGACGAGGTCGCAGGGGTTCTCGACTGCCGGGTCGGCACGGTCCGGAGCTTGATCAGCAGAGCCCTGAATGCCTTGCGCGCAACCGGATCCTTCACCGATGACGGGGTCGGATCGCACTACCTCAGGAACGTCAGATGACGAAAGACGCGGACAAATACCGGACCCACATGAAGGACCCGAAGGGAGCGTGCAGCCGATGAGCAAGAAGACCTTGACCGATGAACTGCAATCGGTGCTGCTCAGCCATTCCTTCGACGCACCCGAGCCGGCTGTGAGCATCGACAAGATCCTCAACGCCACCATGCGCGGCGAGGCTTCAGCCCAGCCGGTCGCCGACGCTTCCGAGGTTGCCGCGACGAACGCCAGGCACAAGACCGGCCTGCGCCGGCATCTCACTCCGACCGTGATCGGTGTTGCGGCCACCGTTGCCGCCCTCGTGGTCGGCGTCGCGGTCCTGAACGGGACGCGCCACGACACCGGCAACGGCACCACGAAGTCGGCGAGCTCGGCCGGTGCCGACGCACCGATGGCCGGCGCCGGGCAGGGCACTGTCGCCGCGCCCCGGATGTCTCGAGGTTCGGCCGGCGTCGGCGCTGACACCCCCCCGGTCCCGACTAGCAAGTGCCCGGTCGGCCAGCGATCCTCAGCGACCGCTGCGCCGCTCAACAGCCCCGATTCGAGCGCGCCGACTTCGGTGGTTACCGCCGAATGCCTGCTGCCGAGCGGTGAACGCACCGGCTCCGAAGTGTCGGTGTACCGCACCGTCGCCGGGCAGGCCCAGCTGGTCGCTCCGCTGATCCGTCGCACCGACCAGCTCGACGTCGACTATGTGGCCCTGGACGGAAACCAGATCAAGATCCAGGGAGTTTCACACAAGCCTGGTCTGGCGGGTGTGCCGGTCGGCTCGATCGTCGACGTCCGGTTCGCCACCACCAAAGGCCGAACGTTCATCCGGACGAATCCCACGGACAGCGTTGTCGCGCTGCCGTGCACCACGTCAGATCTGAAGGTCTCAGTCACCAAGGGTCCAGCAGCCACCGTCCAGGGGCAGCAGGTGGACTCGGCGATCATCAGTCTTCAGAACACCACCGTGAATCCGTGTGCGCTGGAGGGTTACCCAACCGTCGTCCCGCTGGGTCCGGGGCTGAAGCCCACGCCGGCCAACACCACGTTGCACGGTGCGCTGGGGGGAGTAACGCGGTCAACCGAGGTACCGATCGTCCAGCTCACCCCCAATGGCCTCGCCTCGGCGATGCTGGAAGCCGGCGCCGCGGACACCAGCAACGGCTCGACGTCCTGCAGCGCCGCCACCGGTCTGAGGATCGGTCTGCCCGGTCCAGCCGGTCTGACCAAGGCGTCCGAACTCGGCACTTTCGGCTTCCGGATCGGTACCTGCGACCTGCAGGTGCATCCGTTCGTGGGTGGCACTACCGGCTCCGGATAGCCGCTGGTTCCACAGCAAGGCCGCCTCCTGCTGCACAGCGTTTAATGGTTACCGGAGGCCGGTGATGAGCAGCAGAATCGCTTGGGTTGCGGTGGCCGCCGTGGCGATCGGCAGCGTCGCGGTGTTCAACTCCTACCGAGCTTCGCATCAGGATTCCCACCCCGCGATTACGATGCTGCCTGCGCTTGTGGACCCGCTGCCCATCCACGCCGGCAACTGCGGTGACTGGCCCGGGATGTCCATCGAGCAGGAGGCATCTATTCCAGTGTCCAGCACCGCGCATCCGAAGCGGGTCGTGCTTTCCTTCCGGTGCACCGACGCCAACGGGGGTCGCCGCCCGAGCGTGGTGCTGATCGCCGACTACGACGGTCAGGCAGCGGAGTCCGTCTTCGAACACTTTCTGATCGACGAGCACGAGAGCTTGCACACCGATCACATCACCGTGACCGGAGCGACGATCACGGTGACAGCTTCGTACTGGGGCGGAACGGCCAACACCTATGCACCTGCAGCCAAGCGGCAGGGTTACGTCATCGAGAAGAGCTTCACGGTCCCGGACAACGGTGCGCCGGTGCCAGGCCCGAACCGTCTGGTGGCGTGGTCCTGTGGCAGGCAGGATCTCGCGCTCAGCCTGGCGGCAGGGCCCGGCAAAGCCGGCGGCTCCTGGCTGCTCCGGTTCCGCAACACCGCTAGGACGCGTTGTGCGATCGAGGGCTACCCCTCCGTGCAGCCCCGCGACGGTTTGGCGCTGGTCTCCAAGGCCTACCAGACTCCGTCCGGACGCCTGGGTGGCCTGCTGTCTGGCGAAATGCCACCGGTTGTCGTGGTGCAACCCGGCCAGAGCGCGTCCGCGTTGCTGGAACCGAGCGCTGAAGGCCAGGATGCGCAGGGCGGCGGTTGCACCATCGATCGCCTGGAAGTCTCGTTGCCCGCGGCGGGGCCGATCGGCGAATTGGTCCGGCCGTTGTCCTGGTGCAGCCCGGAGATACATCCGGTGGTGGCTGGCGAAACCGGTTCGGGATGATCATCGGCGACCGGTAGCGATCGGGTGGGCGAGGATCGCCAGGCGCTCGTCACCAACCCTCGCCAAGAGCACGGTCAGCGAATTAGGGCCGGACGGTTTGAGTTCCCGGCGGAGCTGGGCCGGATCGATGTCCACGCCGCGTTTCTTGATCTCGACTATGCCCACCTGGCGGCGGTGCAGCTCCGCGCGTAGCCGCTTCACCGAATAGGGCAGCACGCCGATGACGAGATATCCCTTTGCAAGTGGGGTGTTCACTTCTTTGTCGGCACTGAGGTAGGCGAGATGCTGATCGATCCGGCGGCCGCCCGGTAACCGCGCTGCGACTTGTTGTACCAATCCGGCACGGATCACCGCGCCGTCGGGCTCGTAGAGGTAGCCGCCGACCCCGCCGACGCGCGGCTCGACCGGATCGGCGTCGGTGAGTTCGACGGCTGCCGGCAGCAGACTCGCGCGACGGGTCACACCCGCTTGAACAAAGCCGGACGACCAGAGCACCGCCTCCTTCACGGCACCGGCGAAGGACACCCATTCCGCTTCCACGCCGGACGGGATCAGCGCGTGGTCCAAGCCTGGCGCGAGTTTCGCGGCCGCGAAGGTAGTGCCGGTGACGACCTCGCGGACGAAGGAAAAGCTGGGGGAGTAGGCCGACGGGTCGAAGGTGCGCCCGCGGTCGGTCCGACGGGCCGGGTCGAGGAACACCGATCCGGCAGCCGCCCGATCCGCCGTTTCGGCTTCGCCCTGCTCGACCAGTACCTCGCCATGCACGTCAGCGGCGTGAGTGTTCGCGATCGCAACGGCGACCGTAGCCGGATCGGTGTCGATGCCGCGGACCGACAGCCCGGCACGTGCGAACGCCAACGCATCGGCGCCGATGCCGCAGCACAGATCGAGCACATCCCCCACCCCGGCGGCGGCAAACCGCGCCGCACGGTGGTCGGCCAATTCGCGACGCGTTGCCTGTTCCAAACCGTCAGCGGTGAAATACATCTGCTGCGCGTCGGGCCCGAATTTGGTGGCCGCCCGGTCCCGGAACTCGGCCTGACTCAAAGCCGCGGTGGCCAGCTCGGCGTCCAGCAGCGACCGCAGCGTGGCGACTCGGCGCACCGGATCGGGCTGGCCGATCGACCGAACGACGGCGACGGCCCGCTCCAGCTCGGCACGTCCGTCGGCAGTCGTGAGGTCCGGCAGCACGAATGCAGTCTGTCCTATCGGCATGTCTCCCCGATGCAACAGATCGGGGCGGATGCTGTGTCAGTAGGGCGGAGGGGCCGTGAATACAGAAGTCGAGTTCGCGACGTTCGTTCGGACGCATACGCCGGAGCTGTTTCGATCCGGCTATCTGCTGACCCGCAACGTCACTGCTGCTGAGGATCTGGTGCAGGAAACGTTCACCCGGCTCTACCCGAAATGGTCCCGGGTCGTCGACGCCGACGCGCCGCTGGCCTACGTCCGGCGATCCATGGTCAACAACTTTGTGAACTCCAGGCGCGGTAAGCGTGGCAACGAAGTGTTGCTGGCCGACCCTCCCGAACGGCTGCATGGCCCGGACCCGGCTGCGCAGGTTTCTGACCAGGATCTGGTGCGTCGGATGCTCGACAGCCTGCCGCCGCGTCCGCGTGCCGTCCTGGTGCTGCGCTTCTATCACGACCTGACCGATGCCGATATTGCCGCGGATTTGGGCTGCCGGGAGGCGACGGTGCGCAGCATTGTCAGCCGGGCGCTTGCGAACCTGCGCGAACAGTCAGTGCAGCAGAGCAACCAATGGCGATCAGACGATTCGATCGCCCCGCTGAACGGAATGACGCCATGACCGAAGAAGAGCTGATGCGGTCGACGCTGCGCGCCGACGCGGCCTCGGTCCGGCACGGAACGGACCTGGCTGAGCGGATCATCACCCGCACTACCGACGAACCGACGGTGCGCCATCTCGATCACGCTCGCCCGCCCGCCTGGCGCAACTGGGTACTTCCCGCCGTCGCCGCCGTCACCGTTGCCATCCTGATCGGCGCGGCGCTGCTGGCTCGCGGACTGTTCAACTCCGCCGGCAACACGTCGCCGGCACGTCCCAGCCAGTCCTCATTGCCGACCCCGCCGCCGTCGACGCAACCGCCACCGTCGACGAAGCCATCGCCGAGCACGCCCGGCAAGCCCGCCACGACGCCGGCTCAGGTCGGCCCGGTCGGCGGTCCGGTGCCCGCCGGATTCCATGCCGTCGACCTGACCTGGATCAGTGCTGACGAGGGTTGGGCAATCGGTACCGCACCGTGTTCGACGGCGCCCTGCACCTCGATGGTCCGGACCCAGGACGGTGGTAGGACCTGGGTCGGTATCCACGCGCCGAGCGCCGAGCTGAGCCAGCAGAGTGGCTGCGCGGCCCCGTGCATCGGGCACCTGAGGTTCGCCAGCCCGCTGATCGGCTACGCCTTCGGGACCAGCACGCTGTTCATGACCGTCGATGGCGGTGACCACTGGAGCAGGCAGCCCGGCGGCGCCGACGCGTTGGAAATCGCGAACGGAACCGTCCTGCGAGTGACCGGTCAGATGCCCGGATGCGTGCCCGGCTGCCGCTACCAACTGCAGCGTGCCGGCCTGGGCAGCGCGGCGTGGTCACCGGTATCGCTGCCGGCGATCGCGGCAGCCGGTGACGGGGTGAGCCTGGTGCGCACCGGACAGCTGGCCGCCATCCAGGTCGTCAGCAACCCCGCGGGCGGAGCCAGCAACGCCCGATCGGCTTTGCTCACGTCGGTTGACAACGGGTCGACCTGGATCGCACGCGGCGAGTCGTGCCCGCAGACCGGCGGTGGCAATGGCGGCAACGAGGTCGACAGCAGCTACCTGACCAGCGCCGCGGACGGATCCCTGACGGTCCTGTGCACCCCGCGCGGCTCCGTCAACGCGGCATTCACCGCGACCTCCACCGACTTCGGTGCAAGCTTCCGCGCCGCGCCCGCCGTGCTCGGACGGGCAGTGGCCGCGCTGGGCGGCGTGAGCTCGCACGTGCTGGTCGCGGTCTCCGATGCGGTGTATCGCAGCGCCGACGGCGGCAGCCATTGGCAACGGGTATTGGTGGATCCCTCGCTGCCGGGCGACACCGCGTCGCGCGCTACCTTCATAGGCTTCGAAAACAGCTCCGTCGGTCGGTACCTGTCCGCCGACGGCCGCACCGCTTACACCACAGCCGACGGCGGCGCGCACTGGACAGCACTGCAATTCTGAGTCGGACCTCCCCGGTGTTGAGGGCTGGCACTCTCCGGGCTAGAGTGCTAGCCAAGGCACGGTTGACCCCCGCGACGGCAACCACCGCCGAGTTCGATCCCAAGACATGTACATCTTTCTGCGAATACCCCAGGAGGGGAGCTGATCGTGACCGCCACCAAGGTCAACATCAAGCCGCTCGAGGACCGCATCGTCGTCCAGGCTCTCGAAGCCGAGACCACGACCGCCTCCGGCATCGTCATCCCGGACACCGCCAAGGAGAAGCCGCAGGAGGGCACCGTCCTTGCTGTCGGCCCAGGCCGAATCGACGAACACGGCAACCGTGTCCCGATTGACGTCTCCGAGGGCGACGTCGTGCTGTACTCCAAGTACGGCGGCACCGAGGTCAAGTACGCCGGCGAGGAATACCTCGTGCTCTCAGCACGCGACGTACTCGCCATCATTGTGAAATAAGCACGTTCTGATAGGCCCCGGTCGCGCTGTTGTAATGCGCGGCCGGGGCTTACTCACTTTCTGCCTTTCGAGGGATCGCCAGGTCGCGACAGCGTGCCCCGACATCTCGAAGCGCGTTATGTAACGAGGAAGGACAATCATGGCGAAGATCCTCAGCTTTGATGAGGATGCCCGCCGCGCGATGGAACGCGGCGTCGACAAGCTGGCTGACACGGTCAAGGTCACCCTTGGTCCGAAGGGCCGCAATGTGGTGCTGGACAAGTCGTACGGCGCCCCGCTCATCACCAACGACGGTGTCACGATTGCTCGCGAGATCGAGCTCAGCGACCCGTATGAGAATCTCGGTGCGCAACTGGTGAAGTCGGTTGCCACCAAGACCAACGACGTCGCCGGCGACGGCACCACGACCGCCACCGTGCTTGCCCAGGCGCTGGTCAAGGCCGGTCTGCGCAACGTTGCTGCCGGTGCGAACCCGGCCGGTCTCAAGCGCGGAATCGACGAGGCCGTCGCGGTGGTCACCAAGGCGCTCGACGCCGCAGCGATCCCGGTCCAGGGCGAGCAGGGCATCGCGCACGTCGCGACCATCTCCGCGCAGGACGCACTCATCGGTGGCCTGATCGGCCAGGCGATGACCAAGGTCGGCAAGGACGGTGTGATCACCGTCGAGGAATCCAACACTCTGGCCACCGAGCTCGAGTTCACCGAGGGCATGCAGTTCGACAAGGGCTACATCTCGCCGTACTTCGTGACCGATCCCGAGTCTCAGGTCGCCACCTTCGACGACCCGTACCTGCTGATCACCACGCAGAAGATCAGCTCGATCAGCGACATCCTGCCGCTGCTGGAAAAGGTCATCGAGGCCAGCAAGCCGCTGGTCATCATCGCTGAGGACGTCGACGGTGAGGCCTTGTCCACCCTGGTGGTCAACGCAATCCGCCGGACCTTCTCGGTGGTGGCAGTCAAGGCACCGTTCTTCGGTGACCGTCGCAAGGCATTCCTGCAGGATCTGGCCATCGTCACCGGCGCCCAGGTCATCTCACCGGAGATCGGCCTCAAGCTTGACGAGGTCGGCCTTGACGACCTCGGCAGCGCAGGCCGGATCGTCGTGACCAAGGACCTGACCACCGTCACCCACGGCAACGGCAAGCAGGACGAGATCGACGGTCGGATCTCGCAGATCAAGTCCGAGATCGAGAGCACCGACTCCGACTGGGACCGCGAGAAGCTGCAGGAGCGGCTGGCCAAGCTCGCCGGCGGCGTCGGCGTGATCAAGGTCGGTGCCGCGACCGAGGTCGAGCTCAAAGAGAAGAAGCACCGCATCGAGGATGCGATCGCATCCACCCGCGCGGCTGTCGAAGAAGGCATCATCGCCGGTGGCGGTACCGCCCTCGTTCAGGCCGCCAAGGCGCTACAGACCTTGAACCTGTCCGGTGACGAAGCCACCGGCGTCACCATCGTGGCCGACTCGCTCGCCGAGCCGCTGCGCTGGATCGCCAACAACGCAGGCCTCGAGGGCTACGTCGTGGTCGGCAAGGTGCGCGACCTGGCCGACGGCGGTTCGCTCAACCACGGATTGAACGCTGAAACCGGCGAGTACGTGGATCTGCTCGCCGCGGGGATCGTCGACCCGGTCAAGGTCACCAAGGCTGCGCTGGCCAACGCTGCGTCGGTTGCCGCGTTGATCCTGTCGACCGAGGTAGCGATCGTCGAGAAGCCGGCCGAGCCTGAGCCGGAAGATCACGGTCACGGTCACAGCCACTAGAACGCGGCTCGCGCCAAGCACAAAAGGAACTCCCCGCTCGCATCGTCCGCAATGCGAGCGGGGAGTTCGTTTGTCCCGGCCGTTGACCTACGGCCGGAAGAGTGGGGTCAGACGGCGGTTCGCAGCCGGATCAGCTGGGCTCGTTCCTCGGTGGACTTGCCACCCCAGACGCCGTACGGCTCTCGGGTTTGCAGCGCCCAGTTCAGACACGCAGCAGCGACCGGACATGCGGCGCACACCTGCTTCGCAGCACGCTCGCGGCGGACTCGGGAGGGTCCTCGCTCGTTCTCGGGATGGAAGAAGGTAGCTGAATCAAGGCCGCGACAGGCCCCACGCATCTGCCATTCCCAATCATCTGCGCGCGGTGCCGGCAAGCGGGACACATCTGCCATCGCTACCTCCGCCATCCTCGCCCCGTGTCGGCGCTTCCGGGGGGTTGAAAGCGCCTTCGATTCGGGTCAACGAGCCGGAGGTGGAGAAAGTAACGCGCCATTCGATGCGTTACGGATCGCGGCGGGCACCAACATCATGACGTTGCATCGATTTCGGGACGAATTGCTCTGAAAATCGCAGGATCTCCGCCGCTTGCGCGACCGCGGACGCGACCGACAAGGTAGGTGCCGATGACCAGCGAACTGATCACCCGACCCACGCGCCGAACCGGTTTGGCGTGATGCGCATCCTGCCGTGCGGCGACCAGGCGGTGCTGGCCGAGTTCGAGGATTCCGGACAGGTGATCGGCGCCCACCGAGCGTTGATGCGCGCGCTGCCACCTGGCGTCACCGATCTCATCCCAGCGGCTCGGACCGTGCTCGCCAGTTTCGACCTGCGACGAACCTCCGCGGCGGTTGTAGCCGACTGGCTCGCCACAGCGAGTTCCGCTCCGGCCGCCACGGAAGAATCCAGCCGAACGGTGCAGCTGCCGGTGCGCTACGACGGTGCGGACCTTGCGAAGGTCGCATCGCTGAGCCGGCTCAGCGTGGCTGAGGTCGTCGCTCGGCACCTCGGCGGGGATTACACCGTGGCGTTCTGCGGGTTCACGCCCGGCTTCGCCTACCTCACCGGACTCGATCCGGACCTGCACGTGGCTCGCCGAGCCCGGCCGCGCACCCGGGTACCCGCCGGAGCCGTGGCGCTGGCCGACGAGTTCACCAGCGTCTATCCGCGCGAATCCCCGGGCGGCTGGCAACTCATCGGACATACCGAGCGTCCGCTCTGGGACCTGAGTTGGGATCCACCCGCGCTGCTGACCCCCGGCACGAAGGTGCGCTTCGTCGAGGTCTCGTCGTGACGGCGGAGCTGCCGCAGCCGTCCGACAATGTCGAACGGCGCGGGGCCGACCGGACCCTTACCGTGCTCGATCCGGGGCCGCTGACAACGGTGCAGGATCTCGGCCGTCCGGGGCTCGGACATCTCGGAGTCGGGACGTCCGGGGCCGCTGACCGGCGCAGCTTCCGGTTGGCCAACCGGCTCGTCGGCAATGATGAGAACGCCGCCGGTCTGGAGATGACGCTCGGTGGCCTGAAGGTCCGCTTCGACCACGCCGCTGTGGTGTCGGTCGCCGGCGCGGCGTGCGAGTTGCGACTCACACATGGCGCGCCAGCGATGTACGGGCCGTTTCAGGTTCGGGCCGGTGATGAGCTCGTCGTCGGCACGCCCGGCACTGACCTTCGGAGCTACCTGGCGGTACGGGGCGGGATCATGGTGGCCGCTGTCCTCGGCGCCCGCTCAACCGATCTGCTGGCCGGCCTCGGACCGCCCGGCCTGGCGCCCGGCATGGTGCTGCCGATCGGAACGCCGACCGGCGAGGCGCCGCTCGTCGACCTTGCTCCCCAGCCGGGCTATCGGGCCGTGCCGACGCTGACGATTGTCGACGGACCGCGCGGTGACTGGTTCACGCCGGACGCTCACCAGGCGCTCTGCGCCGCTGTCTGGTCGGTGAGTGCGGATGCCAACCGGGTCGGCGTGCGGCTGAGCGGGCCGGCGCTGACCCGGCGGATACTCGGCGAGTTGCCTCCGGAGCCGATGACCTCCGGCGCCCTGCAGGTACCGCCGGACGGCAATCCGATTCTGTTTCTCGCCGAGCATCCGGTCACCGGCGGGTATCCGGTTATCGCGGTCGTGGCCGAACGGGACCTGCATCTGGCTGCCCAGTTGCGTCCCGGTCAGCAGCTGCGTTTCCGCCGTTGAGGCTGTCGAGTGCAGCTGTCGAGTGCAGCTGTCGAGTGAAGCCGTCGAGTGAAGCTATCGAGTGACGCTGTCGAGTGAACCGTCGAACGGATGCGGCGTCAGCTGTGGTGTGCCGCCAACGCGTCGGCGAAGCCACGTGCGTAATCCCAGGTGACGTAGGCCTCTGGGTTGGGTTCGACGGCCGGTTCGTGCACGCCGGTGCGGCCATGCCCGAGCAGGCTACGCAGGTTCGAGGACATCAAGGCCCAGGAAAAGAAGTGCTGCTCACCGCAGTCTCCGCAATCGACGACGATGCCGCGAATGTCATGGGGACTGAGCGCGGCCTCGAACTCCAGCAATTCGGCGAGGTCGGCAGCGATGTCGCGTCGGTCCTCGTCGCTGAGCGGCTCGACCGGATCAAGATCATCCAGCAGGCCCGACGGGTCGTTCGGATCGCCGAGGAACGGATCCAGCGGCCCCGTTGTCCCGAAGGGCGGCGGGTCGATGCCGGGGGTACCACCGTTGGGGAAGTGACTCCAATGAGAATCCTTACCCGGTTCGCCGAAGGCGTCGCGCGATGTCACACCCTTACGGTAACGCGATCATCCCGATCAGTCCCACTCTGGGGCGGTTGGATTCTTGCTAGGTGGCGTTCTGGAGGCCGACAGGACGCCGACAGGATGCCGACAGGATGCCGACAGGATGCCTATAGGGGCCGGATTCAGTCCGAATCCGGCCCCTGCCGCGTCTTTCGATTGGTCGGTCAGATGTCCGCGATGGCTTCCAGCGGCCGCGTCTTCGCGGCGCGGCTGGCGGGCCACAGCGCGGCCAGCACACCGACCACCGCCGATACCACGAGGAACACGACGGCCTGGGTCCACGGAACGGCGATGCTGTCCAGACCCTGATCGCGCAGGGTGTGTACGAACAGGCTGCCGAACGTCAGCCCCATCGCGACCCCGACCACGGCACCGAAAACCGCGATCAGCATCGACTCCAGGTAGATCGTGCGACGGAGCTGGCCACGCAGCATGCCAACCGCTCGCAGCATCCCGATCTCGCGCCGGCGTTCCACTACGGACAGCGCGAGAGTGTTGACGATGCCCAGGATCGCGATGACGATCGCCAGCGCCAGCAACGCGTACAGGATTCCGAGCAAGCCGTTGATCTGGTTGGCCTGGCTACCCTTGAACTCCGCGCGGGTCTGCACCTGCACGACAAGGTAGGGGTCGGTGGCCTTCTCCAATGACGTCCGCACAGCCTTCAGATCAGCGCCCGGCTTCGCCTTGACCAGAACGACCTCATCCACCAGCTGCCTGGTCGGTGTGACCTGCCGGTAGAACCCGTTGGAGGTCAGCCACGGACCCAACAGCTGGTTGTTCTTGTAGATGCCGACGACCTTGGTGGTGACCGACTTCTGGTCGGTGGTGGTCATCGCCACCGTGCTGCCGACCGACCAGTGGTTGTCGTTGGCCGATCGCTGCGAGATCAGCATGTTGTTGCCGCTCAGGTCACCGGTACCGGCAACCAACTGGTACGGCAGCACATCCGGCAAGGACCCGTCGACACCGGTCCCCTGGGTGTGCTTGCCGTCGATCAGCACGGTTACCGGATGCAGCGTCAGGGCGGTCTGCACGTCGGGCACCTTGGCGGCGGCTACCCCGGCGCCGATCGGAACACCGATGGCATTCGGCCCGGTCAGCACGTAATCGGCGGTCACGCCGTTGTCGACCAGGGAGTTGATGGTGTGTTTGGCAGATGCGCCGATCACCGCGATGGCGCTGACCAGCATCAGGCCGAGGGTGAGGGCGAACGCCGTGGCGGCGGTTCGACGCGGGTTGCGGGTCGCGTTGGTCCGGGCCAACCGACCGACCGGCCCGAAGGGTCGGATCGCCAGGCCCACCAGGCCGACGATCGGCCGGGACAGGGCCGGCGCCCCGAGCAGGACAGCAACGATCATCGCCAGTGCACCGAGACCGACCATGCCCGCCGAACTGCCACCGGACTTGCCGGCAGCGCCGACAGCCAGGGCCAGCACGGCGAGGACGGCGAAGAACAGGCCGAGCGCGGTCCGCTTGCGCAACGACGACCCGGTGGACGCGAACTCCTCACGCATCGCCGCGACAGGCGGGATCTTCGCCGCCCGCCGGGCCGGCGCATACGCGCTGAACGCGGTCACCACGACGCCGACTGCAAGGGCGATGAGGATCGTGTGCGGCTCGAGCTTGAGTGGCCCCTTGGGCAGGCCGAGATTGAGAGCGTTGAGCAATGCACGCAGGCTGGTGGCCAGCCCGACCCCGGCCGCGATGCCGAGCGCGCTGCCGATGAATCCGACGATCACCGCCTCGAAGAGGACGGACCTGCTGACCTGTTTGCGTCCGGCGCCGACCGCGCGTAGCAACGCCAGCTCCCGCACGCGCTGCGCGACGATCATCGAGAACGTGTTGTAGATGATGAACGTGCCGACCAGTAGCGCGACTGCGGCGAAAGCAAGCAGGAAGTAATTGATGAACGACAACGCGCTGTTGAGGTCGGCCTGGGTCTGGTCCTTGACCTCCTTGGCGGTCTGGATCTTCTGATCCGGCAACGCGGCCTGCAGGCGTGCCTTCAGCTCCTGCTGGCTGACGCCCGAGGTTGCGGCGACCTGAATCGACTGCACGTGCGCGCCGTCGGTGAACAACTTCATCGCCTGATCGGCGTTGAACAGCACGCCGACGTAGCCGCCGGTGTCGGTCTTGGTCTTGTAGATACCGGTGAGCGTCACGTCCACGCTGCCCTCGGACGGAACCAGCACCTTCGTGTGATCACCGAGCTTGAGGCCGGACAGCTTGACCGCGCCGATGTTCAGAGCGATCTGGTTGTCCGAGGCCGGCGGTTGTCCGGCCGAGAATTGGACCGGGTCACCGAGCTGCTGTGCCGGCGGCCGGTAGGCCAGACCCTCGGTCGGGGCTCCGCCGGACTGCACCGACTTGCCGTTCGAACCGATCAGCACGACCTGGCCGCCGACCCCGGGAACTGCGGTACGCACGCCGGGGAGTGTCTTGATCGTGTTGAGATCGGCCAGTGGTACGCCGCTGGAGCCGTCCTGCTTCGCCGTGACCTGAGCTTCGTAGCCCTTGCCGACGTCGGCGAAGATGCCGGTGAATGTGGACTTGAGGGTGTCTGTGAACACGAAGGACCCGGCCACGAACGCGGTGCCGAGCACGACCGACAGCACTGTCAGCGCCAGCCGGATCTTGTGAGCCGACAGGTTGCGCCGGGACACCTTGCGCATTGTCTTGCCCGAGGGGCGCGACGCTCGCGGCTGCCCAGCAGAGGATTGAGGCTCGCGCACTGTTGCGCTTGAAGTAATGGTCATGGTGTTCAGACCGCCTCGAGGTGTTTCATCCGGTCCAGCACGCTGTCCGCGGTCGGCTCGCGCATCTCGTCGACGACCCGGCCGTCGGCCAGGAACACCACCCGATCGGCGTAGCTGGCCGCGCGCGGATCGTGGGTCACGATGACCACGGTCTGACCGAGATGGGTCACGGAGTTGCGCAGGATTCCCAGTACCTCACCCGACGAGCGGGAGTCGAGGTTACCGGTCGGCTCATCTCCGAAGATGATCTCGGGTTGGCTGGCCAACGCCCTCGCGCAGGCCACTCGCTGCTGCTGGCCGCCGGAGAGCTCCGAGGGCCGGTGGGTGAGCCGGTCGTTGAGGCCCAGGGTGTGGATCACCGAGTCCAGCCACTGCTTGTCGGGCTTGCGTCCGGCAATGTCG
>DASXHV010000046.1:0-25886 GCA_036488285.1 Jatrophihabitans sp. | reverse complement strand
GTCCGCGAGTGCTGGCCGCGATCACCAACCGATGGGTGACCGGCGCCGAGCGCACCGTTACTGACACACACCCGTTCCGCAAATCCCTGGCGACGCTCCGAATCGGTGACTCGGTCACCGCAGGCCCGCGCACCGTGACCGCCGAGGACATCGCGCACTTCGCCGAGTTCACCGGCGACACGTTCTACGCCCACACCGACGCCGTGGCGGCCGCCGCAAACCCCTTCTTCGAGGGCATCGTGGCGCACGGCTACCTCGTGGTGTCGCTGGCTGCCGGACTGTTTGTCGATCCGGAGCCTGGACCGGTGCTGGCCAACTACGGCATCGACAATCTGCGGTTCCTCACCCCGGTCTACCCCGGTGATGAACTGACCGTGACGCTGACCTGCAAGGTCATCACGCCGCGCGGAGACCGCGAGCACGGTGAGGTGCGTTGGGACGCTGACGTGACAAAGCAGGACGGTTCGTCAGTGGCGCAGTACGACGTCCTGACCATGGTGGCGAACAAGTGGCCGTCATGACCGCCACAATTCCGTCCGGCAGCGCGCTACCCGAGGGCGAAATCTCGGAGCAGGCGCTGCAGCAGCACTTCGAAGCGACCATCGGTCACGACCACCGGATCGAGCCGCGCGACTGGATGCCCGACGGTTATCGCAAGACGGTGATCCGTCAGATCGCCCAGCACGCCCACTCGGAGATCATCGGGATGCAGCCGGAAGGTAACTGGATCACCCGAGCGCCTTCCTTGCGGCGTAAGGCGATTCTGATCGCCAAGGTGCAGGACGAGGCCGGCCACGGCATGTACCTGTACTCGGCGGCCGAGACCCTAGGCGCGGATCGGGCCGACCTCACCGACATGCTGGTGCATGGCCGCCAGAAATACTCCTCGATCTTCAACTACCCGACGCTGAGCTACGCCGACGTAGGCGTGATCGGATGGCTGGTGGATGGGGCGGCAATCTGCAACCAGGTGCCATTGTGTCGCTCGTCCTACGGGCCGTATGCCCGCTCGATGATCCGGATCTGCAAAGAGGAATCCTTTCATCAGCGGCAGGGCTACGAGTTACTGATGACGATGATGGCCGGCACCGACGAGCAGCGCGCGATGGTGCAGGACGCCACGAATCGAATGTGGTGGCCGTCGTTGATGATGTTCGGGCCACCCGACGAGGCTTCACCCAACACCGCGCAGTCGATGGCCTGGGGAATCAAGCGGCACACCAACGACGAACTCCGTCAGCGCTTCGTCGACATGACAGTTCCGCAGGCCGAAAAGCTGGGCGTCTCGTTGCCGGATCCGGACCTGCGTTGGAACGAAGCGCGCAGCCACTACGACTTCGGCGCCGTCGACTGGGACGAGTTCATGGCTGTGGTAAAAGGCAATGGGCCTTGCAACACCCAACGTGTGGCGCACCGCAAGGCCGCGCACGATGAGGGTGCCTGGGTACGGGATGCCGCCCTCGCCCACGCGCGTAAGCACCGCCAAGCCGACCACGAACGCGATGGGGACTGAGACCGATGGGCGATTCGCAAACACAGTGGCCACTCTTCGAGGTGTTCCTGCGCGGCAAGCGCGGCCTGAACCATGTGCACGTCGGGTCGCTGCACGCCGCCGACGCCGAGATGGCACTGCACCATGCGCGGGATCTGTACACCCGACGCAACGAGGGCGTCAGCATCTGGGTCGTGCCCTCAACCGAGATCACGGCGTCGAGCCCGGACGAGAAGGATCCGTTCTTCGCGCCGTCCGGCGACAAGGTGTATCGGCACCCGACGTTCTACGACATCCCCGACGACGTTCCGCACATGTAGGAGGTGCGCATGAGTGAGCACGAAGACGAATTCACCGCGTACCACTCGCTGGGCGAGGATTCCGACGATCACCGCTGGGCGTTCGGCACCGGCTTCACCGATCCGCTCGAAGGCATCGACACGTCGGTGGCGTCCGACATCGATGGCGAGGCGCTCGCGGCGTACTGCCTGATGCTCGGCGACGACGCACTGGTCTACTCCCACCGTTTGCAGCAGTGGATGATGAAAGCCCCTGAGCTGGAAGAAGAAACCGCAATCGCGAACATCGCGCTGGACCTGCTCGGCCAGGCGCGCATGCTGCTTGCCCGGGCCGGAAAGGCCGATGGCTCCGGGCGCGACGAGGACCACTATGCCTACTTCCGCGCAGAGGCAGAATTCCGCAACGTCCGGCTCGTCGAGCACCTCGACGCTGACTTCGCCGAACTCGTCGCGCGGCTGTTGATCTTCTCCACCTGGCGCTTGGCTCTCTTCGACGGACTGCAGGTTGCCAAGGACCCGGTCCTAGCCGCGATCGCGGCCAAGGGCGTGAAAGAGCTGACCTATCACCGCGACTATGCCGCGCAGTGGGTCGTCCGGCTGGGTGACGGAACAGAGGTCTCCAAGCAGAAGATGCAGGCCGCGCTGGATGTCGTGTGGCCGATGGTCGACGAGTTGTTCACCCCGCATCCGGTCGAGGTCGGCCTGCATGACGTTGCCGTGGATGTGACCACCTTGCGGGCTGAGGTCGACGTCGTCCTCGACACCGTGTTCGCGACGGCCATGCTGGATCGGCCGCACAGCGCACCGCTTGCTCCGGTCGCCGGCCGGTCTGGCCGCGACGGGCTGCACACCGAAGCACTCGGCTACGTACTCGCGGAGTTGCAGAGCGTCGCCCGTGCCTACCCGGACGCGACATGGTGACCCCAACTCGAGCGCCGGCCGTCGACGCGAGAGCTGCCCGAACTGCGGTCGACGCGATGGCGGTCGCGGCGACGGTGCCAGACCCCGAGTTGCCGATGGTCACCCTGGCCGACCTGGGAATCCTGCGCTCGGTGCGGCAGGACGCTGACCGGGTTACCGTGACGATCACGCCGACGTACTCCGGCTGCCCGGCAATGCGCGAGATCAGCCACGATCTGCGGCATCGTCTCGAGCAGGCGGGCTTCGCCGAGGTGATTGTGCGCACCGAGTTGTCGCCGCCGTGGAGCAGTGACTGGATCACCGAGGAAGGCCGGAACAAGCTCGCTGCCGCCGGGATCGCTCCGCCCAATCCTGCTGCCCGGCGTGGCAGCGGGCCGGTTCCGCTCACGCTGATGCCAATGCCGCGCACCGTCGACTGCCCCCGATGCGGATCAGCCCGTACCACGCAAACGGCGGCGTTCAGCGCCACCGCGTGCAAGGCGCTGTATCGCTGCCAGAGCTGCGACGAGCCGTTCGAATACGTCAAGGAGATCTGAGTGGCTCGCACCGACTTCCACCCGCTCACGGTTGGCCAGGTCGACTCGCTGACCGACGACTCTGCCGCCGTCTCCTTTATCGTGCCGGACGAGCTGCACGACGTTTTCGCCTTTGCGGCAGGGCAATCCTTGACCGTGCGGCGCGGCGATGATCGGCGCTCGTACTCGATCTGCGCGCCGGTAGGGCGAGCGCCCCGGATCGGCGTTCGCGAGGTCGCCGGTGGGGCGGTATCGGGCTGGCTGGTTCATCAGGTGCGCTCAGGCGACGTTGTCGAGGTGCAGGCACCCAGCGGATCCTTCAGCCCCGACCTCAGTAAGCCGGGCCAGCACGTGCTCATTGCGGCCGGCTCCGGGATCACGCCGATGCTGTCCATTGCGGGCTCGGTGCTGCACGCCCACCCCGAGTCGACGGTGACCCTGCTGTACGGCAACCGGCGCAGCGACACAGTGATGTTCGCCGACGACGTCGCCGACCTCAAAGACTCCTACCCGGCGCGAATGCGGCTGGTCCACGTGCTGTCACGTGAACCCCAGGAAGTCGAGCTCTTCAGCGGTCGAATGGACGCGGACAAGCTCCGTCAGCTGCTGCCGGTCACGGTGGACATCGCCGATGTCGATCACTGGTGGCTGTGCGGGCCGTTCGGGATGGTCACGGGCGCCATCGATGTCCTGACCGATCTCGGCGTCGAGCCGCTCCGAATCCACCGCGAACTGTTCTACGTCGAGGAGGCGCCGCCCGCCGAGGTGCATCACGTCGACGCGCCGCCCGGTCCCGGAGCCGAGGTCACCGTGGTGCTGGATGGTCGCAGCAGCACCGTCACCGTGGGTCCGACCGAGCCGATTCTGGACGCTGCGCAACGTGTCCGGCCGGATTTGCCCTTTGCCTGCAAGGGGGGCGTGTGTGGTACTTGCCGCGCGTTGCTGACCAATGGCGAGGTGCAGATGCGGCGCAACTACGCGCTCGAGCAGTCGGAGGTGGACGCCGGCTACGTGCTCACCTGCCAGTCGCTGCCGGTGTCGGACACGGTGACCGTCGACTACGACAGCTAAACCCATGGGTCACCCGGCGACGTCAGTCGCGGGTGACCTGGTAGATGCCGTAGATGACGCCCGGGAAGTGACCGAGCAACTGCAGCAGCAGGGCCCACACCACCTTCATGCTCAGGCCGTACTTGATGAAGACGGCGATGAAGGGAAAGAAGAAGCACAGGATGATCAGTAGAACTTTGCCCATCACGCGGCTCCGAGGTCGGTTATCCAGCCGCCACCGTCGGTTCAGGTACGGCGCAGATCACCATCAGCCTAGCCGCGACCGGCCGCGACCGGCGGCAGGACGGCGGCAGGACGGTCGAGCTTTCAGGTGATGAGCTCGAAGATGCCGTACCCGAATCCGGCCGCTGTTACCCGCCCGCCGTGCACCTCGACGCCGTGTGCCAGCAGCGCTTCGGCATCCGACAGCTCGGCTAGCTCGATCGACACGGCAGTGCGGGACGGATTCACTACGACCAGATGTGAGTCGCCGCGCAGGTAGACGAACGGGTAGCCGGCGTTGAGCACCCTGGTCCTCGCCCGGCCGCCGAGCGCGGGCGTCGCCCGACGTAGCTCGATCAGCCGGTGAACCAGGTTCAACGTGGAATCCGGATCCGCGCGCTGGTCGGCAACGGTCGGACGATCCGGCAACGGGTCGATCGGCAGGTACAACGCTTCCGCTTCCGCGGTGGAGAACCCGGCGTTCGGCGAGCCGTCCCACTGCATCGGGGTCCGCGCACCGGCTCGGTTGTAATAGCCCGGAAAGATTGTGCTGCCCTCGACGTTCGGCAGGTCCGGCTGGTACCGCATCCCGATCTCGTCGCCGTAATAGATCGAGGGCACCGTCCCCCAGGTGAGCAGGAACGCAAACGCCGCGCCAAGTTGCTCCGCGGTTCGAGTGCCGCAGGCCAGCCGGGAGAAGTCGTGGTCGGCTGAGGCCAACAGCACAGGCCGTCCAGGCCATAGGGCGCGGATGTCGTCCCAGGCGCGCAGGAACGTCTCAGTCGAGCCGTCGCCGTCGGCGTCGAAGAAGCAGTGCGGCACCTGAGGCCGCATGTACAGCTGCCCGGCGCCGCCGTTGTTGAACAGGACGCCGTGTGGCGGATCGATGACCAGGAAGAAGTCGGCGTGAAAGGCCGGGGCGGACGAGGTATGCGGCTCGGCACCTTCAGGGATGATCACCGCGTTCGGGTAGTTCTCGTTGAGCCAGTCGCGCAGTTCGCGCCAAATCGCGATGGTCGCTACGAAGCCGGGGTCGTCCTTGACGAGCGAGAAGGCCATGTCGACGCGGAAGCCGGCCACGCCCCGGTCCAGCCAGAACGCCATGATGTCGCGTAGCGCCTGCCGATTGCGCTGCGGTCCCGGGGCGTCGAGAGGCTGGCGCCACGGCTCGTCGTCGCGAAGCTTGGCGTACCCGAAGTTGAGGGCCGGTTGGGCGTCGTAGAAATTCTTGAGGTAGTAGCCGGGACGGGGGCCGGGCGAGGCAACCCACGGTTCTCCGCCGGCAGCAACGTGCAAGCTGTTCTGAAGCGGCGGCTGATCAGCCCATATGTAGCGATCGCCTTCCGCCGAGGGTCCGGATGCGTTCAGCTCAGCCTGGAACCACGAGTGCTCAACGGACGTGTGCCCGGCGACCAGGTCGAGAATCACCTTGATACCGCGGTCGCGGGCGGCTTCGATGAGCGCGATCATGTCCTCGTTCGAGCCGTAGCGCGGCGCGATCCGAAGGTAGTCGGACACGTCATAGCCGGCATCGACGAACGGCGACGCGAAGCACGGGTTGAACCAGATGGCGTCGACGCCCAGCCATTGCAGGTGATCCAGATGCGCGATCACGCCTGGTAGGTCACCGATGCCGTCACCGTCGGAATCGGCGAAGGACTGCGGGTAGATCTCGTACACGATTGCGTCGGCCAGCCAGTCGGACGGCGCCCTCAGTTCGGTACCCGCCACGTCGTCGCTAGTGCTCATCAGCCGCCTCTCCTCGTCCCTGCTGGTAGCGCGGTTATTGCCAGAACCTTGCAATAAGAGCGGGCACCAGCCTATCGTCAGGCCAGGCCGATGATCGACTAGCGCGGGGGGAGCCATGGCAGCATCCACAGTTGAACGCGATGCGTCTCGGCTGGCCCAAATCCGGACGGCGTTGAGCGCGGCTGAGTGGATGCGGGTCGCGGCGATGGTCGGCGTGATCGTCGCTCTGCATGTGATCGGCTGGTTCACGCTCGCCGCGATCGTTGCCCCGCATCACTACAGCACGGGCACCAAGACGATCGGATTCGGCGTGGGGCTCACTGCGTACACGCTCGGCATGCGGCACGCCTTCGACGCCGACCACATCTCCGCGATCGACAACACCACCCGCAAGCTCATGAACGACGGCCAACGCCCTTTGTCCGTCGGGTTCTTCTTCTCCCTGGGTCATTCGTCGATCGTGTTCGCACTGGCGTTGCTGCTTTCGGTCGGGGTGAAGTCCGTGGTCGGACCGGTGCGGAACAACGGGTCCTCGCTGCATCACTACACCGGCCTGATCGGCACCAGCGTTTCCGGCACGTTCCTCTACATCATCGCCGGCATGAATGTGGTGATCCTGCTCGGCATCCTCAAGGTCTTTCGTGAGATGCGAGCGGGTCGCTACGACGAGGCGGCACTGGAAGAGCAACTGAGCAACCGCGGCCTGATGAATCGGTTCTTTGGTGGACTCATGAAGTCCATCAAGAAGCCGTGGCAGATGTATCCAGTCGGCTTGCTGTTCGGTCTCGGCTTCGACACCGCAACTGAGGTGGCGCTGCTGGTGCTGGCCGGGACGAGCGCTGCCGCCGGACTGCCCTGGTACGCGATCCTCTGCCTGCCCGTGCTGTTCGCGGCTGGGATGAGCCTGCTCGACACCATCGACGGGTCGTTCATGAACTTCGCTTACGGCTGGGCATTCTCCAAGCCCATTCGCAAGGTCTACTACAACATCACGATCACCGGGCTGTCGGTGGCGATTGCGCTTATCATCGGCACCGTCGAGCTGCTGTCGGTGCTGTCCGACCAGCTCAACTGGACCGGCGGTTTCTGGGGCTGGGTCAGCGGCCTGGACTTGAACACGGTCGGCTTCGTCATCGTCGGGATGTTCATCGCGACCTGGGCGGTCGCGTTGCTGATCTGGCGCTACGCCAACATCGAGCAGAAGTGGAGCGCGGGTATGGCCGAGGCGCAACCCGAAGCTGACTGACGGTGCGCCACGGTGCGCCACGGTTCGGTGGTATCACCCACTTTGCTTGCTGCCCGCTTGCAATAGCTAGCAGTAGTGGGGCATGCTGGGTTTCGTGAAGGTCGATGACATCAAGGAAGCCGCCAAAGCTGCCCAGACGATCCGGGTCGGCACGATCGGTGACTTCATCAAGGAACAGCGCGAACAGGCGCAGGTGTCATTGCGGCAATTGTCGAAACTGGCTGGGGTGTCCAACCCTTATCTGTCGCAAATCGAGCGGGGCCTTCGCAAGCCCAGTGCTGAGATCCTTCAGCAGATTGCCAAGGGCCTGCGAATTTCCGCCGAACAGCTTTACGTCCGCGCAGGGATCCTTGAGGACCGGCGGGGCACTGACGAATTGATCGGCGCGATCCTGGCCGACACCGGTCTCACCGAACGGCAGAAAAGCGTGCTGGTCGAGATCTATGAATCGTTCCGCCGGGAGAACGACGCGCGCACCGAGTCCGCTTCGGAGCTCAGTGTCGCTCCACCCGTTCGGGCAGCACACAACTGATCAGCAAGACAACTGAGCCGCCATCGCGGCGTCATGGAGGAGAATCAGCAATGCCTATCAACACTGACGTACGTAGCTACGCCGACACCGCCCTCGAGCAGGGCAAGACCGTTCTGACCCACGCCGGGGCAATCGTGACCACCGCGAACAAGCGGCTGTCCAGCGATGCAGCCAAGCCGGCATACGCCGCTCTGGGTGCGGCCGACTTCGTCGCCGCGACCATCACCAAGCGCATCGAGGCCCTTCCGGCCGACGCGGCCGCGAACTTCGCGAAGGTGCAGGAGACCAGCAAGGCCCGCATCACAAGGGCGCAGGGCGAGGCCATCGCGCGCATCGGCACCCTGCGCGGCAAGGTTGACGCGCGTATCGACGAGGCCAAGAGCCTGCGTGACATCGACGTGCCCTCCACCGCCGTGCAGATTGGCGAAGGCTACCTCAGCATCGCCAAGACCCTGTACGACAGCTTCACCACTCGTGGCGAGGCCAAGGCCTCCGAGCTGCGCAAGGACCCCCGGGTCGCCAAGCTGCTCGGCGAGATCAGCGACGTCGCCAACACCGTCGAGTCCACCATCTCGCCGGTGATCGACTCGGTGGTCCAGCGCGTGGAGTCCACCACCGCCGCCGTCAAGCCCGCCCGCAAGGCACAGGCTGCCAAGTCGACCGCTCGCAAGGCACCGGCCAAGAAGGCCACCGCAGCCAAGTCGACGGCAGCCAAGTCGACGGCAACCAGGTCAACCGCAACCAAGTCGGCCCGCAAGTCGCCTGCCAAGAAGGCGACCCCGTCCGCCTGAATACAACAAGGGCTGTTCTGAGGAACGGTTCGATTTCAGATCGTGCAACATCTTCCGGCCTGTGGCCGGAGGGTGTTGCACAATCGGGTCATGGCGGCCGACTGGTGGGCATCGCCGGTGGATTCACCAGGGCTTGGTTACGCTGAGGTGGTGCACATCATCAACCAGATCGAGGACTGGATTAACCTCGTCCTCTTCTGGGGGCTGCTTGCCCTGCGGCTGTGGGCGCTGATCGACAGCTTTACGCGCAAAGGCCCGGCATTCCCCGCAGCGAACAAACTGACGAAACCGACCTGGATCCTGCTCAACGCATTATCTGTTGCGCTCGGCGTGTTACTGCCCCCGCTGAACCTGCTGTCCTACATCAGCATCATCGTGTCGTCGGTCTACCTGGCTGACGTCCGTCCAGCGGTACGCGAGATCAGCGGGCCATCCCGCTGGTAATCGGCGTGCGCAGGACGCGCACGCCGACGTGCGGACAGTCTCGGTATCGGCCTCAGGCGGCGAGTCGGGAGTTGTCGTCGCGCCAGTTGGCCGGCGTCCGGTTCTCTGGATGCATCTCTAGCCAGTCCCGAGCCATGATGGTCAGGGCCTGGTCACGGCCGCGCAGCAGGTAGGAGATCATCTCGAAATCGCCGCGCAGCGACCACAACGGATGCCCGAAGGTGGCCGGGTTGTTGCCCTCGATGAGCCAATGGCTCGGCCAGGCGACTCCGTAGCCGATGATCGGGAATGCCGCGATCAGCTTCCGATGGCCGGTCAGCACTCCGATGGCAGCGATCAGCAAGCCGGTCGCCGTGCCGGCGAAGTGCAGCCGGCGGGTGAGCTGCTTGGAGTGCATGGCGACGTAGTACGGAAAGAACTCCCGGTAGCTGCCGAAGGAGGGATCGTTATGATGCTCGCTCATTCCGTTGATCTTGCCCCACTGGTCGGGATATCTCGACCCCGGATGCGTCGGGGGAGCCGCCCGTCGGCGTCTGAAGGCCGGCCCGCTCATCCGATGTTTCCTGCGCGAATTCGCCTCCCGCACGGTGGGACATCGCACGTTGTGTGGCAAGCGCTGCTAAACATAGGATGATTTTGCTATAGATGATATTGGCGATGGGTTGAGTGAGGTCGAGCGAGAGGGACGTCCGCAATGAAGTTTGCCCGGCACGGCGAATCAGGGCTCGAGCAGCCGCTGGTATCCGCGCAAGACGGGACCTGGCGCGATCTGCGACCGGTCACCGACGACATCGACGGAGCCTTCCTGGCTGGAGACCTCACTGGCATACAGGTCGATGCGTTGCCGGTGGTCGCCGACATCGGCCGGTTCGGACCGCCGATCGCGCGCGTCGGCAAGATCGTCTGCATCGGGCTGAACTACCGCGACCATGCTGCCGAAACCGGCGCGACGATCCCGGCCGAGCCGATCGTCTTTCTCAAGACACCGGACACCATCGTCGGGCCGGACGACGAGGTGCTTATCCCGCGCAACTCGACGAAGACGGACTGGGAGGTCGAACTTGCCGTCGTGATCGGACGGGTGGCTCGCTACCTCGACTCGCCCGAGGACGCGGCGGCGCACATCGTCGGCTACGCCATCAGTAACGACGTGTCCGAGCGCGAGTTCCAACTGGAACGCGGTGGGCAATGGGACAAGGGCAAGAACTGCGAGACCTTCAATCCCTTCGGACCGTGGCTGGTGACCTCCGACGAGATCGCCGATCCGCAACAGCTCGGCCTGCAACTGTCCGTCAACGGCGTGCAGCGGCAGAACGGCAACACCACGAACATGATCTTCGGCGTGCACCATCTGGTCTGGTACCTGTCGCAGTTCATGGTTCTGCGCCCTGGCGACATCATCAACACCGGCACCCCTGCCGGAGTCGCTATGGGGTTCCCGGACAAGCCTTATCTGCAGGTCGGCGACACCGTCGAGCTGGCGATCGACGGCCTCGGCACGCAGCATCAGACGTTCGGAAAGGCGTGACATGGCGGAGCTGACGGGCCTGCGTGCCCTGGTTACCGGCGGGGCGTCCGGCATCGGGCTGGCCGCGGCCACGGCGCTGGCGCGCGGCGGTGCCACGGTGGCCGTCCTGGACCGCGCCATCGGTGAACTTCCGGACGGCTTCATCGGTGTGGTGGCCGATGTGACCGACGACCAGGCGGTGAAATCGGCGGTCGCCGATGCGGTGTCGGCGCTCGGTGGACTGGACATCCTTGTCAACAACGCCGGCGTAGGTGCCCAGGGTGACATCGCCGCAAACAACGACGAGGAATGGCACCGGGTCTTCGACGTGAACGTGGTGGGGCTGGCCCGGGTCACCCGAGCCGCGCTGCCTGCGTTGCGAGCGTCCGACCGCGCCGCGATCGTCAACACCTGCTCCATCGCCGCGACCGCGGGCCTACCGCAACGCGCGCTGTATTCGGCCAGCAAGGGTGCAGTGCTGTCGTTGACCCGCGCAATGGCAGCCGACCTTTTACCTGATGGGATAAGGGTGAACGCGGTCAACCCGGGCACTGCAGACACTCCGTGGATCGGGCGGTTGCTGGCGTCGGCGCCCGATCCGGCAGCCGAACGAGCCGCATTGGAAGCGCGCCAGCCGCACGGCCGGTTGGTCAGCGCTGACGAGGTCGCCGGTGCCATCGCCTACCTCGCGTCACCGTCCTCAGGCTCGACCACCGGGACCTCCATCGCGGTGGACGGCGGGATGGACGGCCTGCGGCTGCGACCGAAGGCCTAGTTCGACACGAGCTAAGAAATTGCCCGGGTCGGGCACCACGAGCATGCCGTCGGTCGTAGTCTGAAGTCATAGTCGATTCGGACGGGTGACATATGCAAAAACAGCCTGCGGAAGGTGAACTCTTCGCGCAAGACCCCGGCTACAGCATCGACCCACATCCGATTCTGTCCGGGGACGGCCCGAAGTTGATTCACGCGGCTGTTGCGCACAACCCCACCCCGCAGAGTGCGCCTGCGGGCTTGGCCGACCTGGTCGTGCCGGTCCGCGACGCGCACGGTTACGTCACGGATTGGAAGCTCGCAGCCGCTGACGAGCCGCGTACGAAGGCCGAATTCTCCCGCTGGCACGATGGATTCGTCACTGATGCGGTGATCTGCGACGTTGCCACCGCACGTGGTCTGATGAATTGGGCCCGTGGGCGTACCGACCTGTCCGAGTTGGGCATCCTTCGGCTTCCGCACGCTCGAATCAGTGTGCGTCACGCCCGCAAACTCGCCTGGCAGCTGCATGCCGCGGCCGATCTCTGCGGCAAGGTCGATGCCACCGGTATCGGCATCTGCGCACGAGAAGATGCCGGTCTGGCAAGAGGATTCGTTGCCTCGGAGGGCCCGGTCATGTTGCTGTCCGACGGCGGTACCTGGGTCGCGGCCGGTGGCGCAGGTCTGTTGCTGCACACCGGTGGACCCGAACCCATGGACCTGCACGTCACGGGTTGGTCCGTTACCAATGGCAACGTCACTGCGCATACCGCTGATCAGGGCGATGTCGATCTGTGGACGTCCCCAGCTGCGAAGATGCTGACCAAGGTCGCGCCGGGGCTGAGCACGGCAGTTGTCCGGCGGGTGCCACTGACCACCGTGTACGCCGGACTGTTCGTCACGCTCGCGGACATGGCCCTGCTCGCCTCGCTCGGCAACACGAGCCTGCTGATAGACCGGGCAGGTTCGTTGCCCACCTGAGGCTACTTACCCCGCCAGTTTTGGAGACTTGTCCATGGATGCCATGCATAACTCTCCAAAAGTTCGGCTGGGCGATGGTCTGGTGGCCAGGCGAACAGCGACAGTGTCTACGCGAACAGGGACAGTGGTTAGGCGAACAGGGACAGTGGCTAGGCGAACAGGGCCAGCTGCTCGGCTGCCGGTTCTTCTTTCTTGACCGGCAACCGACCGTAACGTTGGCGCGGCCACGGGCGGGCGTTGTCCCAGCTTTCAGCCGACTTCGACCAGGCGATGCGCGCGGGCGCGTCGGGCATCTCATGGTGCGCCAGCACCCGCAGAGCATTGGGCAGCGTGGCCGGCAACTGCAGCAGTCCGAACACAGATCGCACTGCGTCCGCCGGCAATGGCAACAGGGCGTTCTCGTCGTCGAGCCGTAGATCGAGATCCACATCAGGATGCAGGGCCATCACCTGGCAGTTCAGTTCCCAGGCGGCCCGTGCGGCCGGATCGGCCAGCCGCTGGGCCGCTGCGTTGCCGATCGCCTCGCTGACCCGCGCTCCACCGCCGCTCAGATCATCGAATGCAGCGCGCGCCGAACCGAGTGCGCAGAGCAGCCTTGCTGCCGTTTTGGGTCCGATGCCACGGACCCCGGGCAGGTTGTCGGACGGGTCGCCGCGCAGGGCGGCAAAGTCTCGGTACTGCTGCGGACGAACGCCCAGTAGCGTGACCAAGCGCTCCGGAGACAGCAGTGGCGACGCCTCGACGCCACCGTTGATGATGCGCAGCACGCTGGTGTTGTCGTCGATGAGTGCGAAGGAATCGCGGTCCGAGGTCATCAGCACAGCCGAGCAGTCGTGGGCTCGCGCGGTTCGAGCAGCAGAGGCCAGCACGTCATCGGCTTCAAGTCCGGCGGGAACGATCACGGGGATACCGAGATCCCGTAGCACCGAGACCGCAAGTTCGAGTTGCCCGACGAGGGTCTCCAGCTTGTCCACCCGACCGGCCTTGTATTGCGGCCACCGGGCCCGCCGATGGCTGTCGGACGGATCGTCGAACCCGACAACGACCGAGCTGGGACCGATCCGATCGATCGCTGCCGTTAGCTGCGACACGAGACCCCGGACAGCCCACATCGGGCGCCCCTCCGCGGTGCGCAGCCCGGTCGCGGCCTGGGCATGGAAGGCGCGGTGCGCAATGGAATTGCCGTCCACCGCAAGCAGCACCTTCGTCCTCACACCTAGCACTCTGCCCTATCGCACCGACATTGCAGCCAGGCGCCCTCAGGATCGCCGTGGGTTTGCCGATGGGACGTGATGCTGGCTGTGTGACCAACAGCCTGAACGATCCCGTCAGAAAGCGCGGAGGCTACTAAATGAACGACCCGACACGTGGAGGCCTCGACTCCGACATGCAAGAGGCGCGGTGCGAACGATGCGGTGAAACCTTCGCGATCTCCGACGGCATCACCCGCGAGGCGGACGACTTCGGCGGGACCGAACTGCTGCACGTCCGTCGCCGCCAGGGCGAGCTCTGTGGCGGCATCGGCGTGCCATTCCGCAGGTATGTGATCCGCAACCCGAATCGGATCTAGCTGCGCGTCCGGCACGTTCGGCCACCCCACAGCGGATTCTTGGCTTAATCGTGCCTTCTTAACAGCAAGTACGTCGATCTTCTACTACGGCAGCACGGGCACCAAGAGGGCCCGTGGGTGCGAATCGTGGGAGGTCGGCAGTGCGGATACCCGTTCCGTTGCGAGGCAGGAAAGGCCTGATCGCGGCGGCGATCGGGGTGGTGATTCTCGGCGGGAGCGCCGGCGCTTGGGCGATGACCCGCCCTGGCAAGTCGACCGCAGCCTCCACCACCAGCCTTGTCACGGTCAGCTCCACGACGCTGCGCCAGACGGTCAGCTCGACGGGCACGATCGCACCGGCCACCGAGTCGGACCTGTCCTTCGCGGTGTCCGGAACCGTGAATGGTGTCAAGGTCGCGGTCGGGACCAAGGTTGCCAAGGGCACCGTGCTTGCCACCGTCGGCACGACGGATCTCCAAGCTGCCGTGAGCAGCGCGCAGGCCAACCTGGACGCGGCCAATGCCGCGGTCACGGCCGCCTCGGGATCCAGCGCCACCCAACTCGCCGCTGCCCAGGCACAGGCGACTGCGGCCCAGAGCAAGCTCACAACGGCACAGCAGTCCTTGGCGGCTGCCAGGCTCACCTCGCCGATCGCGGGCACCGTCGCGGCCGTGAACATCGCAGCAGGCGATCAGGTCAGTGGCTCGGGATCGTCGGGTGGCAGCTCCTCGGGCGCCGGATCTGCGTCCGGCTCGGGCACCGGGTCGAGCGCGGGTTCGAATTCCGGGACCGACTCGGGCTCAGGTTCCTCTGGCAGCGGCGCCAGCTCGTCGGGCTCGTCCAGCGCCCAGATCATCGTGATCTCGACCGGCAGCTGGGTCGTCAACGCCTCGGTCGGCAGCGCGGACCTGGCCTCGATCAAGAAGGGCCTGCAGGCCGAGATAACACCGACCGATGCAACGACCCGAGTATTCGGCATCGTCAGCTCGGTCGGCATCATCGCTTCGTCGTCCAGCGGCACCGCGACGTTCCCAGTTTTGATCGCTGTCACCGGCAGCCCGACCGGGCTCTATGCCGGTGGCAGCGCCACTGTCGCGATCATCGTGAAACAGCTGCCTAACGTCCTCACCGTACCCACTGCCGCGGTGCACACCGCGAACGGGAAAACCGTTGTGTATCAAAGGAAAAATGGCAGTCAGGTGAACACCCCGGTCACGGTCGGCGCGGTGTTCGGCCCGAGCACCCAGATCATCGCGGGGTTGAAGTCAGGTGACCAGGTCGTGGTCACCAGCGTCACCGGCGGCCGTGGCACCCGGTCGGGTACCGGAACCCAGAACCGCACCGGCGGCACGGGTGGCGGCGGTGGCGGGTTCGGCGGTGGCGGGTTCGGCGGCGGTGGCTTCGGCGGCGGTGGAACGGGCACCGGAAAAGTCGGCAGCGGCGCGACCGGCGGCAATTGATGACCGCACCGATCCTGAGCCTGAAGGACGTCCGTAAGACCTACGCGACCGGACACGTCGAAGTCGAAGCGTTGCGGGGAGTCTCGATGGACGTCGCCGAGGGCGAGTACCTGGCGATCATGGGACCGTCCGGCTCGGGCAAGTCGACGCTGATGCACATCGTCGGGTGCCTGGACAATCCGAGTTCGGGCCATTACCACCTGGCCGGCATCGACGTCAGCCAGATGAGCGAAGCGCAGCTGGCCGAGGTGCGCAATCGCCGGATCGGGTTCGTGTTCCAGCAGTTCAACCTGCTGCCCAGCCTGACCGCATTGCGAAACGTGGAATTGCCCTTGTGCTACGGCAGGATCGACCGCGCCGAGCGACGAGTTCGAGCCCTGAACGCACTCGACCGAGTCGGGCTGGCCGACCGGGTGGAGCACCGTCCCGGCGAGCTGTCCGGTGGACAGCAACAGCGGGTCGCGGTGGCTCGCGCGCTGGTTACCGATCCGGCGCTCATCCTGGCCGATGAGCCGACCGGAAACCTCGATTCCCGTTCCACCAGTGATGTGCTGGCACTGTTCACCGAACTGCATGACTCCGGGCGGACCATCGTGCTCATCACCCACGAGGCCGACGTCGCAGCGGCCGCAGGTCGAGTGGTGCGACTGAAGGACGGTCTCATCGACACCGGAGGCAGGCTTGCCGGCGCCGCTGCGGCAGGAGCCGGGGTGCGGCCATGAGCTTCGCCGAGACCCTTCGAACTGCCCTCGACGCAATCCGTTCGCATCGACTGCGTTCCATCCTCACGATGCTGGGCATTCTGATCGGCATTGCGGCGGTCATCCTCACCGTCGGCCTGGGCAAGGGTGCGCAGGATCAGGTTCGTTCCGAGATCAGCAAGCTGGGTAGCAATCTGCTGATCGTCTCACCGGGCAGCACGACGACGTCCGGCGTGCGCGGTGGCCGGGGCACCGCTTCGACATTGACCACGAACGATGCGGTGGCGTTGTCGAACAAGACGGTTGCCCCGGACATCGCGGCGGTTGCGCCGGTGTCCAACACTTCGCAGTCGCTTACAGCGGGCACCACGAACTGGACCACCAGCGTGGTCGGGACGACGCCGGACTGGCTGGGCGTCCGCGCCAGGACGATGTCCGAAGGCAGGTTCCTCGCGCCGGATGACATCAACTCCGCACGCCAGGTCGTGGTGCTGGGTTCCACTACCGCCACCGACCTGTTCGGCGTGCGCAGCTCGATCGGTCAGACGGTCACCATTAACGGCAGCACGTTCACCGTCGTCGGGGTGCTCAACACGGCGGGCGCCTCGACCAGCACCGACGAGGACGACCAGGCGATCATCCCGCAAACCACGTACAACCTGCGGGTGTCGACCAGTGCCAACCGCAGCTCGATCTCGACGCTGTACATCGAAGCTGCTTCGTCGAGCGCGTTGTCGGCCGCCTACCAGGAAGCGAACCAGACTTTGCTGGTGTCGCACGGCGTCACGGCTGCCAACGCGGACTTCAGCATCAGCAGCCAGGCCTCGCTGGTGGCGACGGCGACCTCCACCGACCGCACCCTGACTGTCCTGCTCGGCGGCGTAGCTGCAATCAGCTTGCTCGTCGGGGGGCTGGGGGTCATGAACATCATGCTGGTGTCGGTGACCGAACGGATCCGCGAGATCGGGCTGCGCAAGGCCCTCGGCGCTACGCCGTCGGCGGTGCGCCGCCAGTTTCTGATCGAGGCGGGCAGCCTCGGGCTCAGCGGCGGCCTGCTCGGGCTGGGCCTGGGAATTGTCGGTGCGGTGGTCCTGCCGCACTGGCTCAAACAACCAGTGCTGATCTCACCGGCAGCTGCCGTACTCGCGGTGTCGGTCGCCTTGATCATCGGCATGGTCGCCGGGGTGTACCCCGCCAGTCGCGCGGCCCGACTGGCACCGATCGACGCGCTACGCAGCGAATGACGAGGTCGATGAGGTCATGAATCAAGCAACCGAAGAATCGAGAATTACCTTGCAAGGACGATATGTTCTGCCGGTCGCGGCGGTCACGTTTGCTGCTCTGGTGTTGACGGCATGCAGTGGAAGTTCGAAAGCATCCACCGGCGCATCGAGTGGCGGCGCGGCATCGTCTGGAGCGTCGGGCGGCCAGAACTCGCAACGTCAGTTCCCCGGCGCGACCGGTGAGGTTGCGGCGATAAGCGGTAACACGATGCAGGTACAGAGCACCTCCGCGCAGACCGCGGTTACTTTCGGCTCGAGCACCAAGTTCACCGCGACGGTCGCGGCCAAGGCCAGTGACGTGAAGGTCGGTCTGTGCGTCTCCGCCCAACCAGCCCGCTCGGCGAGCCCCGGAGCCTCGGGCTCGGCCGCTCCTGGCGGCTCCGGCTCCAACGGAGCCGGATCGGACGCGGTTACTGCCGTGACCGTGGTCCTGTCCCCACCGGTGAATGGCAGATGCACCGCCGGCGGAGGGGGATTCGGCGGTGGCGGTGGCGCTGGCTTCGGCGGTAACCGCAGCGGCGGCACGAGGCCGAGCGGCGCGCCGTCCGGCCGGCCTAGCGGCGCGGGTGGTTTCGCTGGCCGGGGCGGCATCGGTGCCAACGGCACGATCAAGTCGGTGTCGGGTGCCACGTTCGTGGTGGCCAGCACCCGCCGCGCAGCGGGCAGTCAGAACGGTCAGTCCAGTAGTGCCTCGCCCAGTGCCACCACGGTCGATGTCACGGTGACGGTGACGTCCAGCACCGCATACAGCGAAACCGTCGCGTCGACGGCCTCAGCGGTGAAGGTGGGCTCGTGCGTCACTGCGCTCGGCAAGGCCGACGACACCGGCGCGATCGCGGCAACCTCGGTCGCGGTTCGAGCGAAGCAGAACGGCGCTTGTGGATTCGGTGGTCCCAATGGCTAGTGTGACGATGTCGAGATTCCGGTTCGGTCGGCGTGTGATTGTCCTTGTGGCCGCGGTGGTTCTCGTTGCGGGTGGGTCCGTTGCCTATGCGGTGGGACGACCAAGTGGTGCCAGTAGTTACGTGACGGTGCCTGCGACGCGCGGCGACGTCGAGCAGCTGCTGAACCTGACCGGCTCGGTGAGCCACAACGGCGAACGGGCCGCAAAGTTCGCCACGTCCGGAACCGTCGGCTCGGTATCCGTCGCGGTGGGCGACTCGGTCACCGCGGCCCAGACGTTGGCGAAGTTGAACACGGCGCCGCTCAACGACGCGCTCGTGCAGGCGCAGGCGACTCTCGCGCAGGCGCAGGCCGCGGTGGAATCTGATCAGTCCGGCACCAGCACCACGAGCAGTTCGACAAGTTCAGCCTCAACGGGTTCCACGAACCGCACTGCCAGCGTGTCGGCCACGCTGTATTCGGCGCAAGAGTTCAGCGGTGTGGTGTTGACAGCCGCAACCACCCCGGCGGTCACGGCCAACCGAGGGACTTCGGCCGCGCCCGCAAAGGGAGCCACAGGTACGACGGGTCCCACACCCACGAACGGGAAAGGCGGCTCCGGAGAGACCGTCACTCAGTTGAAGAACAACATCTCGGCCGATCAGGGCAAGGTCACGCAGGCCGTGAAGTCGCAGCAGGACGCGATGGCCGCAGCCATCAAGGCGTGCGCGCCGTCGTCGAGTCCTACGTCCTCCGCCTCGCCGACGAGCACCAGCTCGTCGACTCCGACTCCCAGTCCCACCGGTGGCGGTGCGCCCTCCGATTGCGAGAAGGCTCTGACCACGGTTCAGACTGCGCAGAGCGCGCTGATCAGCGCCGAGAAGGCCTTGTCCGACAGCCAGGCCAAGCTGGCGACCGCACTGGAGAAGCAGGCCAGTTCCAAGACCGGAACGGGATCTACCGGTACGTCTCAAGCAGCCACCGGCGGTACGTCGCGCAGTGGTTCCCACACCACGTCAGGTACCTCTGGAAGCGGCACCTCGTCCAGCTCTGGTTCGGGCAAGACTTCGAGTCAGAGCTCAGGCAACGGTAGTCAGAACACGGCGAGTAGCCAGAACACGGCGAGCAGATTGTTGTCCGATCAGGCGACTGTGACGACCGCCGCGGCGGCGCTGGCCGATGCGAAGAACAACCTCGCCGCGGCGACGCTGACCGCCCCGATTGCCGGCACCGTGGCCCGGGTGGGATACACCGCAGGCTCGTCCGCGACCGGATCGTCGATCATGATCATCGGCACGGGTGCTTCGACGGTGACAGTGGACGTGCCGCTCACCAACATCGCAACGGTCAAGGTCGGCCAGAAGGCCCACATCACCCCGGACGGCAGCACTACCGCGGTGGACGGCACCGTTCAGTCGATCGGGCTGCTGCCCGCGTCGACCACTGGCACGCCTACCTACCCGGTCGCCATCACAGTGCCCCAGGCTCCGGCCGCGCTCGCCGCAGGATCGCGGGGTCAGGTCAGTATCGTGCTCGCCACCGCATCGAACGTGATCACGGTGCCCAACAGCGCGCTGACTCAAGCCGGGAAGTCAGGTACGGGCTTCGTCTCCGTGGTGCGCAGCGGCAAGGCGGTGCGGACGTCTGTGCGGACCGGGGCAATCGGAAGCATGGTGACGGAGATCCTCAGCGGGGTGAGCCCAGGCACGCAAGTGGTCCTGGCCGATCGGAGCCAGGCGCTGCCGACGAATTCAACGAGCCGGTTGTCTGGACGGCTGACCGGAGGCACTGGGCTGACTGGCGGAACCGGACTGACCGGCGGGACCGGGCTTGGGGGCGGCGCCGGATTCGGCGGCGGAGCCGGCTTCACCGGCGGTGGGTTCGCGGGTCGTCCGGGCGGCTGACCGGATACCAGCGCCGCTTGGTATCCCATTACGGTCCATGCCCGGCTGAGACTCGCTCGTCTCCCGACGTTGCCCTCGTCCAACGTGATCATCACAACTCATACTTGACCGGGCGGTCAATCAAGAGTTAGTTGGAAGGTACTTGATCCGCCTCGGATACGACGGACCACTGTACGAAGGGTGGTTGGTAATCATGAGAAGATGGACTCGATGGCAAGACTGGGCCGCACTGGTCGTAGGTGTGTACGCCTTCCTGTCGCCGATCTGGACGACCACGGTCGGCAAGGCAACGACAACGATGATCATTCTCGGAGTCATCACCGCGCTGGCTGCGCTCTGGTCGCTTGCAACGCCGGACGCGATGGTGCCGGACGGGCTCGTCGCATTGCTCGGCGTGCTGTTCTTCATCTCGCCATGGGTGATCGGCTTCCATGCAACGTCCGGAATTGCCTGGACGGCATGGGTGGTCGGCATCGTGACGTTTGTCGCCGGCCTGTGGGCTTTGCCAGAAAGCAACCGGCTGCGGCACGGCGGTCACATCGCCGCGCAACACTGATCGCGTCGGCTCCGATCGGGCCGTTGCGCACGGCTACCTGGCGCACGATCATGACGGTGGAGGGATCACCTCGGTGGTCCCTCCACCGCCCGGCGCACCTGAGGAGGCCTGAATGCCCAAGCCGGTAAAGGCTTCCCGCCGATCGGTGAAACTTGACCCGGACGGCTCGGATTCACGACAGCGGATCCTGAACGCCGCCGAGGCCCAATTCGCGCGCGACGGCTTCGATGCGACCCCGACGGCGCGTATTGCCGATGCGGCAGGAGTTCCGAAGGGTCTGCTCTTCTACTACTTCCCGAAGAAGATCGACGTACTGCGCGCGCTGCTCGCCGAGCGGATGCCTACCGCGCCACTGTGCGGGCTCGCCGGGATCGTCCGGATCGGTGACCTGCCTGGTTCGCTCCTGCGGCTGGCGCGCAAGCTCGGCCTGGGCCAGCACGATTCCATAGTGTTGCGCTCGATCGTCTTCCGAGAAGCTGGCACCCATCCCGAAGTGAGAGACCACATTCGTGCGCTGCGGCAAGGGCTTCTGGAACTGACCGAAGCGGTCCTGGACGGGGCGAGCGAGGGTCCGCTGGATCCGAAACGTCGGCGTCAGGCCGCCCAGACCTATGTCGCCGTCATGCTCGACGAAGCCAATTCCCGCAGGTTCGACGGAGCGGTGCCCGACCTCGACGGTGCGGCACGCATAGTGTCCGCCGGCCTGACCGCAACCTGATCGAGCGTGCCGCTGGTCTGTCCAGTTGATCGCCTTGAGAGATTACAGCGATCCGATTCGGCGAATCGGGTTGATGATGGAGGTATGAACCGTCGCGACGACGCCAAATCGGATCGGGTGGATTGGCTGGATCTCGAGGCCGACTCCGATCCGGTTGTCGATGGCGGGTACGGGCGAAGGGTGCCGGCCAGGTATCTGCTCGCATTCATCAGTGTTGTGGCGCTGTTCATCGTCGGCGCGGTTCAACATGTCAGACAGTGGACCGCCTCGCCCGAATCGCATGCTGCCTCGCCGACGACCCAACTCTTGGCGCCGAGCCCGAGCCCGAGCCCGAGCCCGAGCCCGTCGATGTTGCAACCGTCTGTGTCGACGCTTCCGGTAGTGACCCAACTCGGCCGTCCGCTGCTCAGCGTGCCGGTCGACTGGGAGCTTTTCGGGCGAGGGACGGACGTCGTGGTTCGTCTTCAGTTGGCCGGCGGCCGGATCACCAGCACCAGCGTTCCGCTGTTGGCCAGCAGCGGGCTGGTTTCCTTCGTGGTCGGCGCTGATCGCACGATCATCCGTCCGTTGGATTTCGTACCCGGCTACGTGGTCGCCGATGGAAAACCGGCGCAGAGCCTGACGGGGACGATGCAAGGCGGCCCGGTCATAGCGGGTCCAACTCCTACGACGGTCTGGGTGCCCAAGTCCAACGGTGACTCCTACAGCGGTGACCTGATGGCTTTGGCCAGCCTGGATGGCCATCTCACCGGCACGTCGCTGCCCGTCTCACCTGCCGGCGCCACCCCTGACGGCTCCGGGTATCTGCTGTTCAACGATGTCGGAGGGGTTTATGACGCCCGCCCTGACGGCGTGCGGCGGATAACCACCGGCGATCTCCTGGCGATAGGCCCGACTCGGTGGCTCGCGACCGAATGCGATGCGAGGCATCGGTGTACGACGGTCGTCATCGACCGCACCACCGGCGCTCGACGGGTCATCGGTGGCCGGGCCGATCCGAGCTACCCGCGCGGAGCTATCTCCCCGGACGGAACCATTGCAGCGGTACTCAAGCAGAACCCCGGTGGCGCCGCGCCCGCCCTGCACTTCATCGATCTCGAGTCGGGCGCCGAGCATGCGATCAACACGCCGATGGATCCGACCACGCCTGATTATGGTGCGCTCGTCTGGTCGCCTGACAGCCGCTGGCTTTTCGTCGCCGGCGCCGAGGGGCGGCTGTCCGTCGTCGACCGCTCGGGCCGGGTGCGGCCGCTGGATCCCGCATTACCGGGCCTGACTCAACTGGCCCTCAGAACCGGCCCGCACCAACCTGGCTGACCCGCTTTCACCTTGTGGACTTGGGCCACGAGCAGTAGCGCTCGTGGAACGGGTGCTCAGAGGTGGGGGATGAATCGGCTTCGTCGGACTCGTCCCGGCGGTCGCGCGAGATGCACTCGTCAACATCCGATATTGCGTCCCGGATAGTGCAAATTTTCGCTCTGGTTGGGCGGGGTCGGCTCGCTGTACTGTTCGCGCAAGCTGACCTGAGAGAGGTGCCGAGATGCGCGTGATGGCGAAGATCTCGATCCCCGTAGAAGCTGGCAACAAAGGGATAGAGGGTGGCTCCCTGCCGAAAGTGATGCAGCAGACGGCTGAGCGGTGGAAGCCCGAGGCGATGTACTTCACCGCCTTCAACGGCAAGCGCACCGCCTTCATCGTGTTCGACCTGCCGGAGTCCGCGGGGTTGCCACCCTTTGCTGAACCGTTCTTCCGGGAACTCAATGCCGAAGTCGACATAGCTCCGGTGATGAATGGCGGCGATCTCGAGAAGGGCCTGTCCCAGCTCGCCTGACCGTCTTCACACCGGATCGGGCGGGCGTGCCCGCCTTCACACACTCGATCGGGGCGGCGTGCCCGCCTTCACACACTCGATCGTGCAACTTTGTGCGGTGTCAGGCCGGAGGTTGTTGCACAATCCGGGATCGACAGGGCAACCCAACCCCACGGTCCCTAGCTCAATTTGTCAGTGCCCCTCGATACTCTCGTGCCCGAAGGAGAGGGGCGGGACTTGCTGACAATCACATCGCGGCTGGTGCTGTTCGTCTCTTCCTACGCGCCGCTGCTGGCGTTGTTCGCGATCCTCGATTCCTTCGGGCGCGGGTGGCCCAGCGTGGTGTGTGCAGCCGTCGCGGCCGCCAGCGTTCTCGCGCTATGGCTCGTGTGGTCCCTCATCGGCCGGTCCGCCGGAAGCTGGCAGGTGCTGGCATCGTCACGCAACCGTGATTCAGACGTGATGGCGTTCTTCGTCACCTACGTCGTCCCCTTCGCAGCCGCGCAGGACGCAAATGTCCGCACGCGTGTCGCGTTGGCTGTGTTCGCGGTGGTCATCGCAGCGCTCTACGTCCGCTCGGCGATCTTTTACGTTCATCCTTTGCTGCTGCTTGCCGGCCTTCACGTATTCGAGGCGACCACCGAGGCCGGCATTCCGATCATTGTCATCACGCGCCAGCGCTACCTGCATCAACACCAAACACTCTGGACAACGTTGTTCGCGCCCGGCGTCTACCTGGAGAAGAAACAACCATGAGCGCTGCGCCCATAGCCCCGACAGCTGGGCAGGCGGCAGAGGCTTTGCATGCCCTGCCACCCCTTGCCACCCTTGGCATCGCCTTCACTGTGATTGCCCCAGACTCCGCCGGTACCCACAATGCGTACGCGGTCAATCTCAGTTCTGCCGCAGCGGCCGGCCTTGCCGAGATCGCGGAGACCACCCGGACCCGGGTCCACAAGGCCACGCTCATCAGCTATGGCCCCGCCGTGCTGATCCCACCGTCGCATGCCATGCATGTCCCCCAAAATGCGGCGGCGATGCTCAATGCCATCCAGGCGGCGGTCGAAGTAGCCGACGTCGATGCATTCGATCCGAAAGCCGACTACGCCAAGAACGTGAGCATGGTTGCGGCTCGGTTCTCTACTGCCGACGGCGGGACGGCAACGTTCTATCGGGTGGCCGACGCATTGTTGCAGTTCACCAAGAATAGGATCTACAGCCTGGTTCGCCACGACGGGCAGTACGACCGCCTGGAGCCCGCCGACGTGCTGCTCATGCGCGCGGAGTTCGACGTCGTAGTCATCGACGGGCACGCCTTCTTCTTTCTCAAACCCACCTTCGAGCGTGCGTTCGGCTTCCTCGATGAGCTCAAGCGGGAGAGCGCAGCAACGTTCGACAGTGTCACCTCGGGCCTGCGGATCGACGGCCTTGCCGAGCTGCGCGTGGCGTGCACCAGCCAGCCGCAGATGATGGCCAAGATGGCCTCGATCCGCCGCAGCATGGACGAGGACCCGGCCTACGCGGCTGCGATGACCATGCCGAAGCTCATCGCCTACATCGAGTCGAATCCGGCGGTCAACATCGAGATCGCCGGAACCGGCACGCACCGATCACTCGTGTTCAATCCGTCGGTGGCAACGCGCTTTCAGATCGTCAAGCTCCTCGATGACGACTACCTGCGGTCGGTGCTCACCGACCGCGATTACGAGGCTGCCTCGAAGGTCCGCGCCGGGCACAGTTGACCTGGCGCGCACGCCTCGTACGCGGCTGTTCGGTCGGATCAACCACTACGTTGCTGGTATGAATCAGCGAGCCTTCTTGACCGGTGGCGAGAAAGAGAGCCTGCACGGCAGTCTGAACCGTCATCGCGATGTCATCTTGTGGAAGCTCGAGGGCCTGGACGACGAGCAGCTTCGACGACCGATGACGCCATCGGGCACGAACCTGTTGGGCTTGGTCAAGCACCTGGCCAACGTCGAGTACTTGTGGTTCTGCGAAACGTTCGGACGCCATTCCGAAGCAATTCCCGTCGCGGTGCTCCTCGCCAATCCCGAAGCCGATATGCGGGCCGACCCGGACGAGTCGACTGCCGACATAGTGGACTTCTATGGCCGCGCACGGACGGCGGCTGACAGCGCGATCGACGAACTAGACCTGGATCATCTCGGCACCGCATGGTCCGGTGAAACGGTGTCGATGCGTCGCCCGTTTTGGAGACTTGTACAGCGCATCGCTGCACAAGTCTCCAAAACTGCTTGACTGCTAAGGCCGGCCTCCGTCGAGCGGCTCTTCATGCGCCGAGCGATCGGCGTGCAAGGCCGTCGTGCTCCTGGTCTCCTCGACGGGCGCATCGACGGGCGCCGCCACCGGCGCTGCCGCAGGGCGCTCATAGGCCGTCGCCGGCTCGGCTGCGACGGTGCCGGTCGTCGGTACGGCCGCGGCGTTCTCATCAGCCAGATTCGAAGCAGCCACTTGCCTGTCACGCCTGCGCGCCGCGCGTACGTCTCGCACTCCGACAACC
>DASXHV010000016.1:0-28558 GCA_036488285.1 Jatrophihabitans sp. | reverse complement strand
TCGGGCACGACCGGGACCACCTCGGCCGGCAGCGGCTCCGGTTCGACCAGCGCCGGCTCGGCGGGTGCCAGCTCGAGCGCGGCGAGCGCCAGCTCGAGCCCGACCAGCGCCAGTTCCAGCGCGGCCTCCGGATCGGGCGGGTCGTCAGTGTCCAGCGGTAACTCCAACCAACAGAGCAACGGCGGGAGCAACGGGTCATGACCGGCCATCCTGTCCGCACCGGCCTCGTGCCGGCACCGATCACTGTCCCGATAACAGCGCCGACCACGGCACCGACCACGGCACCGATCACGGCACCGACCACGGCACCGATCACGGTGCCGATAACCGTCCTGACCGGCACGGCCTTGCCCACCGCGGCCTGGAGTGCGTGGAGTTGCGTGGTGCGCCTCGTCGTCAGCGACCCGTCTGCGTTGCGTCCGGCGGCCGCTGACCTGCAGGCATTGATGAATCGGGTGGAGCGAGCGGCCAGCCGGTTCCAGGTCTCGTCGGAGTTGAGCAGGGCAAACGCCAACGCGGGCCGACCCACCGTCGTGAGCCGGACCCTGGTCGAGCTGGTCACCACGGCACTTGGCGCGGCAAGCCAGTCGTCCGGCGCTGTCGATCCCACCTTGGGCGCTGACCTGGACCGGATCGGCTACGACCGGGACATCAGCTTGATCGGCGACTCGGAGTCGGCGGTGCGACCCGCGTCGCCGTTCCGGCCATCCTGGCGGGACGTCGGCTTGGACCCGACATTCGGTCTGCTGACCGTCCCTCGTGGTTGCGCTTTGGACCTGGGCGCGACCGCGAAGGCGCAGACCGCCGATTGGGCCGCAGCCCAGCTTGCGCGCAGGTACGCCTGCCCGGTGCTGGTCGAGATCGGTGGGGACGTCGCCGTTGCCGGCGACAAGACGGACTGGCAGCTGACCGTTGCGGAGCGCAACGGCGACCACGGCCAGCAGATCACCGTACGAGGCGGCGGCGTCGCTACCTCGACCACGACCGTGCGGCGCTGGCGGCGCGGCGCCGACCTGGTCAGCCACCTCATCGACCCGGCGACCGGGTCGCCGGCAGCCGGTCGGTGGCGCACCGCGTCGGTTGCCGCCGACAGTTGCGTACACGCCAACACCTGCAGCACCGCGGCGATCGTCCTCGGCGACGAAGCGATGTCCTGGCTGACCGAGCAGCGGGTCGCGGCAAGGCTGGTGGATCGCGCCGGACAGGTCGTCACGTTGGGCGGTTGGCCGCAAGATCAGCCGCCCGGTGACGCCGCCCGGGTGCAACGACACTTGGTGAGGACGTGGACATGCTGATCTGGTATCTCGCCCGGGGCGCCGGGCTGGCGGCGTTCCTCTGGCTCAGTGTCGCCACCGCCCTCGGTGCCTATACGGCCAGACGCTCCGCGAGCATGAGCGTGCCGGCGCTGGAACGACGGGTTGTTCTGCAGTACCTGCACCGCGCCGCTGCGATGGCCGGGATCGTATTGCTCATCGGACACATGAGCCTGCTGTTGGCCGACTCTTACGCACACGTCGGCTGGCTCGGGGCGCTGGTGCCGTTCGCCTCGGGGTATCGCCCGCTCGCGGTCACGCTCGGACTGCTGGCCATGTACCTGCTCGTCACGGTGGCCGTCACGGGAATGCTCCGGGCCCGGTTCGCCGTCTCGGCCAGGGGCGCCCGGCTGTGGCGTGGCATCCATCTGGGCTCCTACCTGGCTTGGGCGGCCTCGGCATGGCACTTCATGCTGGCCGGCACCGATTCCAGTCAATGGTGGGCACGCGCCGTGCTGTTCACCGGCATCGGGCTGGTGTTCCTCGGCCTGGTGGGCCGGCTCGCAGATCGGCACCTGATCACCACCCGGACTGTCGCGCCGGGCAGTGCGTCCGGGCAGGTCACCGGGTCCGGACGCCATGCCGGGCCGATCCCGGCCGCCGGCAACCACCTGCAAGGAGCGCGACGATGATCGGGTTGTCTGAGCACCCCGCGGCCACGCGTCCCTCGACGATCGGATCGATCGGGAGGCCGCGACTGGTGCGCGGGATCGGCGCAGCCGACCTGACCGCGTATGCCGCCCACCTCGCGGTACACGGCCCGCTGCCGCAGCCGGGCCGGGCAGAACTGCTGGCCATGCTCGACGCTGCCGCTCTGAGCGGACGGGGCGGCGCGGGCTTTCCGTTGGCGAACAAGATCGCCGCGCTTCGGCCGGGTGGCCGTCCGGTGGTGGTCGTGAACGGTGCCGAGGGCGAGCCGGCCAGTGCGAAGGACGGCACGCTGCTGCGCTGCACGCCGCACCTGGTGCTGGACGGTGCCGCGGTGGCAGCCGGCGCGGTGGGTGCCCGACGAGTTCTGGTTGCGGTCACCGATCCGGCCACCGCCGCCGTCCTGCGGATGAGCCTGAACAGCCGTCCGGATCGAAGCTGGTTCGAGGTACGCGAGGTCGCGGACACCTTCATCGTCGGCGAGGCCCGCACCCTGATCGAAGCTTTGAACGGGGCCGCTGCCCTGCCACCGGGTCGTCGGGTGCTGCCCACCGATCGTGGGGTCGGCGGCCAGCCGACGGTGCTGTCCAACGCCGAAACCTTCGCCCAACTCGGACTGCTCGCCCGGATCGGTGCCAGGGAGTTCAGCGCAGTCGGGACCCCGACCGAGCCCGGCACCGTGCTGCTGACCGTGTCCGGAGCGGTCGCCAAACCGGGCGTTCTGGAGATCAATTACGGCACGCCGCTCGGTGCATTGGCAGCGGCTGTCGACGCCGGACCCAGCCAGGCCGTCGTGGTGGGCGGCTATCACGGCACCTGGCTGCCGGCGGATCCGGCCATCGAACTGTCCCGGGCCGGCCTGGCACCGTTCGGCGCAACGATGGGCGCCGGCGCGGTCATCTTCGTCGGCGAGCACACCTGCGGGCTTGCTGAGCTGGCCCGGGTGACCCGGTGGCTGGCCGAGCAGTCCACCCGCCGCTGCGGGCCGTGCGCGTTCGGCCTACCCGCGCTGGCAGCCGACGTCGAGGCGATCGCCGCGGGCCGGGCCGACCCTGCGGTCGCCGAACGGCACGCGCGGCTGGTGACCGGACGTGGCGCCTGCGCCCACCCGGACGGAGCCGTCCGTTTTGTTCGCAGCGGGTTGGCGGTCCTGGCCGACGAGGTCGGAACGCATCGCGCGTACGGCGGGTGTCGACGCAGCGATGCGGGACATCTCAGCTCACCCGGGGGCCTCGAATGAGCGCCCAACTCCGGATCGACTGGACTCGCTGCGATGGGCACGGCTTGTGCGCGGCACTGCTGCCGCGAACCATAAAGCAGGACGAATGGGGCTATCCCATAATCGACCAGACACGCGCCGGCATCGAGTCGGCGGCGGCGTTGAAACGAGCCGTCGGTGCCTGTCCTGCACTTGCTCTCAGGTTCGGCGACCACTGAGCCGATAGGTGTTACGTGCACCGCGTTGGGCATCTGAGTTTGTGTCCTCTGCTCCCGGCGCGATGCGGGTGTGTGCAACGCCGCTGTGCCTAACGCCAAAGAGAGCTGTCAGGAGCCCGACCGTGGAAGAGACGATCGTCGCTAGTCGTCGAGAGGGCAATCGACGCAGCGCCGACATCGAAGCCGATGTCGTTCTATCGGTTATCTCCGATGGAATCGTCGTCCACGACAGCGAAGGCCGCGTCGTCCGTCTCAACGATGCTGCCGCCAGCCTGTTCGGCCTCGCCGACACACCCCTCATCGAACCGATCGATCCGCTCGACCTGCATATCGTCCATCCGGACGGCAGCGAATGGCCGCGGGGCAGCTGGCCTGTCGACCGCGTACTCGCCGACGGCATCGAGGTCCGCGACGAAATCATGGGCGTGGATCGCGGCGATGGCACCGTCGATTGGGTGAAGGTCACCTCCTCGCCCGCTCTGCTCGACGCCGAAGGGCACGTGACCAGGGTGGTCACGGCATTCAGCAGGACTGCCGAGCCGGTCGGGCGGCATGGCCTACCAACCCAGCAGGATCCGGTTTTCCGTGACGCGGAGGCCCAATCCGATCGCTGGCGCCGGTTCCTCAACGAACTGCCCGAAATGAGCGTGCTGGAGGTCGAGGAGGGTGACGACGGCCTGTACCGCTACGTCGCCGCGATGGGCCGCGCGTTGAGCAAGCGCGGGTATCCCAACATCATCGGCAGCACCGTGTCGGAAACGTCCTCCGGACAGAACCGGGGCGAGATCATGGCTGCCTTCAAGGCCGCCTTCGCCGGGCACGCTCAACGCCGGACGATCAGGCACCCGGACGGCTGGTGGCTGGACGGCACGATCATCCCGATCGGCCAGGTCAACAGCCGCCCGCGGGTGATGGTGGTGTTCCGAGACGTCACTCGCGAGCGTGAGCGTGAGCATGCCCTGACCCTGGCTGAGGAGCGCTACCGCCGGATGTTCAGCGAGGCGCCGTCCGGCCATCTCGTCTACGACGTGGCTGGAAACATCCTCGCGGTCAACCGCGCGTTCTGCAGCCTCGTCGGCTGCACCGAAGAGGAACTGGTCGGCTGCAACGCCGCCGAAGTCTCCGAGAAGCTCAGCGTCGACGTCCGTTCGGTGATGTCGGCCGCCCAGATCACCGAAGAGTCCGGTCGCGCGTCCGGCGACCTGTCGCTCGTCCGCCGGGACGGCTCGGTCGCCCACGTGACCTTCGAGAGCGTGGCGTTGCTGTCCTCGGGGGACGAGGTCGAGGAATTCCTGGTGCACGTCACCGACGTCACCGACCGGCATCTCATCGAGGAACACGCCGCTCACATGGCCGACCACGATGCGTTGACCGACCTGTACAACCGGCGCCGGTTCGAGCAGGAGCTGTCGGGCCACATGGCCCGCGGCGAGCGTTACGGCCACCGGGGTGCGCTGCTCCTTCTCGACCTGGATGACTTCAAGCGCGTCAACGACACGCTGGGGCACAAGGCCGGTGACGAGCTGATCCTCAACGTCGCCAACGTCCTGCGCGAGCAGCTGCGCGACACCGACGTGATCTCACGCCTCGGTGGCGACGAGTTCGCGGTACTGCTTCCCTCGGGTGGCCGGGAAGCCGCCGAGCAATTGGCCACCAAGCTCGTCGAAGCGATCCGTGCCGAGGTCAGCGTCACCGACGGCAACCGTTCCCGCCGGGTCACGGCCAGCCTCGGCGTGGTGCTGATCAACAAGCAGGGCCTGACAGCGATGGAGCTGCTGAAGCAGGCCGACCTGGCAATGTATGACACCAAGGAAGCCGGCCGGGACGGCTACACGCTGCTCGACCTGACCGAGTCGGGACGCTCGAAGTCCGCCGCGCACACCGTATGGGCGGACCGCATCGAGGCCGCGCTTGAGGAGAACCGTTTCATCCTGCACGCGCAGCCGATCGTGGATCTGCGCACCGGTGTGGTGGAGAGTGCGGAGCTGCTGGTCCGGATGCTCGACGAGGACGGCACGCTCGTCCCACCGAGCCGATTCCTCTACGTTGCCGAGCGCATCGGCCTGGTCACCCGGATCGACGAGTGGGTGGTCGGCGAGGCGGTGAAGCTGCTGAAGGAGCTCCAGCCCAAGGCGCCCACCTTCCGACTCGAGGTCAACCTGTCCGGTCGGAGCATGGGCAGCACCCAGCTGAGCGAGCACATCCGTAGCACTGTCAGCAAGGCCGGCATCGACCCGTCGGGTCTGGTTTTCGAGGTCACCGAGACAGCCGCTGTGTCTGATATCCAAAGCGCCCGGACGTTCGCCGAGGAACTGCGCCGGGTCGGTTGCCGCTTCGCCCTCGACGACTTCGGCGCCGGGTTCGGGTCCTTCTACTATCTCAAGCACCTGCCGTTCGACTTCCTCAAGATCGACGGCGAGTTCGTGGTCAAGTGCGCGTCGAGCCCGACCGACCAGCTGATCCTGACTGCCATCGTCGAGATTGCGCGCGGCATGGAGAAGGAAACCATCGCGGAGTTCGTCGGCGACCAGATCACTCTCGACACCATCCGTCGGACCGGCGTCGACCATGCCCAGGGCTACTTCATCGGCTCGCCCATGCCGCTCGACGAACTCGTCCCGATGGCAATCCTGCCGCTCATCTGATCGCCGTCACCAGTCCCTGATTCGCCCTGTCGCTGTCGCAGTGGACTGTGCCCAGCCCGCGCTGAGGCGATCGTGCCGCGGTGGGATACTCCGAATCGGAAATCGTGGTCTGCTGAGGCGTTCAGCCGAGAACCGACGGAGAGTCACATGCCCATCGCAACACCCGAGACGTACATCGAAATGATCGACCGGGCCAAGTCGGCCGGCTTCGCCTACCCGGCGATCAACTGCACCTCGTCGGAGACCGTGAATGCGGCGCTCAAGGGATTTGCCGACGCGGGCAGCGACGGCATCATTCAGATTTCCACGGGTGGTGCGGAATTCGCGTCCGGCACCGCCGTGAAGAACATGGTCACGGGCGCCGTTGCCCTCGCCGAATTCGCCCACGTGGCCGCAACGAAATACTCGATCAACGTCGCGTTGCACACCGACCACTGTCCCAAGGACAAGCTGGACGGTTACGTCCGGCCGTTGCTGGCGATTTCCACCGAGCGGGTCAAGGCGGGTCAGAATCCGCTGTTCCAGTCCCACATGTGGGACGGCTCGGCGGTCCCGCTGGAGGAGAACCTGCGGATCGCCGGCGAGCTGCTCAGCACCGCATCGGCGGCAAAGATCATCCTCGAGATCGAGGTCGGCGTCGTCGGTGGCGAGGAGGACGGTGTCGCCAACGAGATCAACGAGAAGCTCTACACCACCGACCAGGACTTCCTGGACACGCTGGCAGCGCTCGGTTCCGGCGAGAAGGGCCGCTACCTGCTCGCCGCGACGTTCGGCAACGTGCATGGCGTCTACAAGCCCGGCAACGTCAAGCTGCGGCCAGAGGTGTTGAAAAACGGCCAGCAGGTCGCGGCCGAGAAGCTCGGCCTGTCCGCTGGCTCGAAGCCGTTCGACCTGGTGTTCCACGGTGGTTCGGGATCGTCGCTGGAAGAGATCCGCGAAGCTGTGTCCTACGGCGTGGTGAAGATGAACGTCGACACCGACACCCAGTACGCGTTTACCCGCCCGATCGCCGGGCACATGTTCACCAACTACGACGGGGTGCTGAAGATCGACGGCGAGGTCGGCAACAAGAAGGCCTACGACCCGCGCTCCTACCTCAAAGCCGCCGAGGTCGGGATGGCCGCCCGGGTCTCGATGGCCTGCGAAGATCTGCTGTCTGCGGGTACATCCGCTAACTGACCAGAGCAGGTTCCCTCGATTCCGTGCCGACCCGCTCGACGGCGTCATCCAGCGCCTCGCGTGCAGCTGGCGCCCGCACTCAGGGACAATGATCGACATGGACCTGCTCGCACCACAGACCAAGCTGCCTGTCGACCCGGCCGTCGCACTGCTCGACTCCGGTGCCGACCCGGTCGAGGTCGCCGCGCACCATCCGACGTCCTCGGCCGCGTGGGCTGCCTTGGCCGAGGAGGCGCTCGGCCGCGGATTCGCGGTGGAGGCCTACGCCTACGCCCGTACCGGCTACCACCGTGGCCTGGATGCGCTGCGCAAGTCGGGCTGGCGCGGCACCGGGCCGGTGCCCTGGTCGCACGAGCCGAACCGCGGCTTCCTGCGGGCATTGCATGCCCTGGCTGTCGCAGCCGCCTCGATCAACGAGATGGATGAAGCCGAGCGCTGCGCCACGTTCCTCAATGACTGTGACCCGGCCGCGACCGAGGCGTTGCGCTAGCAGCCGAGCGGTCAGATGACCTCAAGCCGAGCGCGGTGTGCTCGGGATCGAGCCAGCCGGCGGTCGCGCGTCACCAATGGGCATCCCAGGATTTCGGCCAAGCTGAGGTAGGCCGCGTCGTATGCCGAGAGATTCCGCCGTAGCTGGAATGCGCGTCGGCGTAGTAGGTCGGCAGCTGGCCAGCGCTGCAACGGCAGGTCGTCCAGGTCGGTAAGTACGTCCTCGGCTCGATGCGCACTGAGATGCCCGCCCAGGGTGAGGCCCCGAAGTGCGGAAACCACCTCGTAGTCCACCAGGCCGGGGGCATGAAGCTGCTCAGACGCAAGGCGGTGTCGAAGAGCTTCCGACCCGTCGGCGCCGGTCAGTGCATCCACCAGTGCGGAGGCGTCCACGACGATCATCGCGTTCGGACCGCGGTCTCGCGCTCGGATCGGCTCGCGCCGATCGCGTCCAGCGCGCTCGCGGTCGCGCGCTCGGAACGTTCCGCAGCGCGGCTCAGCACCTCATCGACTGTGGGTCTGCTGGCCTCCCGATCGATGAGTTCGAGCAGGTATTGGTTCAGCGATTCCCCTTGAGCGGCGGCGCGCGCTTTCAGGACGCGCCTGGTTTGCTCAGGCACGTTGCGGATCTGCAGCAGTCCGGACATGGGTACAGAATAGCTGAAGATAAATACAGATTGTATTTGAATACAGTCTCGCTCGGGCGACCGCGCCAGGAGAGCAGTAGCTGGCCTGAGCAGCCGAAACTCGCGTTCAGCCGAGCGGAAAGGTTTCGCGCACCACGTAACGCGGCTTACCGCGCGGCCCCTCGCCGAGGTGGGATTCGATCAGCACGATCTCGCCCAGCGGCCAGGTAGGCCCTGCATAGCTGTCGAAAATGCGTAGCCATCTCGTCACGTCGATCGGACGTGCCAGCCGGGCCAGGGTCAGGTGGGCACGGAACGTCGCACCGTCCACCTCGATACCGGACTTGGCGGCTGCGGCCCGCGCGCCGGTCGCCAATCGCCGCACGGGCTCGGTGTCGCCGTGCACGCCGAGCCAGAGCACTTTTGCCCGTGCCGGGTTGGGAAAAGCCCCCGCGCCGGCAAGTTGCAACTGCAGCGCCGGACGCTTGGCAGCAGCCCTGGCCAAGCGCTCGACGAGCTCGTCGTAATGCCGGTCCTGGACCGCAGCGAGGAATGCCAGGGTCAGATGCCACTGCTCGGGCGTCGTCCAGCGAAGCGGCGCGTCTGCCTCGCGCCGCGGCTCGACGAAGGCGTCCAGATCGTCCAGGGCGTCCGGCGGTGGCACTGCGGCCACGAACATCCGCATACTCATCGGTCGCGGCCGGGCTGTGCGGGAGTGTTCACCGCTGGAACGCGGGCGGGACTGGCCGGACCGGCGTCACCGGCGGCGCGTGCCGGTTCAGCGGAGCGAGCGCCATCGCGCGGTCACGCGCCAGCGCGTCGACCAGGTCGGCGTGCAGGTAGTAGGCATCCTTCGGGCCGGCGCCACGCTGCACCCGGTCGCGTAGGAAGGCCAGCTCGGTCGCGGTGGTCTGGAAATCGCGCAGTGCCTTGGCCCCCGCCTGGCCCGTCCGGGCAGCCACCGAGCGGCGCCACAACCGGCGAGCGGCGATGCTGCCCAGCCAACCCGCCTCGGCCGGAGTCACCCAGCGGTAATAGACCATCGCCGGGAGTTGCGCGTTGACGATCTCGCGCTCGCGCTGCCGCTGGCGGCGGGCGAAAAGCGCCGCGCCGATGAACGTCGGGATCATGATCAACACGTAGACCAGCAGATACGCTGCAAAGCCGAAGTTCAGCGAGCCGTTCCACAGCGCGTGTAACGCAACCGCGGCGCAGTAGCCGAGCAGCGGGTAGAGCCAGGTCTTGGCCGAGCGCGGCAGGCTGACGGCCAGACCGACTCCGATACCGGTCATGGCGGTGAACAAGGGATGCGCGAAGGGCGAGATCACCAGCCGCAGCACGATCGTCGCGAGGCCGGTGTCGGTGCCCTTTCCGAAGCTCTGCGCGACGTAACCGACGTCCTCGATGAAGGCGAACCCGACCGCGGTGAACCCTGCATACACGATGCCGTCGACCACGCCGTCGAATTCTCGGCGCCGAGCACCGGTGAGCATCACCAGTAGGAACGCGCCCTTGGCCGCTTCTTCGACGGCCGGTGCGCCGATGGTGAGGACCGCTCCGTTACCGAGCACCTCGCTGGTGGCGAGTTCGAGGACCAGGCTCACAGCGACGGCGACCGTGGCGCCCCACAGGAACGCGAGCAGCAGCAGCCTGGTCGGCTCCGGTTCCCATCTATCCAGCCAGAGGAAATAGCCGATCACCACTGCCATCGCCGCTGCGGTGCAAGGCAGCGCGATCACCAGGCCGGCAGGGTCCTTGACGCCAGAGATCAGGGCGAAGATGCCGGCGATGATGCCTAGCACGATCAGGACTGCCAGGGGCGCACCCGTGCTGCGGGCTTGGCGATGCAACCAGGGCCGGTGGTATCCAGGCGGCATCGTCATGGCCCCACCTTAGGTGCTCCGCGCGGCCCTACGCCTTCGGGTGATGGCGTTGTCGATTCGACGGTTCGCCCCCCGCGCGGGGCTCGGTCAGGGCGGTAGGACGAGGTTGAGAAGCGTGGGCTCGGACCAGAATGTGCGCTTGCTTCGCGGACGCTCCCGCTCGACGCCGTCAGTGCTGATCAACGCCTCGTCGCATGCCAGCTGCACCGACCTGCCCCGGCGGCTGCGGGTCCGGAACCGACCCAGCCGGACGGTGGCCTCGAGTTCGGACGGCCCGAGCCGCCGGATCGACACCTCGCGGGCATCCCCGTCGACCAGGCGCTGGTCGTCCACCACCGCCCGTGCCCACCACGTCCCCGATTGCGCAACATTCTCCGGCCGCACCCACCACGCCCCCGATTGCGCAACGTTTTCCGGCCGTGCGCCGGAGAATGTTGCGGGATCGGGTGGATTTGCGGGCTGGGCGGCCCAACGGGTGACCATTGCGGAGTCCAGGCACAGGCCGCCCGAATCGTCCTTGATCACGCCGACGCGCCGCGGCCGTCCGGCTATGGCCAGGGCGGCCTGCTCCTTTCGTTCCGGTGGCAGTCCCATTCGGCGCAGGAACGGCACCGGATCGCGCGGCAGCATCGCGATCTCGGCGGTGTGCAATTCGCCCCGCCTCATCAGTCGATACAGAACGAGATTGAGGCCCGCGAGGCCGGCGTCGATCACCAGTCTCCGGTCGTCGCGGGCGTCCAAGGCCGCATCGATCGAGGGCGGCGACAGCTCTGCCACGCGATACTCGACGTCGCGATACTCGACAAGTGCTGACCCCAGGTCGGACGCACCGCCATCCGGTCCGATGCTCAGCGCCAGCAACCGCACGTTCGTTTACCCTCTCTCTTGGCAGCAACGAACTGCCACGCCCGATGTCAGGAGTCTGCTATATGCCCGCGATCGTCTTGATCGGCGCCCAATGGGGCGACGAAGGCAAGGGCAAGGCAACCGATCTACTCGGAAGCCGGGTCGACTACGTGGTGAAGTTCAACGGCGGCAACAACGCCGGCCACACCATCGTCATCAACGGCGAGAAGTTCGCGTTGCATCTGCTGCCCTCCGGCATCCTCAGCGAGAACTGTGTGCCAGTGATCGGCAACGGCGTGGTCATCGATCTCGAGGTGCTGTTCGGTGAGCTCGAGGAGCTGCGGGCCCGAGGCCGAGCCACCGACAAGCTGCTGATCAGCGCCGACGCGCATGTCATCCCGCCCTACAACACAACGCTGGACAAGGTCACCGAACGGTTTGCCGGCAGCCGAAAGATCGGCACGACGGGACGGGGCATCGGGCCGACGTACGCGGACAAGATGAACCGGATCGGGATCCGGGTGCAGGACCTGTTCGACGAAGAGATCCTGCGCGGCAAGATCACTGCGGCGATGAATTTGAAGAACCAGATTCTGGCCAAGGTCTACAACCGCAAAGCCATGGACGTCGAGGCGGTGCTCGCTGAGTTGCTGTCCTACGCAGACCGGCTGCGCCCGATGGTTGCCAATACCGCGCTGCTGCTTCATCAGGCTCTCGACGAGGGCAAGACGGTGCTGCTCGAAGCCGGCCAGGCAACCATGCTCGACGTCGATCACGGCAACTACCCTTACGTCACGTCCTCGTCGGCCACCGCGGGCGGCGCCTGCACCGGCAGCGGCATCCCGCCGACCCGGGTTGATCGGGTCATCGCGATCGTGAAGGCGTACGCGACCCGCGTCGGCGAAGGGCCTTTCCCGACCGAGCTGTTGGACGCCAAGGGTGAAGAGTTGCGGCAGGCCGGGGCCGAGTTCGGAACGACCACCGGACGGCCCCGCCGCACCGGTTGGTTCGACGCGCCGATCGCGCGCTACGCCGCGCGGATCAACGGCGTGACCGATTTCGTGCTCACCAAGCTCGACGTCCTGACCGGCATGTCTGAGGTGCCGGTATGCGTCGGGTACGAGATCGACGGTGTCCGACACCAGGAAATGCCTATGACACAAGCGGAATTTGCCCGTGCGGTGCCGGTGTATGAGACGTTCCCGGGCTGGGAGGACGACATCTCCAAGGCCCGCACGCTCGAGGATCTGCCGGTGAACGCACGCGACTACATCACCGCTCTGGAAGGCATGATCGGCGCCCGGATCTCGGTGATCGGGGTCGGCCCCGGCCGCGACGAGTCGATCGTGGTGCACGATCTGCTGGAGAGCTGAGCGCGCCGCGGCCGATGGCCGGATCGCGAGCGGCGACCTAGGCTCGACGGATGAGAGCCGCACGGCTGTTGCTCGCTGCCCTGCTCGGCGCAACGCTGACGGCGGCCTGTACGTCGAGCAAGTCGGATTCGCCAACGGTGTCGAGCGCCCCTGGCACCGCTGGGGGTCCGGCGACGAGCACCGCCCCGTCCTCCAGCTTGGCCAAGCCACCGGCCAATCCCCCCGACTGGCCGACGTACCACGGTGACCTGCAGCGCACCGGCGTTAGCACCTCGATGCCGGCGGCGAGCGGGAAACTCCTTGCCAGCAAGGTGAAACTCGACGGCCAGGTGTACGCGTCGCCAATCGTCGTCGCAGCAACGCTGATCGTCGCAACGGAAAACAACACCGTGTACGGACTGAGCACCGACGGAGTGCAGCGCTGGTCGACGAACCTCGGCAGGCCGACACCGAAATCCGCTCTGCCGTGCGGCAACATCGATCCGCTCGGGATTACCGGCACGCCGATCTACGACGCGTCCTCGCGCAGCGTGTTTGTGGTGGCCTCGACCGGCACGACTGTGCAACACGTTCTGGTCGCACTCGATCCGAGCACCGGCGCGATCAGGTGGCGCCGTTCGGTCGATCTGCCGGGCGCCGACGCGCAGGCGATGCAGCAGCGCGGCGCATTGACGATCAACGTCGGCCGGGTCTGGGTCCCGTTCGGCGGGCTGGCGGGTGACTGCGGCGCGTACAAGGGACGAGTGGTTGGAGTGCCCGTCGGTGACGGACCGCCGATCCAGTACACCGTTCCGACCACTCGCGAGGGCGGTATCTGGACCCCGCCAGGGCCTACGGTCTTCCAGGGCCGGCTCATCGTCGCGGTTGGTAACGGCGAATCCGTTGGCGGGACGTACGACTTCAGCGACTCGGTGCTTGCTCTGCAGGACAACCGCCTGGTCGATTCCTTTTCGCCGGCCAGTTGGGCCTCGGACAACCGAACCGATCTCGACCTCGGGTCGCAGGGCCCCACGGTCGTCGACGGGAGGTGGATCTTCATCGCAGGGAAGTCCGGCAACGGATACGTGCTGCGGATCGGAAAGCTCGGTGGGATCGGCGGCGAGGTCTCGCAAGCTCCGATCTGCGCGTCTTTCGGTGGCACGGCTGTGCTGGGCAGCACCGTGTACGTGCCGTGCAAGGACGGCATCCGGGCAGTGCAAATCTCGTCGGCCGGGACGATGAAAGCATTGTGGCACGCGGCGGCTTCGATTGCGGGCTCGCCAGTCGTCGGGGGTGGCCGGGTGTATGCCCTGGATCAGTCTGGTGGGGTGCTGCACGCACTGGATCCGGCGACCGGCGGGACCCGAGAGCAGGTTGATGTCGGTGTGACCAGCCGATTCGCCACGCCGGCCATCAGCGGTGCCAGCTTGTTCGTGCCGACCCTTACCGGCGTCACAATCGTGCGGACCGCTCGATAGCCTTTGCCGTATGCGTGTTCTGGTAGTCGGTTCAGGTGCCCGCGAGCACGCCTTGTGTCTGTCGCTGGCTGCCGATCCGGTCGTGTCAGCTCTGATCTGCGCGCCAGGCAATGCCGGGACGGCCGCGGTTGCCGAGCAGCGGCCGCTGAATGTGCTCGATCCGGTGGCAGTTGCCGCTCTGGCCACCCAGTCCATGGCTGACCTTGTGATCATCGGTCCGGAGGCGCCACTGGTTGCCGGGGTCGCCGATGCGGTGCGGGCGGCCGGCATCGCATGCTTCGGGCCGTCCGGTGTCGCGGCGCAGCTTGAGGGCAGCAAGGCCTTCGCCAAGGACGTCATGGCCGCTGCAGGCGTCCCGACCGCCCGTTCGTTGCTGTGTCGCACCGTCGCGCAGGCCGAGCAGGCCCTGGACACGTTCGGGGCGCCGTATGTGGTCAAGGACGACGGGCTGGCGGCCGGTAAGGGCGTGGTGGTCACCACCGACCGCGAGGTCGCGTTGCGGCACGCTGCCGAATGCGGTCAGGTGGTGATCGAGGAATACCTTTCCGGCCCGGAGGTTTCGGTGTTCTGCGTGACCGATGGCAGGACCGTGGTGCCATTGTTGCCGGCACAGGATTTCAAGCGCATCTTCGATGGCGACGCCGGTCCCAATACCGGCGGGATGGGTGCGTACAGCCCGCTCGATTGGCTGCCGGAAGGCACCGTCGATTATGTGGTCCGAACGGTTGCGCAGCCCACCGTAGCTGAGATGGCCCGGCGTGGAACGCCCTTTGCCGGGCTGCTGTATATCGGGCTTGCGATGACCGCGGCGGGTCCTCGGGTGATCGAGTTCAACGCCCGGTTCGGTGATCCGGAGACCCAGGTGGTGCTGGCCTTGCTGGACTCGCCGCTGGCGGGGCTGTTGTACGCGGCCGCCACCGGGACGCTGGCCGACCAGCCGCCGCTGCAATGGCGGGCGGCCGCTGCCGTGACGGTGGTGGTGGCGGCGGCGAACTATCCCGGCAGCCCCCGACTGGACGATGCGATCATGGGTGGTGATCAGCCCGGGGTGATCCATGCCGGTACCCGCCGTGATGCCGATGGTGTGCTGCGCTCGTCCGGTGGCCGGGTGCTGTCGGCGACCGCGGTGGGCGACGATCTGGCCGAGGCGCGGACGGCGGCCTACCGGCTGGTCGAGTCGATTTCGATGCCTGGCGCCCAGCGGCGCACCGATATCGCCTGGCGGGCCGTCAACGGGGACGTGCAGGTTCCGGTCTCAAGCGCGCAGTAACAGCCCGCCCGTCTCAGCCCGCCCGTCTCAGCCCGCCCGTGTCAGCCCGCCCGTGTCAGCCCGGCCGTGTCAGCCCGCCCGTGTCAGCCCGGCCGTCTCAGCCCGCGCGTGCCAGGCCGCGCGTGCCAGGCCGCCCGCCTCAGCCCGCGCGTCTCAGCCCGCCCGTCTCAAGCCCGCCCGTCTCAGCCCGCGATCAAGGAGAAATGGTCGCTAGTTGATCTTGAACGACGACCATTACTCCTTGATCACCGAGGCTGGGGGTGCGTTGGGGAGCGTCGGGGTGCGTTGGGGTGCGTTGGGGCGTTGAGATGTGGGTGCGCTGGCTGGGCTGGGTGCACTGGCTGGGCTGGGTGCGCTGGCTGGGCTGGGTGCACTGGCTGGGCTGGGTGCGCGTGGGCGGGCGTGGGGCGCGGAGCGTTGGGTGCGTTGGGATGGGGCGGGCGTTACTGACTGATGGTGATCGGCTGCCCGTTCGACACCAGCTTCCAGTCGATGTTTGCGAACACCGTCGCGTCGATGGTCTTGTTGGCGGCGGTCCAGTCGAGGATCAGCTGCCGGATTTCGACCTGGGCGTTGTACACCACCGGCGCGCCAGCCACCCCAGGAAAGCCACCGCCGCCGGACTGCCGGTAGTTGTTGATGGCTATGACGAACTGGTCCGTTGCGACGACCGGCTTGCCGTCGTATGCGAGCCCCTTGATCCGCGACCCGACGTCCTGGGCGATGTCGATGTCGTAGCTCAGGGCCGCATCCAGACCGGCCATGATGTCGTAGTTGTAGTCGGGCGTTCCGTTCGGCGCGGTGGGCGTGACAGCATTCGTGACCTCGTCGGCGCTGAACGGCCCGGTGCCGGCGATCTTCTTGAAGTAGCGGGCCGAGAACTCCAGGTAGGCCTGCACCTGCGCGCCGGTGAGCGTGATGCCCAGCAGCGTGTTGTCATAGCTGTAGAGCCTCGCGACGTCGCGAACCGTGACGTCGCCGGCCGGGATCGCCGCGTCCGGGTTGAACGGTGCCGCGATCGACAGGATCGGTAACGAAGCAGCCCAACTCACGCCGCCGTCCGAGAGAGCTTTCTTCAGAGCATCCCCCTGGATGTAGTTGATGAAGTCCATCGCCGCGGTGTCCTCGTACCGCGAGGTCGCCGCCGACATCGCCGCGGTCGAGGTGCCGAGCACGCCATTGACGTAGGTCCGGACCTTGGCGTGCGCATCCTCGACGAGCCTGACGATGCGCTGGTCCTCTCTGACGGTATTGGCGTTGAGCACCGTCGCTGCCGATCGGTCCAGCCGCCAACCGTGCCGGTTGTCATTGACAAGGTCCAGGTCCATCACGGTAAGCCGTTCCCCCCACTTCGACGGCTCGGACAGCAGCACCTGCTTCTTGCCGTCCGGCCCGGTCACGAACCGCTGCGGGATCTCCACGTGGGCGTGCCCGACCAAGATCGCGTCGATGTCAGGGACCTGCTGGGCTAGCAGGGTGGAGGCATTCTCCGGCCAGGGCAACGCCTCACCGTAGGACGACGAGGTGTCGGCACCGGAGTGGCAGCACACGATGACGATGTCCGCGCCGGCCCGCTTCACCCTCGGGATGACCAGCCCCGCCTGCTCGACGATGCCGTTGAACCTGATCTTGCCATCGAGATGTGCCTTGTCCCAGATGGCACATCCGGGCGTGACGAGCCCGACGATGCCGACCCGGACGAATTCCTGACCGGGGTCGTGCCGGTGCCCGTCGTCATGTCCGCGATGGTCACCGACCGGCACGTTCTTGATGATGAATTCTCCGAACGCCGCCCGGCCGGTGTTCCAGTCCAGCGCGTTCGCGCCGAGTAGCGGGTGATGTAGCTGGGACTGGAATTTGCGCGCGACGTCGATGCCATAGTTGAACTCGTGGTTGCCCAGGGCTGCCGCGTCGTAGCCGATCTCGTTCATTGCGACGGCCATCGGATGCGACGGACCGCCATTGCTCGATGACGGGCCGCCGTTAGTGATCGGATCGATCCGCGCGTAGTAGTACGCCAGCGGGGTGCCCTGGATGGTGTCGCCGGCGTCCAGGGTAAGGGTGCTGCAACGGCCTCGGTCGGCGCGTACCGCAGTGATCAGCGTGGAGAGCTTGGCCAGGCCGACATCGTTGTGCTGCGCATCGTCGTACTCGGCGTCGGTGTAGTAGTCCCAGTTCAGGATGTTGCCGTGCGTGTCGGTGGTCCCCAGCACCGTCAGCCGAAATCCCTCGCCGATCGCGGCGCTGGCCAGGGGTTTGCCGATGCTCATCGTGGCTCTGTCCCTCTGGCCGACTACGGCCGATTGCATTCGCTGAGTTGACCGTCAGTATTTCCGCGCCGAGATGTGAACAGCAAAGCGATTGTCCCGCTGGTCCCCGGCGGTGGCTGAACTTGACGTACGGGACAATGCAAGTGTGACAACCAAGCCCGCCATCGAAAATGTGCTCGCCGGTCGCTACGCATCGCCAGCGATGGCGACGCTGTTCAGTCCCGAGCACAAGATCGTCCTGGAACGCCAGCTGTGGCTCGCCGTGCTCAAGGCCCAGGCAGACCTCGGCATCGACACTCCGGCCGGCGCGATCGAGGCCTACGCCAAGGTCGTCGACGCAGGCACCGACGCGGTAGATCTGGCCTCGATCGCAGCCCGGGAGCGAATCACCCGGCACGACGTGAAGGCCCGGATCGAGGAATTCAACGCGTTGGCGGGCATGGAGCAGATTCACAAGGGCATGACCAGCCGCGACCTGACCGAGAATGTCGAGCAGCTGCAGGTGCATTCAGCGTTGGGCCTGGTCCGGACGAAGCTGCTGGCGGTGCTCGTCCGGCTTGCTCGTCGGGCTGCTGAATACGAGACGCTGGTGATGGCCGGCCGCTCGCACAACGTGGCAGCTCAGGCGACCACCCTGGGCAAGCGGTTCGCCACCGTCGCCGACGAGATGCTGATCGCCCTCGGACGGCTCGACGACCTCGTTGCCAGGTACCCGTTGCGCGGTATCAAGGGCCCCGTCGGTACCGCTCAGGACATGCTCGATCTGCTCGATGGTGACGCCGCGAAGCTTGCCGAGCTGGAACGCCGGGTGGCCGCGCACCTGGGATTCGAGACGGTTCTGACCTCGGTCGGTCAGGTATATCCGCGGTCCTTGGACTTCGACGTGTTGTCCGCGCTGGTGCAGCTCGCCGCCGGGCCGTCCTCGTTCGCCAAGACCTTGCGGCTGATGGCCGGAAACGAGCTGGTCACCGAAGGATTTCAGCCCGGCCAGGTCGGGTCGAGCGCGATGCCGCACAAGATGAATACCCGCTCGGCGGAACGGATCAACGGTTTCACGGTGATCCTGCGCGGCTACGCAGCAATGGCCGGTGAGCTGGCCGGCGACCAGTGGAACGAGGGCGACGTGTCGTGCTCGGTGGTTCGCCGGGTGGCGTTACCGGACGCGTTCTTCGCCATCGACGGACTGCTCGAAACGACGCTGACGGTGCTCGACGATTTCGGAGCGTTCCCGGCCGTGATCGCCCGGGAGCTGGATCGTTATCTGCCGTTCCTGGCGACCACGAAGGTGTTGATGGCCGCGGTTCGGGCCGGCAAAGGACGCGAGCAGGCCCACCAGGCGATCAAGGAACACGCCGTCGCGGTTGCCTTGCAGATGCGCGAACAAGGTGCCAGCGACAACGATCTGCTGGCCCGGCTGGCCGCCGATGACCGGCTAGGCCTGGACGCCTCGACCTTGCAGGATCTGCTCGCGGCGCCGCTGGCATTTACCGGTGCCGCGCAACAGCAGGTGCACGCCGTGATCGCGGCGGTCGAACGTGCGGTTTCGAGTGACCCGGCGGCGGCGAGCTACCTGCCCGAACCGATTCTGTAGGAGTTACGGCTGCCCTGGGCCGAATCGGGATATGACAGGATTCTGCCGTGACCGATGCTGAGGATGCGCGCGATGCCCGCTTAGCCGAGGAGAACGGTCTTACGCACCTGCACACCGGCAAGGTGCGCGACCTTTACGGCACCGACACCGGGCATCTGGTCATGGTCGCCTCCGACCGCATCTCTGCCTACGACTACGTGCTGCCGACGCTGATTCCCGACAAGGGCCGGATCCTGACTGCGATGACGGTCTGGTGGTTCGCGCAGCTGGCCGACGTGGTGGACAACCACTTGATCAACGTCGACGACGACGTCATCCCGGACGCCTGGCGTGGCAGGGCGATGCTGTGCACGAAGCTCGACATGGTGCCGATCGAGGCGGTCGCCCGCGGGTACCTCGCCGGCAGCGGGCTGCTCGATTACTCGACGACCGGCCAGGTCTGCGGCGTCTCGTTGCCATCGGGATTGGTGGACGGCTCGAAGTTGCCGGAACCGATCTTCACACCCGCGACAAAGGCCGCGGTCGGCGAGCATGACGAGAACGTCAGCTTCGACGCGATGGTCCGGCAGGTCGGTGGGAAGACCGCGAACCGGGTTCGTGAGCTGACCCTGGAGATCTACCGGCACGCCGCCCGGATCGCCGCTGATCGCGGCATCCTGCTCGCAGACACCAAGTTCGAGTTCGGGCTGCATCCGTGCTCGGGCGAGCTGCTGCTCGGCGACGAGGTGCTCACCCCGGACTCGTCCCGGTTCTGGCCGGCCGAGTCGTACCAGCCGGGACGGCCGCAGCCCAGCTTCGACAAGCAGTATGTGCGCGACTGGCTGTCCTCGCCGGCCTCGGGATGGGATCGCCGGTCCGACGTGCCGCCGCCGCCGATGCCTGCGGAGGTCGCCGAGGCGACTCGGGCCCGTTATGTAGATGCCTACGAACGCCTGACTGGGCTACGGTTCGCCGATTGGCTGAAGCCGACCGTGACCTCCGCTGACCAACCGGCTGCCGAGCTCCCTACCGAGCAGCCCGCGACAGAGCAGCCCGTTGCCCAGCAGCCTGCGGCACCGGCTGAGCCACCGACCGAAGGGTAGATCGACTCCATGATCATCGGTGATCGAGTCACACTGCGTGCCCTGACCCCGGACGACTATCCGCGGATGACGGACTTCAAGAACGACACCGAGTTCGTGCTGCTGGCTGACGGCTCGCCGCCGCGGCCGCGGACCCTGGCGATGGTGACCGATTTCTTCGACGGCCTGATCAAGAAGAAGGACAACTTCGGGTTCGCCATCGAGGCCGATGGCAAGCTCATCGGCGACTGCGGTCTGTTCCACGTCAACCGGCTGAACAGCACCGCCGAGGTCGGCATCGGCATCGGCGACCACAACTATTGGGGGAAGGGCTACGGCCGCGAGGCACTGGCCCTGATCGTCGATTACGGCTTCCAGATCCACAACCTGCGCCGGATCTGGCTTGAGACGCTGGCCTCCAACGAGCGCGCCATCCGCTCCTACACCGCGGTCGGCTTCGTCGAAGAAGGCCGGCAGCGCGAGCACAACTGGGTCAACGGCGAGTACGTCGACAACGTCCTGATGGGCCTGATGCGCGCTGACTGGAAGGGCTTGCCTAGCTGATCGGGGTTGCGCGTCGTGCCAGCTAGGCTGTGGGCCGAATCTGGGAGAAGGAGCACAACGTGGCCCGTGTCGTCGTCGATGTCGTGATGAAGCCGGAAATTCTCGACCCGCAGGGCCAGGCGATCCTCGGTGCACTGAGCCGGCTCGGCATCGAGGGAGTGAATTCGGTCCGCCAGGGCAAGCATTTCGAGCTGGACGTCGATGACAGCATCGACGAAGCGACCCTGGCCAAGCTTGCCGACACCCTGCTGGCCAACCCGGTGATCGAGGACTTCACCATCCACCGCTGAGTTACGCCCGCGCTGAGTTACGCCCGCGCCGAGTTACGCACGCCACCGCAAGCTACGCACGCGCTGAGTTACGCGCGCCACCGCAAGCTACGCCCGCCACCGCAAGTTACGCACGCGCTGAGTTACGCGCGCCACCGCAAGCTACGCGTTGTAGCGCGTAACTCACCCGGGAACGCGTAACTCAGCTTCGGCTGGCTGGCCCGCTAATCTGGTCTCCGTGGCCCCTCGCGTTGGAGTAGTGACCTTTCCCGGCAGTTTGGACGACAGGGACGCCCTGCGTGCCATCCGGCTCGCCGGGGCCGAACCGGTGCCGCTGTGGCACGGCGAGCGGTGGCTGTCGGACGTGGTCGCAGTAGTGCTGCCCGGCGGCTTCTCCTACGGTGACTACTTGCGCGCCGGGGCAATTGCCCGCTTCGCGCCGGCGATGGACTCCGTCGTCGACGGCGCCCGCAACGGAATGCCGGTGCTCGGCATCTGCAACGGGTTCCAGGTGCTGTGCGAGGCACATCTGCTGCCCGGTGCCCTGATCCGAAACGATCACCGCAAATTCGTCTGCCGAGATCAACGGCTGCGGATCGAGAACGCAGACACGGCGTGGACGAACGGATATGAGCAGGACCAGGAGATCGTCGTGCCGCTGAAGAACGGCGAAGGCGGCTACGTCGCCGACCAGCGCACCCTGGACGAACTCGAGGCCGACGGACGAGTAGTTGCTCGCTACCTCGATGACAACCCGAATGGTTCGTACCGCGGTATCGCAGGGATCTGCAACGCCGAGGGCAACGTCGTCGGCCTGATGCCACATCCGGAGCACGCCGTGGAGGAACTGACCGGGCCGAGCACCGATGGCCTGGCCTTCTTCACATCCGCCCTGCAGAGACTGGTGAGCGCCTGATGGCGAGCGATTCCAACCCCGCCGTAGACACCACCAAGAACGCCAGAAAGACCTCTGATCAGGTACAGCCGTATCGCGAACTCGGTCTTGCCGACGACGAGTACGCCCGCATCAAAGAGATCCTCGGTCGCCGTCCGACGAGCAGCGAACTCGCGATGTATTCGGTGATGTGGTCCGAGCACTGTTCCTACAAGTCGTCCAAGGTGCATCTGCGCCAGTTCGGTGAGAAGCGACCCCAACGCGGCGCCGGAGAATCAGACATCCTGCTGGTCGGCATGGGTGAGAACGCCGGCGTGGTCGACATCGGCGACGGCTGGGCGGTCACGTTCAAGATCGAGTCGCACAATCACCCGAGCTACGTCGAGCCGTACCAGGGCGCGGCCACCGGAGTCGGTGGCATCGTCCGGGACATCCTGACGATGGGGGCCCGTCCGGTCGCGGTGATGGATGCGCTGCGGTTCGGTCCGGCGGCCGAACGCGACACCGCGCGGGTGCTGCCCGGCGTGGTGGCCGGCATCGGCGGGTACGGCAACTGTCTCGGGCTTCCCAACATTGGTGGGGAACTCGTCTTCGATCCGACCTATCTGGCCAACCCGTTGGTCAATGCGCTCTGCGTCGGTGTCCTGAAGGCCGACCAGATCAAGCTGGCCAAGGCGGACGGACCGGGCAGCAAGGTGGTGCTGTTCGGCGCCCGCACCGGCGGTGACGGCATCGGCGGTGCGTCGGTGCTGGCCTCGGCGTCCTTCGAGTCGCAGGGCAAGACGAAGCGGCCGGCCGTCCAGGTCGGCGATCCGTTCGCCGAGAAGGTGCTCATCGAGTGCTGCCTGGAGATCTTCGCCGCCGACCTGGTCACCGGTATCCAGGACCTCGGCGCGGCCGGGCTGTCCTGTGCCACGACCGAGCTCGCGGCGGCAGGGACCGGCGGGATGGAAATCGACCTGGACCGGGCCCCGCTGCGCGATGAGACGCTGGTACCCGAAGAGATCCTGATGAGCGAGTCGCAGGAACGCATGATGGCCGTGGTGACACCGGAAAACCTCGGTGCGTTCATGGATGTCTGCAAGAAGTGGGACGTCACCGCCACGGTGCTCGGCGAGGTGACCAACGGCGACCGGCTGGTGATGCGCTGGCACGGCGACAAGATTGTCGACGTCCCGCCGCGAACCCTGGCCCATGACGGGCCGGTCTATGAGCGACCGATCCGTCGCCCGTACGACCAGGACGCCCTCAACGGTGAGCACGGCAACGGCCTTCCCCGGCCGCATACCGGCGACAAGATGCGGACTACCGCGTTGAAACTGATCGCGGCTCCGAACCTGGCGGACAAGTCCTGGGTCACCGACCAGTACGACCGGTACGTGCTGGGCAATACCGTGCTCGCCCAGCCCGAGGACGCCGGCATGATCCGGGTCTCCGACGACGGCACGCTCGGCATCGCGATCTCGGTGGACGGCAACGGCCGGTACACCCGGTTGGATCCGTATGCCGGTGCCCAGCTGGCCCTGGCCGAGGCGTATCGCAATGTGGCGACCACCGGCGCCCGGCCGCTGGCCGTGACCAACTGCCTCAACTTCGGCTCGCCGGAGGACCCGGCGGTGATGTGGCAGTTCTCCGAGGCGGTCCGCGGACTTGCCGACGGCTGCCAGGAGCTGGGCATCCCGGTGACCGGCGGCAACGTCAGCTTCTACAACCAGACCGGGAGATCGCCGATCCTGCCCACGCCGGTGATCGGCGTGCTGGGCGTGATCGAGGACGTCGCCCGGCGCACGCCGCTGGCCTTCAACGTCGACGGGCAGTTGCTGTACCTGCTCGGCGACACCAAGGACGAGTTCGGTGGCTCGGAGTGGGCGAACACGATGCACGGATTCCTGGGCGGCAAGCCGCCGACGGTGGATCTGGCGCGCGAGAAGCTGCTCGCCGACGTGCTGATCAACTCCTCCCGGGACGGTTTGATCGACGCCGCGCACGACCTGTCCGACGGCGGTCTGTTCGTCGCGTTGGCAGAGTCCTGCATGCGCGGCAAGACCGGGGTGCGGGTGATCGTGCCCGACGAGGTCGACCCGTTCGTGTTCCTGTTCTCCGAATCGGCCGGCCGAGCCTTGGTGGCGGTGCCGCGCACCGAGGAGATCCGCTTCACCGACATGTGCACGGCCCGTGGCCTGCCCGCGGTCCGGATCGGGGTCCTGGACGTGCTCGAGTCCTCGATCGAGGTGCAGGGCCAGTTCAGGATCCCGCTGTCGGAATTGCGTACCGCCTGGTCCTCGACGATCCCGGCTCTGTTCGGCTGAGGCCGCGGACGGCGACCTGACCGTGGCTACCAAACCGGGCGACGCGATGCTCGCCCAGTCCGCCGTGATCCGGGATTGGCTCGCGGCGTTGCCGTTCGAGGCGTTCGGGCGGCCCTCGGTTCTGCCTGGTTGGGACGTCCGGCTGCTGAGCGCGCACATCCTGCGACAGCACCTGGGCCTGGTGATCGTGTTGGATCGGCCGAGCGATGAGGCTCCGTTGCCGGTGCACGAATTCGTCACGCGGTACCGGCGCGACGTCGACCTGATCGGCGCCTCGACCGTTGAAACGGCCGCCGACCGCACTCCGGACGATCTGCTCACCGAGCTGGATCAGGCGATCCGGGACGTCCGGGCTCGGCTGGCCCAGCCGCTGCCGCGGGTCGTCGATACGCCACGTGGCCCCATCACAGCCGCAGATTTTCTGCTGACCCGAAACATCGAACTCGTCGTGCATGCCGACGATCTCTCGCGCTCCTTGCCCGACCGCGAGCCGGTTGCGCTGGATCGGTCCGCGCTCGCGGTGACCACCCGCACCCTGGCCGGCATGCTGGCCGAGCGTTATCCGGGCCGGTCGGTCGAGGTCCGGGTTCCGCCGTTCGTCGCGGTGCAGGCCGGGGTAGGGGCCGCGGGCGGGCCCCGGCATACCCGCGGCACGCCGCCGAATGTGGTCGAAACCGATCCGCTGACGTTTTTGCGATTGGCCACCGGACGGATCAGCTGGCCGGATGCCCTGGCACGCGGCGCGGCCACCGCCAGCGGGAATCGGGCAGATCTGTCCGGCCAGTTGCCGCTGCTCAGCTGACCGGGCCGGGGCCGGCCCAATTCGAGATAGCCAGCGGTGGCCATGCCAGATCGTGGGTATCTCAAATCGCCAGCCGAAATTGCCAAAGCGTGACCGATGACGCGCCCGAAGCGGTCGAGCGCTGCCCGCTATCTCCCGTAGACTGAAACCGTGGCGCGCGGAGACGGCAAGCTGACCCACGACCTCGACCCTCAAGACCTAGGACCACAGGACTCATGTGGTGTCTTCGGTATTTGGGCGCCCGGCGAAGAGGTCGCGAAGATGGCGTACTTCGGGATGTACGCCTTGCAGCATCGCGGCCAGGAAGCTGCCGGCATTGCGGTGAGCGACGGATCGTCCATTCTGGTCTACAAGGACCTCGGCCTGGTGTCCCAGGTTTTCGACGAATCCACCCTGGCCACCTTGAAGGGCCACATCGCCCTCGGCCACACCCGTTACTCCACCACCGGCTCCACCAGCTGGGAGAACGCCCAGCCGAGCTTTCACACCAGCAAGGCCGGCACCGGCATCGCGCTCGGGCACAACGGCAACCTGGTCAACACCGCCGAGCTGGCTGCCGAATTCGCCAAGACGTCCGGCGGTCACGTTTCCGGCATCGCGTCGACCTCGGACTCCGACTTGATCCCGGCGATGCTTGCTGCCCGACCGGACGTGTCGGTCGAGCAGGCCGCGATGGAGGTACTGCCGCTGCTCAAGGGCGCCTTCTCCCTGGTCTTCATGGACGAGCACACGCTTTACGCCGCACGCGATCCGCAGGGTGTCCGGCCGCTGTCGCTGGGTCGGCTCGAGCGCGGCTGGGTCGTGACCAGCGAGAGCGCCGCGCTGGACATCGTCGGCGCGGCCTTCGTCCGAGAGATCGAGCCGGGCGAGCTGGTCACGATCGACGAGGACGGATTGCGCAGCCAGCGCTTCGCCAATCCGGATCCGAAGGGCTGCTTGTTCGAGTACGTGTACCTGGCCCGTCCGGACACCACAATCGGCGGTCGTAGCGTGCATTCGACCCGGGTTGAGATCGGTCGCCGGCTGGCCAAGGAGCATCCGGTGGATGCCGACCTGGTGATGCCGACGCCGGAGTCCGGAACGCCGGCAGCGATCGGCTATGCCGAAGCGTCCGGCATTCCGTACGGCATGGGGCTGGTCAAGAACGCCTACGTGGGCCGCACCTTCATCCAGCCGAGCCAATCCATCCGCCAGCTCGGCATCCGGCTCAAGCTCAACCCGCTGCGTGACGTGATCCGCGGCAAGCGACTGATCGTGGTGGACGATTCGATCGTGCGGGGCAACACCCAGCGCGCGGTGATCCGGATGCTTCGCGAGGCCGGCGCCCTGGAAGTGCACGTCCGGATTGCCTCCCCACCGGTGAAGTGGCCGTGCTTCTACGGCATCGATTTCGCCTCCAAGGCTGAGCTGCTGGCCAACGGGCTGGACATGGAAGGCATCCGCGCATCGATCGGCGCGGATTCGCTCGGCTACATCTCGCTCGACGGCGTCATCGCCGCGAGCGAGCAGCCCAAGAGCCGGCTGTGCCGCGCGTGCTTCGACGGCGAGTACCCGATCGAACTGCCCGACATCGTCGGCAAGCACGTGCTGGAAGGCATCGAGCGATCGGTGCAGCTCAACGGCCGGGTACCCGAACACGTCGAGGGTTACCCAGCCAGCGACGCCCTGACACGCCCGTGACTTCCTACGCTGCCGCCGGAGTCGACATCGCGGCCGGCGATCGGGCCGTCGAGTTGATGAAGGACTCGGTCAAACGTTCCGCACGGCCCGAGGTGCTCGGTGGCATCGGCGGCTTCGCGGGCCTGTTCCAACTCGATCTGAGCCGCTATCCCAAGCCGGTGCTGGCCACCTCGACGGACGGTGTGGGCACCAAGCTGGTGATCGCGCAGCAGCTGGATCGGCACGACACCATCGGCATCGACCTGGTGGCAATGGTGGTGGACGACCTCGTGGTGGTCGGCGCCGAGCCGCTGTTCATGACCGACTACATCGCTACCGGCAAGGTGGTGCCGGACAAGATCGCGAGGATCGTCGCAGGCATCGCCGAAGGGTGCGTGCAGGCCGGCTGCGCGTTGATCGGTGGCGAGACAGCCGAGCATCCCGGCGTGCTGGGTGAGGACGAGTACGACATCTCCGGGGCGGCAACCGGCGCGGTCAACGCAGACCAGATGCTCGGCCCGGATCGGGTCGAAGTCGGCGACGTAATGATCGCGATGGGTTCGTCCGGACTGCATTCCAACGGCTACTCCCTCGTCCGACACATCGTCGACGGGGCTGCACTGGACCTGCACAGCACGCCGGACGAGCTGGGCGGCCCAACTCTGGGCGAGGTATTGCTGACGCCCACCACGATTTACACCCAGCACTGCCTGGAGCTCATCCGCACGGTCGGCGTGCATGCGCTGTCGCACATCACGGGCGGCGGGCTGGCCGGAAACCTGGTGCGAGTGCTGCCCGACTCGGTCGACGGAGTCGTCGACCGTGGTAGCTGGACGCCCGCGCCGATCTTCCAACTACTGGCCCGGGTTGGCGGCGTGGCCCGCGCGGAGCTGGAGCCGGCGTTCAACCTCGGCGTCGGAATGGTGGCCGTGGTCCCAGCGCAGCAGGCGGCGGTGGCGATCGAGTTGCTGGCCGGCCGAGGCGTCAGCGCGTGGCGGCTCGGCGATATCGTGGCGGGCACCGGAACGGTGCAGATGCGCGGCGACTATCCGAACTGCGGATTCTGATCCGGACGCAGATCAGGGCGCGTCCAGCCGCACATTGCGCGGTGACGCGTTCTTGTCAGTAGCTACGAATCAGCCGGAGCGACGGGCCCAGCCGTCGTCTTCCTCATCATCGGAGTAAGGGTCGTTGTCCACGTCCGGGCTGCGGTAGCCGGCGTTCGGGCTGTTCCCCAACTCACGCTGCAATGCGGTGAAGTCAGTGTCCTGGGTGTGATACTTCAACTCCCGGGCCACTTTGGTCTGCTTTGCCTTAGCACGGCCGCGCCCCATGGCTCGACCCCCTCGCTCGCACGCTCATCCGGCACTGAGTTGTGGGGAGGCCCGAAGGTCAGCCCGCAGTCAATCAGTGACCGGGAATCTGGTCATCAATTCGTACTGTCGAGAGTACAACGCGAATCCGGCGTCTCGCACACCGGCTGGGCGAGTCGGGGGCCACACTCAGCTCACTGCCAGCCCACAGTCAAGATCCGCCCTCGGTTCGAGCCGCGTCCGGCCCGCGGATCGCCCCGAGGCCACCGACGTCGTTTCCGGTGCCAGTCTGGCGTCCGGACGCCGAACCGCGCCAACGGTTTACTTAGGAAAATGGGAAGTAGCCGGAAGATGAACGCTCACGTAGCGAGTACGGACGATTACTACCTGTAGAACAAATACCCCTCAGGGTGCCATCGTTGCCAAATCGCAACCAATTAGGGTCGTCCTTACAGAACTCAGACACGAACTTGTGTCGGAAACTGGTGCATACTTCCTAGGACGTCGCAACGGGATGCGCGTTATCAGTAATCAGGAAGGGGGCGAGGGTCAATGACCAATCCTCGTCAACGTACAGAGTCCGAACCCCTGCTGACTCCGTCAGAGGTTGCCACGCTTTTCCGTGTCGACCCCAAGACGGTGACCCGGTGGGCGAAGGC
>DASXHV010000009.1:0-10110 GCA_036488285.1 Jatrophihabitans sp. | reverse complement strand
GCTCGCCGACGCGGACGACTTCCACTCCGACGAGGCCAAGGCGAAGATGGCCGCGGGGCATCCCCTGACCGACGCCGATCGCGCGCCGTGGCTGCAGCGCATTGCCGAGTGGCTGCGCAGCCAACCGGAAGGTTGCGTGCTGGCCTGTTCGGCGCTCAAGCGCAGTTACCGCGACGTGTTGCGCACCGGCTCGGACAACCTCTGCTTTTTACACCTGGCCGGTGATCCGGCGGTTGTCACCGAACGGGTCGGGCACCGCATGCATCACTACATGCCGGCATCGCTCGTTCAATCTCAGTACGCCGCGCTCGAACCGCTCGAGCCGGACGAGTTCGGCGTCAGCCTGGACTTCACGCTCGGTCCCGAACTCATCGTCGAAAAGTTCCTGAAGGAGGTCCAATGACCGCGCTCGCGAGCAAGCAGCTGTTGGCAGCCGGAACCAGTGGTGCCCACGACACACGCCTGATCATCGCAACGCTCCTCGGGATCGCGCTGATCGTAGGGCTGATCACCTGGCTGAAGGTGCATCCTTTCCTCAGCCTGATCCTGGGTTCGCTGCTGGTCGGCGCCGTCGCCGGGCTCGCCTTGGACAAGACGACAACCAGTTTCGGCAAGGGTGTCGGTGACACCGTCTCTAGCGTCGGCACGCTGATCGCGTTGGGCGCCATCTTCGGCAAACTGCTCGCCGACTCCGGCGGGGCGGCCCAGATCGTCGACACCATCGTGGGGCGGTCCAGCGAGCGAGCCCTGCCCTGGGCGATGGCCCTGGTCGGGATGATCATCGGGCTGCCGATGTTTTTCGAGATCGGCCTCGTTCTGTTGATGCCAGTCATCCTGTTGGTGGCTCGCCGATCGGGTTTGCCCTTGATGCGAGTGGGTATTCCGGCGCTGGCCGGTCTGTCGGCGATGCACGGCTTCGTGCCGCCGCATCCGGGCCCGTTGGCTGCGGTCGGAGCATTGCACGCCGATCTGGGTCTGACTCTCGGCCTGGGCGTGCTCGTCGCGGTCCCGACCGTCATCGTCGGGGGACCACTCTTCAGCAAGTTCGCGGCCCGATGGGTGGATGTCCCGGTGCCCGCGTTGTTCGTCGATGCGTCCTCGGAGCGAGACACGCCCCGAGACGGGACCAGGGCCGGTGGCACGATGACCGCGCTGGGCGAAGGTGGCGACCGTGACCAGGGCGCTGCCGTCCGTCGACCAACTTTCGGTATCACGCTCGGCACCGTTCTGCTGCCGGTCATCCTGATGCTCGCCAAGGCGGTCGCCGATATCGTCGACAACACCGGCAACGGGACGGCCAAGCGAGCTCTGGACTTCGTCGGGACGCCGCTGATCGCACTGCTCATCGCGGTGCTGGTCGCGCTGTTCACCCTCGGCCGCGGGGCAGGCATGGACAAGGCGACGCTGTCGGCAACCGTCGAGAAGTCACTGCCGCCCATCGCCGGCATCCTGCTCATCGTCGCCGCGGGCGGCGGGTTCAAACAGGTGCTGGTCGACAGCGGCATCTCCAAGATCATCGCGTCCTGGGTCGCGGGCAGCACGATCTCTCCGCTGCTGCTGGCGTGGTTCGTAGCGGTACTGATCAGGCTCGCGACCGGATCGGCCACGGTTGCAACGGTCACGACCGCGGGCATTCTCGCGCCCGTCACGAGCACGTTGACCAACTCACATATCTCACTGCTGGTTCTCGCGATCGGTGCCGGCTCACTGTTCTTCTCTCACGTCAACGACGCCGGTTTCTGGCTGACGAAGGAATACTTCGGCCTCACGGTAGGTCAGAACATCAAGTCGTGGTCAGTCATGGAAACGGTGCTCTCGGTGAGCGGCATCATCCTGGTGTTGGGTCTCAGCGTGCTGGTGTGACGGCCGGGACCAGCGCCGGCAGGACGCCCGGTGTGACCATGCCGTGGGGGAGCTCAGACCCGGCTGAGCCGGGATCGCATGAACGTCGGGTGAGGCGCGTGGGGTACCGTCCGCCGAAGCACCCGGATTCGGTGCGAGCGCCGCAGCCTGCGGTGGGCGCGTCCGAAATCCACCACGGTGAAAGCGAAGGTCGCCCGCGACGGCGGCCACCCGCCGCCGAGAAAGCTGGCGGCATGGACAGGAGACATCAGTGCCACCACGGAAGAAGGCGCCGGCCAAGAACGGCACGGGCAACAAGTTGGTCATCGTCGAATCGCCGGCAAAGGCGAAGACGATCGGTGGCTATCTCGGCAGCGGCTACACCGTCGAGGCATCCATCGGGCACATCCGCGAGCTGCCGCCGAACGCGGCCGCGGTACCCGCCGAGTACAAGGGCCTGCCGTGGGCCCGGCTGGGCGTCGATACCGAGAACAACTTCGAACCCCTGTACGTCATCTCCGCCGACCGCAAGGCACAGGTGACCAAACTTCGCGGCCTGATGAAGAACGCCGACGAGGTCTTCCTGGCCACTGATGAGGACCGCGAGGGCGAGGCGATCGCCTGGCACCTGGTCGAGACCCTCAGCCCGAAGGTCCCGGTCCGGCGGATGGTGTTCCACGAGATCACGCCGGAAGCGATCGCTCGCGCCGTTGCAGAACCTCGTGACATCGACGAGAACCTGGTCGATGCCCAGCGAACCAGGCAGATCCTCGACCGGCTGTACGGTTACGAGGTTTCGCCGGTGCTGTGGAAGAAGGTGCTGCCGCGACTGTCGGCCGGCCGCGTCCAGTCGGTGGCCACCCGGATGGTGGTCGAGCGGGAACGCCAGCGGATGGCATTCAAGACCGCGAACTACTGGGACATCGAGGGTTCCTTCGCGCCAGCCGACCGCAAGGACGGCGATCCCGAGGTTTTCAGTGCCACCCTGGTCGGACTGGGTGATGAGCGAATCGCCACCGGCCGCGATTTCGACGCGGCAACCGGGCGTGCCTCCTCGGAGGTCCTGCATCTGGACGAGGCCGGCGCCCGTGGCCTGGCCGCCCGCCTCGAGGGTGCCGACTTCGTGGTCACCCGCGTCGAGGAGAAGCCGTACCGGCGTCGCCCATACCCGCCGTTCATGACCTCGACCCTTCAGCAGGAGGGCGGTCGCAAGCTGCGCTGGTCTTCGGCAACCACGATGCGGGTTGCGCAGCGGTTGTACGAGAACGGCTACATCACCTATATGCGTACCGACTCCACCAATCTGTCGGAGACCGCGTTGTCCGCGGCCCGGTCACAAGCCCGCGACCTCTACGGCGATGCCTACGTGCCTGCCGAGGCGCGCCGCTATTCGCGCAAGGTGAAGAACGCCCAGGAGGCACACGAAGCCATCCGTCCGGCTGGTGACACCTTCCGCACCCCGGGTGAGCTGGCCTCCCAATTGTCGGCGGACGAGTTCAGGCTCTACGAGCTGATCTGGCAGCGCACCCTGGCGTCGCAGATGGCTGACGCAGTCGGCACCACGGTCTCGATTCGGCTGTCCGGTACTTCGGTCGCCGACGAGCGCGCCGAGTTCGCGACCTCTGGCCGGACCATCACGTTCCCGGGCTTCCTGCGCGCCTATGTCGAAGACGTCGATGACTCGGCCTCTGACGGCGACCGCGGTAGCTCCCGGGACGACTCGGAGAAGCGGCTGCCGCAACTGGCCCGCGGCGACGCGCTCGGTGTCCGGGAACTGCAACCGCAGGGCCACTCCACCAACCCGCCGGCCCGCTTCACCGAACCGTCGCTGGTCAAGGCGATGGAGGATCTTGGGGTCGGCCGTCCGTCGACGTACGCCTCGATCATGCAGACCATCCAGGATCGTGGCTACGTCTGGAAGAAGGGCGCCGCCCTGGTCCCGTCGTGGGTGGCCTTCGCGGTGATCGGGCTGCTCGAAGGTTACTTCGGCCGGCTGGTCGACTACGGCTTCACTGCCTCGGTCGAGAACGACCTGGACTCGATCGCCGGCGGAACCATGTCCCGAGTGGACTACCTGCGCAGGTTCTACTTCGGCTCGACGCCCGCTGACGCAAGCGCTCCTGCCCCCGCCAGCGTCAACGGCTCCGCCGTCGCGCCGATGCGAATTTCGGAGCAGGGCGGCCTGAAGAAGCTGATCGCCGAACGGCTGGAAGATATCGATGCCCGTGGGGTGAACTCGATCCAGCTCTTCGGACCGGACAGTGATGTCGTGGTCCGGGTCGGGCGGTACGGCCCGTACGTCCAGCAGGGCGGTCCGGACTCACAGCGGCGCGCCTCGGTGCCCGAAGATCTGGCTCCCGACGAGCTGACGCCGGAGAGGGTCGAAGAGCTGCTGTCGGCTCCGTCCGGTGACGTCGAGGTTGGCATCGATCCGGACACCGGGCGCGAGATCACCGGCAAGAACGGCCGGTACGGCCCTTACGTGACCGACGGTGAGCGGACCGCATCGCTGTTCACGTCGATGGCCCTGGAGACGCTGACCGTCGAGGAGGCCGCGAAGCTGCTCACGTTGCCGCGGCTGGTGGGTGTCGACCCGGCGGCCAACGAGGGCAAGGGCGCGGAGATCACTGCCCAGAACGGTCGGTACGGCCCGTACATCAAGCGCGACACCGATTCGCGGTCGCTGGACAACGAGGAGCAGCTGTTCACTGTCACGCTCGAAGAGGCGTTGGCCATCTTCGCGCAACCGAAACTGCGTGGTCGGCGGTCGGCCGCAGCGCCACCGCTGAAGGAACTGGGCAACGACCCGGTATCCGGTAAGCCGATGGTGGTCAAGGACGGCCGGTTCGGCCCGTACGTCACCGATGGCGAGACCAACGCGTCACTGCGTCGCGGTGACTCGGTGGACGAGCTCACCGACGAGCGCGCTATCGAACTACTGGCAGACCGCCGATCCCGCGGACCGGTGAAGAAGAAGGCAGCCGCTAAGAAGGCGCCGGCGAAGAAGGCAGCGCGGAAGTCGGCCGCCAAGAAGGCACCGGCAAAGAAAGTCGCGGCCAAGAAGGCCTGAACCGACGGGTGAGCCTGCCGTGAGTCGACCAGGTCCGCCCCACATTTCGTTGATCATGAGTGGTTTTACCCGACTGGAGTGGGGCTGAAGCACTCATGATCATGCTGGCTTGTGTGCGACCACGAATGTCCGCAGGAACGGGTACACGGTGCCGTAGTCGTGGGCGGGATAGGCAATTCGAAGCCGGGTTGCGTACTCCGCCTCGAACTCGGCGATGTCGCGCGGCGACAACAGGTCCAGAATCGGGCGCAGGCCGGTGCCCCGCACCCACTCCAGCACGGGGTCGGCACCGGTGAGAATGTGCAGGTACTCCGTCTGCCATGCGTTGACCCGGAATCCGCACCCGGTCAGCAGATCGAGATACTCAGTCGGTTCTGAGACGGAGTCGGCGTGACGGAGCACGCCGCCGACCTGGTCGCGCCACCGCGCTGAACCGGCGACCTCTCGCATCAACCGGTGGGACGGCGAGCCGAAATTGGAGGGCACCTGAAACGCGATCCAGCCGCCAGGGTTGAGCTTGTCCGCCCAGCTCGGGAGCAGATCGCGGTGCTCGGGCACCCACTGCAGCAAGGCATTGCTGATCAGAACATCCACCCCGCTCGCGTCGAATTCCTGCGCACGGCGTTGCCGGAAGCTGAGTCGACCTGCGGCGAGGCCGGCCGCCCGCTCGATCATCTCCGGCGACGAGTCCTGTCCTTCGATTGCCGCATTCGGCCAGCGCTCGGCAAGCGAGGCAGTGAGTTCACCGGGCCCGCAACCAAGGTCGACGACCCGTGCGGGTTTGTCGCATTCGATCTGGCCGACCAGGTCGTAGAACGGCCTGCCGCGCTCGTCGCCGTACTTGGTGTACTGGGTAGGGTCCCACTGCATCGGTAGTCTCCACTCCGTGCGGTCTCAGCTCATGAAAGAACATTTCTCGACATCAAGAGAATATACCTTGACGCCAAGGTACTTGATAAGGTTCGGACGCCCTCGGACGGCTCGGGCTGGGCCGTCCAAGGCGGGTACCCGAGGCCGAGCGGCCCATCACCGACAATGCACTCATCGGAGGCGCGGATGGACGAGATGGACGAGGTGGACGGCATCGTGGCCGGCTGGACTGCCGTCCGGCCGGAACTGGATCTGGCCGCCTTGCAGGTGCTGAGCCGGGTACGGCGGCTTTCACATCTGTTGGACAACCGTCGCGAACAGGCGTTCGCCGAATACGGCCTTGCAGCGCACGAATTCGATGTGCTGGCGGCCCTTCGGCGCAGCGGCGAGGCGGCTGAGTTGACGCCGGGCCAGTTGGTCGAGGCCACCCATGTCACATCAGGCACAATGACCAATCGACTGGATCGGCTCGAGGGTCGGCGGCTGATCTCGCGCCGGGCCCATCCCACCGATGGCCGAGTGCAACTCGTCCGGCTCAGCGCTGCCGGACGGCGACGGGTCGACGGCGCGCTGGATGCGCTGCTGGCTTTCGAGGACGAGATGATGGCCGAGGTCGGTGGCCGCGATCAGGCGACCATGATCCGCGCGCTGCGGGTGTTGCTCGCTGGTGAGGACGTATCCGGCTGAGCGGACGCTGAGCCGAAGATCAATTATTCGCTTGTGAGTGAGTGCTCACTCATTTAATGTGGCAGCTGTGCCTGCCCATACCTCCCGAGCCGCCCCGATGCCCCCCGCGCAGCGACGCGAGGCGCTCATCGAGGCGACGCTGCCGTTGTTGATAGCCAACGGCGCCGACGTCACCACCAGACAAATCGCCGAGGCGTGCGGGGTGGCCGAGGGAACCCTGTTCCGGGTGTTCCCGGACAAGGAATCGTTGATCCAAGCCGCGGTGGCGCGCGCCTTCGAACCGGAGCAGGTGCTGGCGAAGCTCCGGGCGATCGAGCCAGGCCTGCCGCTGGAGGAACGCCTTGTCGCTGCGGTGGACATCCTGCGCATTCGGCTGGAGGGGATCTTCACACTGCTGAACGCGCTGCGGTGGCAGCGGCGGCCGGAGCAGCACGGCACGAAGCCCCCCGGCCATTACCAGCGCGATGCCGACATCGTCGCGGCGATCGTCGAGGTAGTCGGCACGGACAGCGTCCAATTTCGCTATTCGGCTGTGGAAGCGATGTCCCTGCTGCGGCTGCTGGTGTTCGCCGGTACCCACCCCTTCATCAGTGGCGGCAACCCCCTTACGTCACGACGGATCGTTGCCTACCTGATGGACGGCGTCCGGCAGACCGACCCGACAGCGCCTGCAAAGACCAGCCGGCCGAGGCCGAAATCGACGCCGAACCACCGAACGAGGAAACCGTAAATGTTGATGCGACTACTGCGGACGTATCTGCGTCCGTACAAGCGATTGCTGGCCGGCGTGGTCGTGCTGCAATTGTTCGGCACGATCGCCGCGCTGTACCTGCCCAGCTTGAACGCCGACATCATCGACAAGGGAATCAGCCGCGGCGACACCGGCTACATCTGGCAGACCGGAGGCTGGATGCTGTCGGTCACCGGCGTGCAGATCGTGTGTTCCATCTGTGCGGTATACCTCGGTGCCAAGGCCGCGATGAGCTTCGGCCGTGACGTCCGGTCAGCGGTCTTCCACCGAGTCGGCGAGTTCTCCAACCGCGAGGTCGCGCACTTCGGTGCGCCGTCGCTGATCACCCGCAACACCAACGATGTGCTCCAGGTGCAGATGCTGGTCGTGATGACCTGCACCATGCTGGTCGCGGCGCCCATCATGTGTGTCGGAGGCGTGATCATGGCGCTGCGCGAGGACGTCGGATTGTCCTGGCTGATGGTCGTCAGCGTCCCGTTGCTGGTCATCCCGCTCGGGCTGATCATCCGCCAGATGGTGCCGCGGTTCCGGCTCATGCAGACCCGGATCGACACCCTCAACCAGGTGTTGCGTGAACAGATCAGCGGTATCCGGGTGGTCCGTGCCTTCGTCCGGGAGCCCTTTGAAACAAAGCGATTCGACACCGTGAACCGTGGCCTGGTCGACGTCGCGATGGGGGTCGGACGACTGCAGGCGTTGATCTTCCCGGTCGTGATGATGGTGCTCAACGCGTCATCGGTTGCGGTGCTCTGGTTCGGTGCCGCGCGGGTGGACTCGGGTGCGATGCAGATCGGCGCCATGACAGCGTTCCTGAGTTACCTGATGCAGATCCTGATGTCGGTGATGATGGCTACCTTCATGTTGATCATGGTTCCGCGTGCCGCGGTGTGTGCCGAACGGATCAGCGAGGTGCTGGAAACCCAGACGACCGTGGTACTGCCGACCGATGGCGTGCGCACGCTGTCCGAACATGGCGAGTTGCGGCTCACCGACGTCGAGTTCAGTTACCCGGGCGCCGACACCCCGGTCTTGCGCAACATCAGTTTCGCCGCCCACCCCGGCCGCACCACGGCGATCATCGGCAGCACTGGTGCCGGCAAGACGACCCTGCTGTCGCTGGTGCCCCGACTGTTCGATGCCACCGACGGATCGGTGTCCGTCGACGGTGTGGACGTCCGCAAGTTGGACCCCGAAGCCCTGTGGCGGCGGGTCGGGCTGGTGCCGCAGAAGCCGTACCTGTTCACCGGCACGGTCGCCTCGAACCTGCGCTACGGAAATCCGCAGGCCACCGACGAGGACCTGTGGGATGCGCTGGACATCGCACAGGCGCGTGACTTCGTGACGGCAATGCCGGACGGCCTGAATGCCGTTATCGCGCAAGGGGGAACGAACGTTTCCGGTGGTCAGCGGCAGCGGCTGGCGATCGCCCGGGCGCTGGTACGCAAGCCGGAGATCTACCTGTTCGACGACTCGTTCTCCGCATTGGACCTGGGCACTGACTCACGCCTTCGGGCTGCGCTTCGTCCGGTCACCCGGGACGCCACTGTCGTGATCGTGGCGCAGCGCGTCTCGACCATCGCCGATGCCGATCAGATCATCGTTCTCGAGGACGGCGAGATCGTCGGCGTCGGGACACATGACGAACTGCTGGACGGTTGTCAGACGTATCAGGAAATCGTGCAATCGCAGCTCTCGGCCGCCGAGGTTGCGGCATGACAATCGGAACATCGAATGTGAATGGCAGGGCTGGCAGGGCTGGCAAGGCTGGCAAGGCTGGCAAGGCGGCGCCGAGCACCAGCGTGCCGCGCAATCCGAACCGCCGGCCCGGCGGCGGCCCGCCCTGGGCGAACATCGGACAGCCGGGCGAGAAGTCGATGAACTTCGGACCGTCGGCCAAGCGGCTGATGCGTCGGCTGCGGCCCGAACGCGTCCGGGTGATTCTGGTCGTCGTTCTGGCCGTCCTGAGTATCGGCCTGAGCGTGCTCGGCCCGAAGATTCTCGGGCATGCAACGGACCTGATCTTCGCTGGCGTGTTCGGCAAGCACCTGCCGCCGGGTACTACCGCTGAGCAGGCAGCGGCCGGAGCGCGCGCGGCCGGCAACGGCAACGTCGCCGACCTGATCTCGCACCTGCACGTCCACCCCGGCCGCGGTATCGACTTCACGGCGCTGGGCCATGTACTGCTGTTGGTGCTGGGGATCTACGTGGTTTCGGCGCTGCTGTCCTGGATGCAGGGTTACATCCTCAACGGGGTTGTTCAGCGCAGCGTCCTGCGGTTGCGTGCCGAGGTCGAGGACAAGCTGAATCGGTTGCCGCTGCCTTACTTCGACGGCCAGCCACGTGGCGAGGTGCTCAGTCGCGTCACGAACGACATCGACAACGTGGCGCAGAGCCTGAACCAGACACTGAGCCAGCTGCTGACCTCGGTGCTGATGGTGGTTGGCGTCGTGACCATGATGTTCGTGGTCTCGCCGCTGCTGGCGTTGATCGCACTGGTGACGATTCCGCTGTCGATGCTGGTGACCAAGGCGATCGCCAAGCGGTCGCAGAAGCAGTTCATCGCGCAGTGGTCGCACACCGGGGCGTTGAACGCGCACATCGAGGAGACGTTCACCGGCCACGAGTTGGTCAAGGTGTTCGGGCATCAGCGCGAGGCCGAGGAAGAGTTCCGGGAGAAGAACGAGAAGCTGTTCGGTGCGAGCTTCGGTGCCCAATTCATCTCCGGGATCATCATGCCGGCGATGATGTTCATCGGGAACCTGAACTATGTGGTTATCGCGGTGGTCGGCGGTATGCGGGTGGCGTCGGGTTCGATGAGCCTGGGTGACGTGCAGGCGTTCATTCAGTACTCCCGGCAGTTCACCCAGCCGCTTACCCAGTTGGCGTCGAT
>DASXHV010000191.1:0-15535 GCA_036488285.1 Jatrophihabitans sp. | reverse complement strand
GGCGTATCCGACGTTCGTCGAGGCGATGACCCTGACGTGCTGGTATTCGGCCAATCGCTGCATGGTGTGGTCCGTCGAGCCGTTGTCGACCACGATCACCTCGGCCGTCAGCTCGCCCAGGCCAGCGCCCAGGGTCTCCATCAGCCGGCCGATTTCGCCTTCGCTGTTGTAAGTCACGATGACCACGACGACATCGACCGGCACCGGGCAAGACTAGCCGGTCGGCTCCGACCGTCGAGGCGAATCGGCGTTCGGTTTCCGAAGATACAGAACCGCGCGGCACCCGACTCGAGGGACGGATACCGCGCGGCTCTGATCATGCAGACCGTGTTGGAACTGCCAGCGGAGCTGGGGCCTCAGGATCCGACGGACGCGCCGGTCGCCTTGTCGGTGTTGCCGGTCCAGGTCGCGTTGTTGTTTCGGATGACCACGTACCCGAAGGTGCCCTTCGTCAAGCGGTTGTTGCGGAAGGCCACGCCGGTGATCGCGCCGTTGTTGAACTGACCGTCTACGTAGACCGTGTAGCCACCGCCGGCGAGGTAGTTGTCCTGCGCGACGATGTTGGTGATCGGGCCGAAGCCATTGTCGATCATCACGGCCGAGGTCTGATCGTGGTTGTTGATGATCGTGTTGTGCTCGATGGTGATGTTGGACTGGCCACCGTCGATCTGGATGCCGTCGTAGTGCGCGTCACCCGGCGCGGCCAGGTCATGCACGTAGTTGTTCTGCAGAATGGACCCCGAATCCGGGACGAGCCCGTTCTCGACCGCGTACACATTGCAGGCCTTGACGGTTGCCGAGCCGGTGATGCCGAAGGATCCGCTCGCTCCCGACGTACCGCGACCGTTCACCTCGACATTCTGGATGACCGCGCCGGTGACGCCGTCCTTGACGAGGATGACGTAGTAGGCGCCCGCGGTCACCCGGCTGTTCTTCAACGTGACGTTGGAAGCGCTGATCGTCACGGTTCCGCTGATGTCCAGACCGTCGACAACGGCGCCGGCCGTCGTGATGTTCAGCGATCCCGAGGGCTTCAGCACGGTGCCGGCAGGCACTCCAGTGTTCGAGGCGTCCGGCAGTGCGCCGTTGCCGGCGGGTGGCGGTGGTGCTGGGGCGGGCGACGTCGTGGTCGGTGGGGCGGGGCTGACCGAGGTGCTGGTTGGCGGTGCCGGCTTCGGCGCGGATGTCTTGGTGGGCGTCTTGGTGGGCGCCTTGGTGGGCGGCTTTGTGGGCTTCTTTGGCGGAGGCGGTGTGCGGCGGTGGCTCCGCTTGTGATGCGTTGCCTTGTGCAGGTCGGGATGAGCGACCGAGGCTGGGTGCGACCCGCGCTTCTGTGCTGCACCGTTGGTGCTGGCAGAGACCGCCTGGGCGCCGACGAGGGACAGCACGAGCACGACCAGGACGCGCAGCGCGCCCTTGGCTGTCATGCGTGGAAGCATACGCAGCGAGTAAGGGGTTTGTGAGTACGGGGGCTGCGCTCGATGTGAGTTCGGAGTCATAATTGCCTGTCAGTGCCTTTCATCCTCAGCCCCGTGCGAATTCAACATCGGCAATGACTGCCTGAACCTTAACCGTTCGAGACCATAGCTACGATTCGATAACGGTGTCTAGTTGATCAAGGCCCCGCCTCACGCCATAGTGACGCTGAATTTGACGCGCGTTCGAGCGCTAGGGACCTAGAAGTAGGCTTCGGTCTTCTTTGTCTGTTTAAGGCGCCTAGCGCCTTTGACTCCTCTTGAGCCGAGATCGCTACCTTGCGTACACGGCGCGTAAACGGCGCAGCGGTTGCGCTCGCTCCTAGGGCGCGACCCGGCGCTTTCTCGCGCCATTCCCGTAGCGGACGGTAACGGTGTCTCGGTTCATCCACGTGATGCGAGCGAGAGCGCCGGTGAGGCCCATAACGAACATGAGGGTGCCGCCGGCCATCGGAAATGAAAAGGCGTCGAAGAGCGCAAAACTAGCTGCAGCAGAGGCAATCGATGCGGCAAAAGCCTGGGCGATTCCGCGGATGTCTGCATTACTTGAATTCCTTCGAATCCGTACGGCCGTATATATGCCCGAGGCGAGCAAGAGAAGATAGCTGGTGAGGCCCAGGATCCCAGCGTCGATCAAGAGGCCAAGATATTGATTGTCGAGAATTCGATATGCCGGCAAGAAGGTCATGAATCCTCTGCCAACAATGGGATTACGCGAAATGAATTCGAAGGCAATGTGATAGCTGTCCGTGCGTGACTGCGCACTCGAGTCGCCCGAGATCCCGGTGAACAAGCGGGTGATCGTGCCGATCAGGCCCGGGATCGTGACGAACAAGGCGCCGACGAGAGCGATGATGATCAGATAGGCCCGCCGCCTCACACGGGTGCTCCAGGTAGGGAGCAGGACGACGAGGACGACCAGCGCACTCAAGATTGCCGAGCGGGAGATCGCAATGGGGATGGCAACAGCGATCACGCCGACCGGGTACCAACGGCGCAGCAAGGTGCGAGATCGGTCCGTCATTGCAAGGTGGAGTGCGATCGGCAGGATCATCGTCAGCAAGGACCCGAACTCGATCGGATGGATCGCCGTCCCGGGTGGGCGATTCAGCCCACCTCGGTCGCTCACCGCAAAGAGCGGCACGTTCGTGGTCAGGCCCGGTAACTGAACGTAGTTGATGAATAGCATCCCGGTGACGAACTGTGCCAATCCAAGTGTCGCGACTGCACCCGCCATCGCCACCGCACGTCGCATCAACGTTTGCAGATCGCGCATCGTGGTGATGTTTTCGCTCGTGAACAGGAGTAGTCCGAGCCACCCGAGCACCATCAGAACGCCAGCATCCGCTGACCGTTGCTCGACGCCAGCGATCGGTCGGATTCCAGCGGCGATGTAGCTGGCAAGGATTGCCGCAACGAATACGAGCATGAATCGCCGGGTGGGGTCCGCCGGCGGTCGCGGAGCGCGCAACGAGGCCAACCTGGATCCCACCCAGAGGACGCCCAGCGCGAGGGTCAAACACTGTGCGGGCGTTCCCGATTCACCGAGCGGAGCGAAAATGAGCCGGGAGGGAATCAGGAACAGCGCGACCAGGTACCAGGTCAGCGCCGTCGTGGCATGCCTGCTGTTCATCCGCTCCGTCGCCGGCGCGAGCGCGCGACGGTACTTGCCATCCTGGGCGCACCGAGGTGCGTCCGGTCCGGCGCCTCATGCGACGCCGAGACAGAGACTGCGCGGACATCGGAATGCTTGGGACGGCTCACGAAATTCTCCAGCAGCGAGATGCCCGCCACCGTGATGACCACACCTGCCGCAACCGCCACCAAGATGGCGCGAATCTGAGACTTTCGGTTGATCGCGGCAGTGCGGTCCTGGGTGATCGCGCTCGAGGAAAGCGCCGCGCTGCTCGGAACTCCGATCGACTCCTGCAAGCTCGCGAGCTTGCTCGGCACCAGATGGATGAAGAGGTCGACGTCGCGAACTGCGGAGGCGCTGTCGGATGCGGTGGCTGTTACCAGCAGCACGGGCCCACTCGTATTGGGGTCTCGGAGCACCGCGAACGTTCCCGTGGCGCCGGACTGTGCCAGCTGGTTGAGGGTGCTCGAATCCGACATCGCCCGGGCCAAGACGTCGGTGGCCCCTTGCAGGCCGCCGAGAGCCAGATAGGGATTGGAACCAGTGGCCGGTGACTTAGGGGGAAGTAGGAGCAGCGAAGCCTTGGCCTGGTACGTGGGGGCGACCATGAATATCGCTGTCGCGGCGAAACCGACAGTCAGCGCCAGCCCGATAAGCGTCAGGTACCAACGCCGCAGCAGAAGTGCCACGGTCCCACCGGCGGCCGTGTCATTACCCGGTTCCACGTCTGCTCCTCGCGTCGGTCTTTCACAGAGATCGTTGGCAACAAACGCGCCCCTTACATAGGATAGAGCTTCCCCGACCTGTAGACGATCGGAAGGTGTTGCCGTGGCTGTGAGTTTGTCCGGCGCTCCGTCCCGAGTCGACGCCCCTCGGGTGCGGGCACGATCCGTCGGCCGCCGAGCGACCGTGTGGGCAACGGCGCTGGCTGCAATCTTGGGAATCGCGGGCACGTTGCTCGTGGCCGGCTATCTCGCTGGCCGGCCGGGGGTCTACTGGTCTGAGATCAAAGTCCAGTTCCTTGTGCCGAAGAGCGTTCGAAACCCGAATGGCCTCCAGTCCTCCTCGGACGGCGTTATCGCCACCGCCGGCGTAGTGGCGATCAGGGTTGGTTCCAGCACGCCCCTCTCGGCGGTTTCTGACAACGTGTCGATCGTCGGAGAGGGAATTCGGAGCGGCTACCGTGTCCGACTGCCGAACTCCGGTGGTCAGTGGGCGAACAACTTCGACCAGTCTCTTCTGGACGTGCAGGCCGCCGGCGCCACCCCGGCCGAGGTCTCGGCCACCATGCAGAACGTGCTGGACCGTATCAACAGCACGCTGCAGTCGATGCAAAACGATGCCGGTTCTGCTCGGGCCAACGACATCGAACTGGCGTTGAGCCCACCCACTTGGCCGATGTACTACCAGTCCGGCAGCAGATCGCGAACCGTGCTCGCGACGATGTTGCTCGGGATAGGTCTCACCGGCGCGCTGACGACAGTCACTCGACGCCGGCTTGTCTCCGTAGCTCAGCGCAGAACTCCGCGGGTGTCATAGACAACCTTGCCCGCCAGCAGGCTGCGATTGATGGTGCGGAACTGGTCGTGATCGACGAGCAACACGACGATGTCGGCCGCCTCGAGCGCCTCGCTGGTCCGCGTGAGCTTCACGTTCTTCATGCCGGATAGCTCGCGGGGGAGTTCTTCGACGTACGGTTCGCACGCCAGTACATCCACATCGGGTAGCGCAGCAGCGATGTGTTCAACCACCTGGACGGCCGGGCTCTCGCGCAGATCATCGATGTTCGCCTTGAACGCCAGACCCAGGCAGGCAACGGTCGGTGCATTGAAGCGGCCGGCCTTGGCGATGACCTGCTGTGCGACGTGATCGGGCTTGCTGTCGTTCACCTCGCGCGCTGCGCGGATGAGCTTCGCGTGCTCGGGAGCGGCAGCGACGATGAACCATGGATCGACGGCGATGCAGTGTCCGCCGACACCCGGTCCGGGCGTCAGGATGTTCACCCGCGGGTGGTGGTTGGCCAGCCGGATGACTTCCCATACGTCCAGCTTCAGTTGGTCGCTGATCAGCGAAAGTTCGTTGGCGAAGGCGATGTTGACGTCCCGGTAGGCGTTTTCGACGAGCTTGGCCATCTCGGCACTGGCAGCATCGGACAGCAAGAGCTGGCCCTGGCAGAAAACTCGATACAGCGTGGCCGCCTTCTCAGCGCAGCGCGTCGTGATGCCGCCGATGACGCGATCGTTGGTGACGATCTCGATCATCACCCGACCAGGCAGCACCCGCTCCGGGCAATGTGCGACATAGACGTCCGGTACGCCTTCGCTCTGATGCGGCAACGTGAGATCGGGCCGGAGTTCAGCCACCCACTCGCTGAGCGCCAATGCTGTGCCAGGCGGCGAGGTCGATTCGAGAATGATCACCTCACCACCGCGAAGCTTCGGCGCGATGGCCTCGACTGCGCCACGAATGTAGCTCAGGTCAGCCGATCGATCACTCTGGAACGGTGTCGGAACGGCGATGATGAACGCATCTGCCTCGGGGACCTGTTTGGTGGCAGTCAGCCGGCCCATCGCCACCGCACCGCTGACGGCAATTGCCAGATCCGGCTCGACGAAGGGCACCTCGCCGTGGTTGACGGCCTTCACTGTGTCGTCGTTGACGTCCACTCCGACTACTTCAAGACCCCTGGTCGCAAGAGCCGCTGCGGTTGGCAGGCCGATGTAGCCGAGACCGATGACGGCGACCTTGCCGGTGAAGATCTGTTCCATCACTCAACTCCTGTATCTGCTGAACGAGCAATCGACGCGGGGTTTGACTGCGGTACGACTGGTGCGTGCTGCCGGTATGAAGGCATCGGGTGAACAAGTTCTCGCAGCGTCATTGCCAGGAACGCCGTGTTCGTCGTCAGATAGCGCCGCCACAACCGGCCAGGTTCCTGCAACAGTCGGTACAGCCATTCGCAGCCGAGGCGTTGCCAGATCCGGGGCGCGCGTTTGGTGATGCCGGCGAAGATGTCGAACGAGCCGCCCACGCCGTGCAGGATCGGCACACCAAGACTGTCTGCGTACTTGCCCAGGAAGATCTCTTTCTTGGGCGACGTCATCCCGAGGAAAAGCATGTCGGCACCCGAGGCCGTGATCGCCGCGGCGACGTCTTCGGACTCTGTGTCAGCGAAGTAGCCGTCCCGGCTACCTACGATTCGTACACCGGGGAAACGCCGCGACAGCTCGCTTTCCAACCGTGCCAACACGTCGGGCTTCGCTCCGAGCAGATAGATCGAACGGTTGTCGGCCGAGGCTTTTGCCACCAGCTTCTCGAAGAGGTCGATGCCGGCCACCCGTTCCGGAAGTGGCCGTCGCAGGACCTTGCTGGCCCACACCACAGATTGGCCATCGGCAAGCAGCAAGTCGCATTCCAGCAACGAAGCACGAAGCAGATCGTCTCGATGCAGCTTGACGACCTTTGCTGCGTTCACCACCCCGATCAGCAGCCGTCTGCGCATGGCGAGATGGTCATCGCTACGCGTGAGGACCTGCTCGAGCGTCATCGCATCGATGTCCAGGCCGAACAGGACCTGTCGTGGAGTGCCCATCGTCGTCCTCAGTCGCTGCCGGATGCGGGCTGGGGTGAACGCGTCGACAGCCACGCATACAGCAACCAGCCGAGCTCGTACGGCCTGCACTCGTAGTCGACTTTGCCGGGCTTGAACAGCAGGTCCAGCGGGCGCAGTCGCAGCGACGGCGACAGTGACGTCGAGATGGCACGCAGCGACCGGACCGCCTTTCGCGGTTCCTTGCGGCCGACCTTGCGCCAGATGACACCGGTCTGATCGTCCAGCAAGCTGGCGGATGTCTCAGGATGAGCCGTCATCCAATCCAGGCCTGCCACGATGTCAGACCGGTGGTCCTCACCCCCTGATTGCCACAGGTCGAACAATGCCATCGGCGCCATCGCGTGCTGGTGCACGCTGTACACCGGAAAGCCCTCCACAACATCGCCGGTCCGGGCGTCGTAGTGCCACCACCACTGCCCGTCATCTCCTTGAAGCTCCACGATCCGTGCGGCGCATCGGTTAGCCGCAGCCATCGAGTCTCCGTCGCCGGTCAGCGCCGCGTATCGCGCCAGCGCCTGGATCGGATATACCTGGTCGGCGAAGCAACCCACGTGGGCGCGATATTTGGCGAGGTCCGACGCCGGTAGGTGATGTCCGAAGATTCCTTTGCCGCCCTGCTCGGCCTTCAACCTGGCCGCGGCAATCTGAGCAGGTTTGGAGACGTCACGAAGGCGCCACGCGGCCACCAGGGCGGTGAGCCCCCAGGCGTAGTCGACCGTCGGCTGCGATGTGTTGTGCGTGATGTCGGCGATGACCCGGTCGAGTACGGGTTCGTGAATCCGGTTGCAGATCTCGGCGACCGCCCACGCAGCGAGCGCGGACGCCCCCAGATCGGTCGCGTAGCCGCCTGAGGCCGCCAGATCGGCTGCATGCAACGCGAGGTCCGCGGCGGTCTTGCCGTTAAGCACCGCGCGCTGGTCGTCCACTGCCAGCGTGTTGAGACCGAGTGCCACGATGGCGGTGTAGCGCAGGTTGACACCTTCGGGCGCCAGCCCATTCGCGGCCGAAGGCGCCTTGCGAACGGTTTGTACCAAGGTGAGGTTGTCGGTGCGCAACATCGCCGGAAGACCCTTGACGGCCATGGCGCACAACGTGTCGATCAAATCTGGCAGCCGACGGTCGCGACTGAACGCGTCTGTTGCGTGAACGCGTTCGCTGGATCCCACATAAGTCTGATTCACGGTAACCTTGATTCCCCCGTTTTTTAACACCGCATTGACATTGTTCCATGGGTTTGGACAGTTCGGTACCCCGAATTGTGCAGAGATCTTCCGATACCCCGCGATACCACCAAAACCGCGCTGCTGCGGCCACGTCCGCTGAAGAAGACATCGGCAGGCGCGGTTGGGACGGCAGGAATTGCGACCGGCAATCGACGAATAGTCCGACGGAAGGCAGGGAGTTGCGATCGTGTCGCAGACACTGAGCGATCAGGATCTCCTCATGCTGCTCGCCGGACTGGTCGGCTCGGAGCCGCGCGAGGCGCCCGTTCTGACCGCTGCCCTCGACAGAGCGCAGGCCGCTCGGCTAGTGACGTTGGCGCGTCACCATCGGGTCGAGGCGTGGCTTGCCGGAACCCTGGACCTGTCTGATCCTCGTTGGCAAGAACTTGCCGCGCAGCGTCCACGCTTTCTCGCCGACCAGGTCCGCACGCTGGCAACCGTGCGCGACCTTGGATCCAGCCTGGACGCGTTCAGCGCGCCCTGGCTGGTGATCAAGGGTCCTGCTCTTGCGCATCGGCTCTACCCGAACGTCGGCCTTCGTCATTACGTCGACCTGGACGTGCTGGTCGGGCCTGCGTGGTTTGGCAAGGTCCTCGAGCACCTCGAGGGGCAGGGGTACCGGACGATCGATCGGAATTGGCCACTCATCGAGTCGCTCCGGCCCGGCGAGATCCGGATGCGCGGTCCGCGCGGAGTGTTGATTGATCTGCACTGGTCACTGTTCAACGCGCCCTTGATGCGGCAGGCATTCCGATGGTCGACGTCCGAGCTGCTTGCCACGCGCACGGTCGTCGAGCCGCCCGGCCTGCCGGTGCTGGCGGCCGAACCGGAACTCGCCCATCTCGGTCTGCACGCGGCGCTGTCCGGTGCTAACGCCTTGGTCTGGCTGCTCGATCTTCACCTCGCGGCTATGTCGGTGTCGGATTGGTCGCGAACGGTGCCGGCGGTGCGAGCTCTGGCAGCCGGTCCGGCGCTCGCGTTGACGCTGGGAAGGGCTCGCAGGTTGTTTGGCACCCCGGTTCCTGGAGAGGTTCTCCGTGACCTCGCCGGTGGGCTGGCTTGGCGGGCCACGTTGGCCAGTGTCGATCGCAACCTGCGATTGCCCGTTTCTCCATCTGATCCATCGGCGAGCCGACTGCTGGCCCGATCGGCACGGCGGAGCTCTTCGCGTTCAGCGGCGGCCGTGGCACGCAACGGCCTGACTTGGGTTGCATCGGGCGCCAGACGTCGTTATGTGGCGCCGTCCTGGACCGATTCACGGAGTCCGGACAGTGCGCTTTACGACGTGCGCGACGACCAAGCGCGAGAGCGTTATCTGGAAATGGTAGGCAACCAGGCGTAGGGCTCAGCCGATCGTTTGTCGCACGAGCACCGCGAGGTCGGCTGCGTTCGAGTAGCTCGCCCGCCAGACCCGACAGGCTCGAAGCAAAGCGACCGTGGTGTGAAAGCTGTTCGCAGGATCGGAGTAGTGGTTGAAAGACGAGCGCAGCAGCGGGACGGCTGCGGCGCCGGGTTCACACTGTTCCAGGCGCGCGGGCCCTTGATCGGAACGGGCCGCGAGGATTACGTCGGTAACCGGACGTGCCGTGCCGTCAACGCCGCCCAGTAGTCGAGGGTCCACGTGCACCTCGGTTCCCGCCGTCGGACGAGTGTTCGCGTCGAGGGCGAGAACACCCCACGCCTCACTGGTCAATGCCAGCGGTCTAGGAAATGCCACGGTTTGGGTGCTGGTTCGATCGACTGCCAGCACCTCGTCAGATCGGTATGCGTAGCCGACGCGTAGCAGCGCGCCTGAGAGGGTCGTCTTGCCCATCCCGCTCTGACCCGGCACCGCTACTACGGCACCGGCGGAACTGACAACCGCGGCATGAAATGCGAGGTGCGGCGTCGCAGCGACCGCCGTAGCGGTCAGGGTAGCCAGCGCGTGCTCGACGGCAACGCCCGCGTCGAATCGCAACTCGATCGTGTGCGGGCCGCCGTCGTCCATCTGCAGCAGGTCGCGCCAGGCGTACCGGAGTCGACGGGACAGTTCGGCATCGGCTCGAATCAGGATCCGGATGCCGAGTGCCCGGATAGTCAGGCCACCGCCCTGCACCGTCAAGGCGATCCCTCGCCGGCGGCGGCGTCCACCAGAAAGCCTTTGCCGCCAAGATCCTCGATCACCGCCACCACGTCGGCACGGATCGTCTCCTGGTCGACCTGGTACGCGAGAGCGAGCCGTTCGATGATGAGCTCGACCGGGGTCGAGCCGTCCACCAGCCGCCACACATCGCTACCCGATTGGTTGAGAACAAGCACTTCGTCGGTATCAACCCGGTAGAGGCATACATCGCGTTCGAGGTCTTCGACCACCACTCCGGGCAGCGGGGACGGGCAGCGGATCATGCCCCACAGCGTAGGGCCGCCTGCTGCGAATCGTCGCCCGTCGGGCGAAGTTCCCGATTGGGGTGGCGTGAGACTACGGTTAGGTATTACAGTTCAGCGACAGGGGTGTGTCGGGCCTTAGTGGCCACGACTCAGACACGGGGGATGTATGAACGAGTTCTCGGCTGGACAAGGATCGACAGGTATCAGCAGGCGCTCGATGTTGCAGAAGGGCGCTCTGGTTACCGGCGCGGCAGTGTGGACGGTTCCGGTCGTGCAGATGGTGTCCATGACTGCAGCGCACGCGGACACGCCAAGTGCGCCGCCCCAGACTCCTCCGCAGGACAACCCACCTCCGACCAACCCGACGCCGACCGCGCCGACCACGGGCAGTTCGGGGGTCGATGCGATCAATGGCACGAAAGGTCCCGACGTGGTCGCGAAGACACCAGTCGCGAAGGCAGCACCGGCGGCAAATAAGGATTCTGGCGCCTTGGCATCCACCGGAGCGAGCATCGGGCCGCCGATTGTCGGTGCAGCAGCCGCGTTGGCGATCGGGACCGGACTGGTCATCGCGGGCAGTCGCAAGTCGGCCGAACGTGAATCGCCGGAGACGCCGACTTCGGAATGAGTCAGTGGACGACGGCGGGGGACCAGGCCTGCGCAATGAGCAGTTTGGGCTGTCCCGAACCATCGGTCGGCACCTCGTAGATGTCGTCCACCGCTGCTTGCGATCCTGACCGAGGGATGCCGTACAGCACGTTGTGACTGTCCATCCAATCGACCTGGTCATCTACCGTGCGAGTTTCGGCGAGCATCGTTTCCCTGCCCGTCGCGATGTCATAGCTGGCCAGCCGCCAGTGCCCGACCGGCTGACGGGCCCGTTTCTTGTACACGATCGTGGTTCCGTCCGGAGACAAGGACGGACATTCTGCGTCTTCGTGCAGCGTGGTCATGGTCCGCGTACTGATTCGCCCCTTGACGAGCCAGGTGTGGCCACTCCACGCCGCGGTCGCATAGAACGTGTCGTCGTCTGCGGCGAACGTGACGCCCCAGAAATTGCGATCCACGGGTGAGATCGACGCTCCGTCGTGGACCAATCGGTAGGACTCGAGGCCCACATCGTCTTGTTTGCCCGAGAGGTGACTGATCACGGTGCGCGTCGAGAAACTCGTTCCGGCGTAGGAATCGCCCGCCGTAAAGCTGGTCGTGGCCGCGAGTGTTCCGTCCGTCGAGAGCCTGGCTCGGCTGGGAATGCCGGCGAGCGGCAAGTTTTGCTGGGTCTGAAATGTATCGCTGAGCACCTGTGCTTTGTACGTCGTGACGATGCCCTGCGACGAGGACAAGCACAGAATTCGCTGTTTCGAGGAGTACACGCGATCGCACGAGGTGCCGGTGATCGCTCGCGGACCGGATGGATTGGCCAGTGACACCATGGCAATCGTTCCGTAGCCCGAACCCAAAGCCGTGTTCCGAAAGACGATCCGAGGCCCACCGGCAATCTGCGAAACCGGCACTTTTGCCACTGTGGGCGCGCTCCTGACTGCCTTGTCCTGGGATTTCCGGGAATGCAGGAGGTACCCCGCTGCACCACCGATCGCGACCGCGCAGACAACCGCCAGCACGATCAAACGGTTCCGGGTGCTCACGCGGCGAGTGCCTCAGGCCGGGTCTCATTGTTGCGCAGCAGCAGCCACCCGATCGGGATCACCGCGGCGAGCGCGACGGCCACGATGAGCAGCGCGGACTGCTGCCCGGCCAGCGTCCAGATGAGACCAAATCCGAGCGAGGAGATGAAGCGTGCCCCGGCTTGCACCGTCTGGGCGGTGGAGATTCCACTTGCTCGGACGGACGGGTCGACCAGCATTCCACTGAGCGCGGCGAGCGTGCCGTCGGTGCACGCGTAGTAGGTACCCAGAAGTAGCAGACAGGCGATCGTCAGGCCCGCCCCGGCGGCAGGACCCCCCGCACAAACGTATGCCGCTATCAGGAACAGGTGCCCGGTCAGAAACACCTTCGCTCGCCCGATGCGATCCGACAGCCGACCCAACGGAACCGCGAGGGCGAGGTAGGCGAAGTTCGTACCCACGTAGAGCAGCGGGAAGTACTTGACGGCCATGTCGTCGCGATGCTGCAACGCCAGATACAGAAAGCCGTCTCCTACCGTCAATATGCCAAGCAAGCCTGCCGCTAGCACGAGCCTGCCAAACCGCCTGTCGGCCAGAAGCGCGAAGGAGGGCCGAGGCGGCTTCCCCAGCGTCGTGCCGTTGGCCTGCGCACGCGCCCTGCGTGGCCGCACGTCAGGAACGAAGATGAGTAGGACGGCGAGTCCGATGATCGCGGCGGCGAACGAGACCACGAACACCGACTTGTAATCGCCGGGAACGACATACAGGATGCAGAACGCCAGCAGCGGCCCGATCACCGCGCCCAACGTGTCCAGGGCACGATGCACCCCAAAGGCGCGCCCCAAGGATTCCGGAGCCGAGGACGCTGCGATAACCGCATCTCGTGGCCCGGTCCGAATTCCCTTGCCGAGCCGATCGGTTGTGATCACCGCCGTGATCGCGGCGAAGCTGTGTAACGGAATCAGTGCCAGGCGGGTGATCGCCGACAGGCCGTACCCGCTGAACGCCACCCATTTCGGGTGATCACCCGCATCGGCAAGCCAACCGCCGAGAATTCGCACGAGAGCGCTGACGCCCTGATAGATACCGTCGATGAAGCCGTACGCCAGCGGCCCCAGTCCCACCACCGCGGTCAGATACAGCGGAAGCACCGCCGAGACGGACTCGGATGAGATGTCGGTGAACATGCTGACCAGGCCCATCAGGATGACGGTCCCGGCGACGCGCTGTTTGACCTGCAGGCCTGCAGATCGACTTGATGACGGACGCTCGGTCAGATACATCCGTCATACCTCCCCCGATAGGCCACGGCCTTGATTCCGGGCAAGGACTAGTATCTCAGCACCATACACGGACCTCACATATTCTACGGCCAGAGCCCGACCCGTGCTGGGTTAGAATTGTGTAAGCAAAACGGAGGGCGTGGGGGTAATGAGCAATCGACTGGCCAGCAGCGCTGTCGCTGGCCTAGCGATCGGGGGCGTGCTGCTGTCTGCCGCTTGTTCCGGGCACCACCGGGGTGCCATCAACGGAGCGGGAGTCACGTCGCCCGTCGGGACCAGCACACCGAGCGCGACCGGATCCGATCGGTCCAGCGGCGGCGCGGGAGCTTCGACATCGGCGAAATCGTCTCCCAAATCGGCATCGCCGTCGTCCTCTGCCGGCCAGGAGAACGGGGCGAGTGCAGGTGACGTCAAGCCGTGCACCCTGGTGTCTTCGGCTCAGGTGACCAAGGCTCTGGGCGGAAAGGTCGACGGGGTGAGCGTAACTACGACGCCCATCGGCAACCCCGCATGCATCTTCCTACTGGAGAGGTTCAACGGAGGCGGCGCTGTGTCGGTAACCGTGACAACCCGCGGGTCGGCATCGGCCACCCTGTTCAACCAGACGAAGGCCTCCGCGATCAAGCACGGGTCGGTTTCGATCGCCGGCGTCGGGGAAAGCGCCTACTACAACTCCGCTGCCAGTGACCTGCAGTTCTATGCCCGCGGCTTTGCAGGCGCGATTTCAGGCGCCGCCCGGCAGGCCGGCAGTCCGAACGCCAAGCTAGATGGTGCTCGAGTCAAGCTCGACCTGATCGCGTTGAGCAAGGCCGTGGTAGCGCAGCTCTAACCGGGTGTGTCCCCTTTCCTAGCGCCTCCGGCCCTGGGAGCCGGGTGCGCTGTCATGCTTGATATGCGGATGTTGTAGCTGTCGCTACTGCTCGGACGGGTTGTAACTCGTGGACGTGCTGGAGCGGCACCTATTCGGCTCTGACGCCGAGCGACGGCACTTCCCGGCTGCCCCGATCGGTGGAACGATCTGAACCGTGACAGCGCGCGCCGAGGTCTCGCAGGCGTCCGCTCGGGGAAAGTCAGACGTGCGGTGATGACCCAGGGATGGCGGTCGTGAAGTGAGCGGCAAGGTTGTCGTGAACCGGTGTATGTCGCTTGACGGCTTCATCGCCGGTCCCGGCCATTCGATGGAGTGGGGGGATGGTCGCGCTCTCGCCGACTTCGTGGCACCCGACGATTTCGCGGAGATCGCAGCGGCCACCGGCGCGATGCTCGTCGGCCGGCGGACTTGGGAGGTAGGCGACCGGATGGAGGCCGAGAAGCCGGGCAGCGTCGACTACCCCTTCTCCGGATCCATGTTCCTCCTCACCCATAGGCCGCTGGAGCCGCCGAACCCGAACGTCACGATCCTCACCGGCGACATCGGCGAAGCGGTCGCCACGGCACTGGACGCTGCCGGCGGCAAGAACCTCGAAATCCTCGGCGCCGACGTGGCCGGCCAGTGCCTGCAGCGGGGGCTCGTCGACGAGATCCTGGTGTATGTACTGCCGGTTCTGCTCGGCGACGGCATCCGCTTCTCGGCCCCGGGCCTTGCGAGGACAGACCTGGAACCAATGGGCAGCACGCGGTCGGGCGACGCCACCATCCTCCGCTTCCGCGTCCGCAAGCAGTCCGACCAGACTGTCTGATAGCGCCGGATCCCGCGCTGGGGTCACTCCGGCCGACGCGTTGTATAGGTGGTCGTGTTCTCGAACGACTTCGCCAGTCGGCGGGCGCGTCCCGGCCGGCCGTGGGCGACCTCGACGCGCCAGGCGTGCCGGAATAGTGCCGGCGATTGATGGATAGCGGGAGCGATCAGTTGCAGGTCCGCCCCTGGTACGTCGGATTCACCGTGTCGACGCGCTGTCCCGTTTCGAGCACTGCATTGCCCGATCGGCGCCAGCCGTCGCTGGGCTTGCCCCGCGGAAACCAGACTCCGAAGCCCCCTACGCATCCATAGCGCGACGTGGAGAAGACGTTGCTGGTGAACGTGATCGCGGTGACCGTGTACCCGCCGCTCGGGTTCGATTCCGAAGGCGAGTAGTCCTCGGCATACACAGCGAATCCGCCACCTTGCATGAGGTTGTGATCGACGAGGATGTTCGCGCTGCTCTTGCGGGAGTTCCAGATGGCGACTGCTGAGTCCTGATCTGCATTGATGTCGTAGGTGTTGTGCCGGATCACACCGTTCTTGGCTCCCTCAGTCTGGTAGCCGTCGATGTGCCCGTTGGCTGCATGGGTCGTGAAGCTGTGGAACCAGTTGCCCTCGATATCGAAGTTGTC
>DASXHV010000038.1:0-21571 GCA_036488285.1 Jatrophihabitans sp. | reverse complement strand
ATCATCACCGCGTCGACCGGGCCGGCCAGTGTCGCGTCCAGGTCCCAACTGGTGTCGCACCCCCAGCTGGCCACCCCGGCCGGCATCAGCGTCGGCGGCGCCACCAGGGTGACACGGGCGCCCAGGGTGGACAGCAGCAGCACGTTGGACCGGGCCACCCGGCTGTGCGTCAGGTCGCCGACGATCACCACGTGCCGACCGGCCAGCTCACCGAGCCGCCGGCGCAGGGTGAAGGCGTCCAGCAATGCCTGGGTCGGGTGCTCGTGGGTGCCGTCGCCGGCGTTGATCACCGGGCAGTCGACCCAGCCGGTGATGCGATGCGCGGCACCTGAGGATCCGTGCCGGACAACCAGCGCGTCGACCCCCATAGCGGCCACCGTCAGCGCGGTGTCGCGCAGGCTCTCACCCTTGCTCACGCTGGAGCCCTTGGCGCTGATGTTGATCACGTCTGCCGAGAGCCATTTACCGGCGATCTCGAAGGACGACCTGGTCCGGGTGGAGTCCTCGAAGAACAGATTCACCACGGTCCGCCCGCGTAACACGGGCAGCTTCTTCACCGATCGCGACTGGATCGCGTGCATCTGTTCAGCCGAGTCGAGGATCTGTAGCGCGGCGCCGGCGTCCAGGTCGCCGGCGGAGAGCAGGTGCCTGAGTTGGCCGGTCATGAGCGCACCTCCACGTCGAGAATGGTCACCGAGTCGGTGCCGTCGCATTCGGTGAGACTCACCTTCACCTGCTCGGTCTGAGAGGTGGGCAGGTTCTTTCCGACGTAGTCAGCGCGAATCGGCAACTGCCGATGTCCTCGATCGACCAGCACCGCCAACTGGACGGCGCTGGGCCTGCCGAGGTCTGTGATGGCGTCCAGCGCCGCGCGGACCGTCCGGCCGGAGAACAACACGTCGTCGACCAGGATCGCCAGCTTGCCGTCCAGACCGCCGTCGGGTTCCACGGTGCGACCGAGCGGGCGAAAACCTCCGGTCCGTAGATCGTCGCGATGCAGCGTGATGTCAAGGATGCCCAAACCCACCCGAACACCGGCGAAGTTCTCGATCCGGTCGGCCAACCGTCGGGCCAGCGGCTCGCCTCGGGTGGGAATGCCCAGCAGGACGACATCGGCGCCGCCGCGGGTTTTCTCGATGATTTGGTGAGCGATCCGATCCAGCACGCGAGCCATGTCATCGGCGCTCAGAACGGGTTTCATACTTGCCGACGGCTTCGTCGACGGTGGCCTCGGTGCCGAGGCAGAGTTGGACTGCGCAGTCATGCCGCGTCCGACCCCCTTCCTCGCCTCACAGGACGAGTCGTTAAAGGACGTCAGGTTCAACATCGACGGTAGCAGGTGGCGAAGCGATTTCTGGCTCGGGGGGCACTAGACTCGACGCACCAGATGTCGTGAGCGCACCTCCTGTTAACCTGTGACGCCCGGGAGTGGCGAGCAGATAGTTATACGGAGCGCAGTCTCGGCAACTACAGCGAGTGGCCGAGATCAGCCGATGTACCAGAGGACGGAAACGTGACGGAGGAGAACAGTTCGACCAGCGGCGACGCCGACGCGGACGGGTCGTCTGGTGATGCTGCCCCTGACGACCGCGAGTACGCCCGAGCCCTCGGCAGTCGATTGCGGGCGGTGCGGTCCCAGCAGCGACTGTCGCTGCATGGCGTAGAGCGGAAGTCCGACGGCAAATGGAAGGCCGTCGTCGTCGGCTCGTACGAGCGCGGTGACCGGGCTGTCTCGGTTGCCAGGCTTGCCGAGCTCGCCGAGTTCTACGGAGTCCCGATCTCGGAGCTGTTACCCACCGAGGAAGGCGCCGGAAGCGGCGGCCGCATCGATCTCGGTGCCAAGATTGTGCTGGACCTGCAGCGTCTACAGGGTGTCCCGGCCGATGACGCGGCACCGTTGCTGCGCTACGCACAGTCCATTCAGCGTCGGCGCGGCGACTACGGCAACAAAGTTCTGTCGATCCGTGGCGAGGACCTTCGCGCGCTTGCGCTGATGTACGACACCACGCTGGACTCGCTGACCGAGAAACTCACGGCCTGGGGCGTGCTGGCCCCCGGTTCGCTGGGCAAGGTCACCGACTAGCCGCTCGTTCGCTAGGCGGAGCCGTTGGCGGGAATCTGGTCTCGCAGCACCCGGCCCAAGATGCCGTTGACGAACTTCGGTGACTCGTCGGTTGACAGCGTCTTGGCCAGCTCGACGGCCTCATCGATGGCCACGGCGTCCGGGACGTCGGACCACAGCAGTTCGAACAGGCCTACCCGCAGCACCGCCCGGTCGACGTCGGGCATCCGGTCGACGGTCCAGCCCTCGGAGTAATCGCTCAGCATCTGGTCGATCTCTGCGCGGTGCGACCAGACGCCCTCGACCAGTTGGACGGTGTAGTCGTTGATCGGCGGGTCGGCCAACGCGACGCGTTCGGCCAGCGTCGACACCGGGTCGTCACCGCGAAGGTCCGCTTCGTAGATGAGGTCGACCGCTCGTTTGCGGGCCTTGCTCCTGGCTGCCATCGGCCGTTAGCTACTGATCCGGCCGAGATATCGGCCGTCGCGGGTGTCGACCTTGATCTTCTCACCGGTCGTGACGAACAACGGGACCTGTACCTCGGCACCGGTTTCCACCGTCGCAGGCTTGGTGCCGCCGGTGGCGCGGTCGCCCTGCACGCCGGGTTCGGTGTAAGTGATGACGAGCTCCACCGAGGTGGGCAGTTCGATGTACAGCGGCGCCGACTCGTGCACCGCGATGGCGACCTCGGCGTTGTCCAGCAGGTAATCGGCCCCGTCGCCTACCACCGCCGCCGGGACGTGCACCTGCTCGTAGGTATCGCCGTCCATGAAGACGAAATCCTCGCCTTCCTTGTAGAGGTAGGTCATCGCACGCTTGTCGACCAGCGCGGTCTCCACCTTGGTGCCGGCGTTGAAGGTGCGATCCACCACCTTGCCCGACAGCACGTTCTTCAACGTGGTCCGCACGAATGCGCCGCCCTTGCCGGGCTTGACGTGCTGGAACTCCACCACGGTCCAGAGCTGGCCGTCGAGATTGAGAACGAGGCCGTTCTTGAGGTCGTTGGTGGTGGCCATAAGCGCGCGTATCTCCTAGATCCGGTGGCGATTTGTCCGGTGCCGATTTGTCCGGTGCCGAGTGTCAGGTGCCCATTGTCCGGTGCCCATTGTCTGGGCCCGCAACAGAACCTGCCACAGACCGGGCACCGACCGCACAGTCTACCGGCTTGCCAGCGAGGCTCCTGACAGCTGCCCAGGCGCCGTCCCGGCCACACGTTGTACCGTCCGCGAACCGAATCGGACCAGCCCCGGCAGACCGGCCCGCTGGCACGATTGACTGTCGCACGAGACGAACCGCGAGATTTCCTAACCGAGCGGCAGGGTCGGGTGCGCCGTCGCCGTGCTGCTGAGTTACGCCGCGATGACTCAGATACGCGTTGTGCCGCGTAACTCACCCACGAACGCGTAACTCAGCAGCAGGGGGCGTGCGGCAGGGGCGTGCGGCGGGGGCGGTGCGCGCTTACTCAAGCGGCGGCCGCCCGTGGGTAACTGAGCGGCAGGGGCCGGTGGGCCGTCGCCGTGCTGCTGAGTTACGCCGCGATGACTCAGATACGCGTTGTGCCGCGTAACTCACCCACGAACGCGTAACTCAGCGGCAGGGAGCGTGCGGCAGGGGCCGGGGGGCGTGCGGCGGGGGCGGTGCGGCGCGCCTACACGCCTTCTACGGCAAGGCAATCAGCGCTCGGCCTGGGGTGCCGGTGCTCGCTTCGATTTCGAGAACCCTGAATACAGATAAGGCATTCGTCAGCCCGCTGGTGTGAAGCCCAACACCGGACGGGCCCGGCCGCCGGATTCGGACAGCAGCGCCACGGCCTGGCCGGTTTCGGAAATCGCTCCGTAGGTTCCCGCGATTTCCGCTGCGCTGATTGTGCGGCCGAAGCTGAGTTCGCGGGCCTCGTCCGGTGTCACGTTGCGGGTCGGCATCGCGGCAGCGATCGCCGCGGGCAGCGGCAGCATTACCGGATCTTCCAGGGTGGCAAGGCTTTCCAGGGTCACGGCCTGCTCGATGCCGAACGGACCGACCCTGGTGCGGCGCAATGCCGTCAGGTGACCACCAACCCTGAGGGCGTCCCCCAGATCACGGGCCAATGCGCGGATGTAGGTGCCGGACGAGCAGTCCACCGCTACATCCACGTCCAGGCAATCACCCTCGAGCCGAATCGGGCCGAGCATGTCAAAGCGCGAGACGGTCACCGGCCGGGCGACCAGTTCGACGTCCTCACCGGCGCGCACCCGGTCATACGCCCGGCGCCCGTCGACCTTGATCGCGGACACCGAGGACGGCCGCTGCATGATATTGCCGGTCAGCGGCTGGATGGCGGCACCCAGCTGCTCGACGGTTACAGCCGTGGCGTCGAGCGCGCTGATGATCTCCCCCTCGGCGTCATCGGTGCTGGTGGCGGCACCGAGCCGGATGGTCGCCGAATAAGATTTATCCGTCAACACAAGGTGATTCAGCAATTTCGTGGCCCGCTCCACACCCAATACCAGCACGCCGGTGGCCATCGGATCAAGTGTCCCGGCGTGGCCTACCCGACGTGTGTGCGTGATCCGGCGAACCTTGGACACAACGTCGTGCGAGGTCATTCCGGCGGGCTTGTCGACGATGATCAGACCGCCCGGACCTGAGGGTGGTTTCTTCGTCATACCGCCTCGCCGACGATCAGCCATCGGCCGGTGCGTGTCCGCCACACCATGCCGATGAAGCGCAGCCCGATGAAGCTCGCCAGGCCGGCCCATACGCCCCCGATGCCCCAGCCGTAATGCAACGCGGCGAAACACAAGGGGACGTATCCCACCAGTGCGCCGATCAGCGTGACGTTGCGAATGAAGGCATTGTCCCCGGCACCCAGCAGCACCCCGTCCAACGCGAAGACGATGCCCGCGATCGGCATCATGCCGATCAACCACGGCCAGAGCACATGCGCCTCATGCAGCACACCGGCGTCGGAGCTGAACGCGGCCGGCAGCAGGTACCAACCCGCACCCACCACGGCGGCGAACCCGACCCCGGCAGCCAGCCCGTACCGGCTGACTCGCCACGCGGTGGATTTCGCCGACTCGACATCGCCGCCGCCCAGCGCGGCGCCGACCAGGGATTGGGCCGCGATGGCGAAGGAATCCAGCAGCAGCGCGACGAACTCCCACAGCTGCAGGCCGATCTGGTGCGCCGCCAGCTCAGCAGCACCCATCCGACCGGCAACCCCGGCAGCAGTCATGTATGCGAGCTGGAATGCCAGTGCCCGCACCACGAGGTCACGGCTCACCACGAGCTGCTTGCGCATTACCTGCCAGTGCGGATGGATGGGCGCCGACTCGCGACGGATCGCGCGGATGAACAACGCCGCACCGACCCACTGCGCCAGGACATTTGCGATCGCGGAGCCCTGCAGGCCAAGACCGGCTGGATATACCAGCAGCGGCGATGCGATCGCCGACAGCACGTTCGTAACAACCACGATGCGCACCGGCGTCCGGGTGTCCTGGACACCGCGCAGCCAGCCGTTACCGGCCAGCACCAGCAACACACCGGGCAGCCCCAGGATGGCGATCCGAAGCCAGGACTCAGCGGCTGCGGCGACCGCACCGGAACCGCCGCCGACCAACCTGCTGAGCGGCCCGGCGAGGATCTCGCCGACGATCACCGCGACGAGCCCGATCAGCAGTGCGAGCCAGGATGCCTGCACACCCTCGTTGACCGCCGCGTCCCGACGACCCGCGCCGAAGAACCGGGCAGCGCGTCCGGTCGTGCCGTATTCAAGGGAGGATCCGACGATCGCAAGCAACGTCATGATGGTGCCTGCAGCGCCCAATGCCGCCAGCGGTACCCGGCCGAGATGGCCGACCACCGCGGTGTCCACCAGCACGAACAGCGGCTCGGCAGCCAGCACGATGAACGCCGAACCGGCCAGCACCACGATGCGTCTGGCCGAGGCGTCCGTCTGTGTCATGGCGGCTTCAGTCTGTCAGATGCCGATACCTGATCAGCTGGTCCAGGTAGCTGACAACCACATCCGGCGGCCGGTGTCGGACCGGTCGTGCTCAGTCGTCTTCGAGGACGTCACGCGGTTTACGATAGGGATCGGGATCGCCCGCCGGCCTCGCATTTTCGCGGACCTTCGACACCTCAGCATCGGCCTGGCGGGCGACTGCCAGCAGCTCGTCGATGTGCTTGGCCGATTCGGGCAACTCGTCGAGGATGAATTCAAGCGTCGGGGTGAACTTCACCCCGGTCTGCCGACCGACCTCGGTGCGCATCTGGCCGCGGGCTGCCTCCAGTGCCAGTGCGGAGTCGGCCCGCTCTTCCTGCGAGCCGTAGACGGTGTAGAAGATCGATGCGTCGTGCAGATCACCGGTCATCCGGACATCGGTGATGGTGACCATGCCCAACCGCGGATCCTTGATCTGGCTCTCGACGTAGGAGGCCACGATCTGCCGGATCCGGCCGGCCAGCCGACGGGCGCGCGGCGAATCAGTCATTGCTCTTTCCCTCCAGACAGACTCAGCGAGCTTCCACACAGACACTCAGCGAGAAATCGGGGAGCTTCCCGTCCGACTGGTGGACGAAAAACTCCCCGACTGCGAGCTAGCCGCGCGGCTTCTCGCGCATCTCGTAGGTCTCGATTACGTCCTCGACCTTGATGTCGTTGAACGAACCGAGACCGATACCGCATTCGAAGCCCTCCCGGACCTCGGTCGCGTCATCCTTGAACCGGCGCAACGAGTCGACCGTCAGGCTCTCGGCGACCACGACGCCGTCGCGCACCAGGCGGGCCTTGGAGTTGCGTCGGATGGTGCCGGAACGAACCAGCGAACCGGCGACATTGCCGATCTTCGGGACCCGGAACACCTCGCGCACCTCTGCGGTACCCAACTGCACCTCTTCGAACTCGGGCTTGAGCATGCCCTTGAGCGCAGCCTCGATCTCGTCGATGGCCTGGTAGATGACCGTGTAGTACCGGACGTCGACACCCTCACGCTCGGCCGCCTCGCGCGCCTTGCCCTCAGGCCGGACGTTGAAGCCGATCACCACGGCATCCGAGGCGATGGCCAGGTTGATGTCGTTCTCGGTGATCGCACCAACACCCCGGCCAATGACCCGAAGCGAGACCTCGTCGTCGCCGTCACCCAATTCGATCTTGAGCAGCGAGTCCTCGAGGGCCTCCACCGAACCTGACACGTCGCCCTTGATGATCAGGTTCAGCTGCTGAACCTCACCGGCGGCCAATGCCTTGTCAAGATCGTCGAGCGAGATCCGGCGACGGGTGGACGCCAGCTGTGCGTTGCGTTCCCGAGCCGAACGCCGGTCGGCGATCTGCCGCGCGGTGCGGTCCTCTTCCACCACGATGAACGAGTCACCGGCACCCGGCACCGAGGTGAGGCCAAGGACCATCACCGGAGTACCCGGACCTGCTTCGTCGATCTGGTTTCCGTCGTCATCGAGCATCGCCCGGACGCGGCCGAACGCGTCGCCGGCCACAATCGAGTCGCCGACCCGCAGCGTTCCACGCTGCACCAGGACAGTGGCCACCGGACCGCGACCGCGGTCCAGGTGCGCCTCGATCGCGATGCCTTGCGCGTCCTGGGTCGGGTTGGCCCGCAGGTCCAGGGCGGCATCGGCGGTCAGCAGAATGCCTTCCAACAGCTGATCGATGTTGAGGTTGTTCCGCGCCGACACGTCGACGAAGAGCGTGTCGCCGCCGTACTCCTCGGCCACCAGCCCGTACTCGGTGAGCTGTCCGCGCACCTTGGTCGGGTCGGCACCTTCCTTGTCGATCTTGTTGACGGCGACCACGACCGGGACCTCTGCGGCCTGGGCATGGTTGAGCGCCTCGATCGTCTGCGGCATGACGCCGTCATCGGCAGCCACGACCAGCACCACGATGTCCGTGGTCGACGCGCCACGGGCACGCATAGCGGTGAACGCCTCGTGACCAGGGGTGTCGATGAAGGTGATTGCGCGATCCTGGCCGTCGTGCTCGACGCGCACTTGGTAGGCACCGATGTGTTGCGTGATGCCACCGGCCTCACCACCGATGACGTTCGTCTTACGGATGGCATCCAGCAGTCGTGTCTTACCGTGGTCGACGTGACCCATGACGGTCACCACCGGCGGCCTGGCGATCAGCTTTTCTTCGCCACCTTCGTCATTACCGAAGGTCAGGTCGAAGGACTCGAGCAGCTCGCGGTCCTCGTCCTCGGGGCTGACGACCTGAACGTTGTAGTTCAGCTCGGCACCCAGCAGTTGGAGGGTTTCCTCGTTCACCGACTGAGTGGTTGTCACCATCTCGCCGAGGTGGAACAGCACGGTCACCAACGATGCCGGGTTGGCGTCGATCTTGTCGGCGAAGTCCGACAGCGAGGCGCCGCGAGGCAGCCGGAGTACGTCGCCGTTGCCACGTGGAACCTGCACGCCGCCAAGCGACGGGGCCGACATGTTGTCGAATTCCTGACGCCGCTGCTTCTTGCTCTTGCGACCCCGAGTGGGACGACCACCCTGACGGCCGAAAGCACCTGCGGTACCGGCACCACGACCACCGCGGCCGCCGCCACCACCGCGGGGGCCGCCGAAGCCGCCACCACCGGGTGCGCCACCGGGACCGCCGCGGTAGTTACCACCGCCGCCGCCACCGGCGCCTGGTGCGCCGCCGGGACCGCCGCGGTAGTTACCGCCGCCGCCACCAGGTGCGCCACCGGGACGTCCGCCACCGGGACGACCCGCGCCGGCACCAGCCGGGCCACCGGTCCGACCCGGAGCGCCGGGCCGTCCTGGTCCTGAGGTGCGGCCAGGCACCGAGCCCGGGTTCGGACGGGGCGGCATCATGCCGGGGTTCGGGCGGGGGCCGCCAGGACCAGCTGCGCCACCGGGACGAGCTGTGCCCGGACGGGGCGGCATCTGACCGGGGGTCGAGCTCGGACGCGAAGCCGGACGGGCGGCCGCCTGGCCACCGCCGACTCCGAACGGGTTGTTCGCCACGCGGGGCGCACCGGGTCGCGGACCCGCGGGACGCGCGGCGGGGGTTGCCGGACCGGCGGCCGGCGGTGCCTGCTCTTCGGTCACGGCGGGCGCCGGCGGTTCGGGTGCTGCGACAGGTGCCGGTGCGGGCGTCGGAGCCACTACCGGCTCGACGGCCTCGACAGGCGCGGCTGGCGCAGCCTTGGCAACAGCCTTCGGGGCGGCCTTGGCCGGAGCCTTCTTCGCCGGGGCATCCGTGCTGGCCGCTGCAGCGGCTTGGGGGAAGGCTTCTCTGAGTCGCCGAGCTACCGGCGCTTCGACTGTTGACGAGGCCGTCTTGACGTACTCGCCCATCTCGCCCAACTTGGCGAGGACATCTTTGCTGGTGAGGCCGAGCTCTTTTGCGAGCGCGGACACGCGGGTCTTGCCTGGCACTGGACTCCTTGTCGCAGGACCGGCGGTGACCCGCGCGGTCCCGATTTAGGTGGGAAACGCAATCATGGTTGGCGCTTCATCGGGTGCTCATAGCTCTCGTCTCATCTCTCTGTAGCTAGCCCGGCTATGACTAGCCCGGCTGAAGTCGGCCGCGCGGTACTGCTAGCTCGGCCAACGATTCGACGTACTGCCGAATGGCGGTCGGATCGACCGGAGTTGCAATTCGCAACGCCCGTCCGAAGGCCCGACGCCGTTCGGCAAGCTCCACGCATTCGAGGACCGGGTGGACCCAGGCCCCCCGCCCCGAAGCGCGGCGTCGAGGATCGGGCACAACGGTCTGTGCAGGTCCCTCGACCACGCGAAGCAACGCGGTGGCCGCCTCTCGACGACGACAGCCCACGCAGGTGCGAGTGACCACAGCTGACATGGAGACTGCCCCCGACTGGGTGACGGCCACCAAGAAGTCTACTCCCCACCGACGGATGAATTGTCCGCGGGCGCCGCCACCATCCCGGCCGGCACTTCATCGTTTGTCGGTTTCGTGGCCGTTATCTGGTTCGATCCGCCGAAAATCGGGTCCGGCCCTTCGCCGTCTGAACCCTCGGCGTCGGAGTGGATGTCGATGCGCCATCCTGTCAGGCGGGCCGCGAGCCGGGCGTTCTGACCTTCTCGACCGATGGCCAGCGACAGCTGGTAGTCGGGTACGACAACTCGGGCGGACTTGGCGACCGCGTCGACCACGATGACCTGCTGGGCACGAGCCGGCGACAGCGAATTCCCGACGAACGTGCCGGGATCCTCGTCGTAGTCGATGATGTCGATCTTCTCGCCGTGCAGTTCGGCGACCACGTTGCGGACCCGCTGCCCCATCGGCCCGATGCAGGCGCCCTTGGCGTTGAGGCCCTCGACGGTGCTGCGGACGGCGATCTTCGTCCGGTGTCCCGACTCGCGCGCGACGGCCATGATCTCGACGCTTCCGTCGGCGATCTCGGGCACCTCGAGAGCGAAGATCTTCTTCACCAGGCTCGGGTGCGTCCGGCTCAGGGTGATCTGCAGACCGCGAACTCCCCGCGTCACCGACACCACGTAGCACTTGATCCGGTTGCCGTGGTCGTACACCTCGCCCGGGACCTGCTCCGACTGCGGCAGCACTGCCTCGACCTTGCCGAGTTCGACGATCACCAGTCCTCGCTGGGCAGCCTGGGCATCGGCTTGGATCACACCGGTGACGATGTCGCCTTCGTGGCCGGAGTATTCGCCGTAGGTGTTGTCATGCTCGGCATCACGCAACCGCTGCATGATGACCTGCTTGGCGGTCATCGCCGCGATACGTCCGAAGTCGGTCGGAGTGTCGTCGAACTCCTCGATCAGCTCCCCGTCCGGTCCGTGTTCGGCCGCCCAGACGGTCACCAGACCGGTCTTGCGGTCGATCTCCACCCGGGCGTTGGGCATCGGGTGGTTGGTATGCCGGTAGGCGGTCAACAACGCCGTCTCCAGGGCCTCCATGACCGTGTCGAAGGAGATCTCCTTCTCGCGTTCGATGCTGCGCAATGCCGCGATATCGACCGTGACCATGGCTCAGCCCTCCTCTTCCTCGAGCTCATCAGTATCTTGCTCGCCTGCTTCGTCGTCGATCGAGCCGTCCACGGCGCCAGGTCGGGCAAATTCGACCTGAACGCGGCCGGCTCCCAATGACCGGACCGGGTACTCGCGTTTCTCGCCGGCCACGTCGACAACTACGGCGTCGGCGTCCGCCGAAATCACGCGTCCGGTGATCTTGGCGCCGTCGAGGTCGAAGGTGACCAGCCGACCTGCAGAGCGCCGCCAATGCCTGGGCTCGGTGACCGGACGATCGACGCCGGGCGAGGACACCTCGAGCACGTACGGCCCGGCGAAACTTGCATCGTCGCCGTCAAGAGTGTCAGAGACGGCGCGCGACACTGTTGCTACGGCATCAAGGTCGATGCCGTCGTCGCCGTCGACGGTCACCCGGATCAGGCTGCGCCGCCCGGCGGCAGTCACCGACAGATCCTCGAGGTCGTACCCGTGGGAGGTGATCACCGGGCCAAGCAGATCGATCAGGCGTTGGCGTTGCGGCGTTCGCGCAGTCATGGTCAGGCGCTCCCGTCGGTGTCCAGTTGTGGCAGTCGTTGTCGATGGCCTAGTTGTTGCCGGAGTCGTAGCCGGGTCTGCAAGCCACGATACCGGCATCTGCGAGACTGCATCCGTTATGGCTGCTATCTCCCGACGCACTCTGATCAGTCGAGGCCTGCTGATCGCCGCCGCGGCCGCGGGCGCTGCGCTCGGAATGACCAAGTCCGTACATCACAAGGTGGCCGTCCCACCACCCGCCCCGCCCAGAGCACTCGTTTCGCTGCTCACCGCCCAGCAGGGCCTGCTCACGGGGTATGACGCCGCGATTGCGTCCAATCCGGCAAACAGCGCGCTGCTCACGGCTCTGAAATCGGACGTCACAGCTCACCGCGGGGCGGTGCAGGCGGTGTTGGAGGGCTACCCGGGCTGGCGTCTGGCTCAGAGCCAACCTAGCGCGACGCCGCCGGATACGCCGGTTGCCGGGAGCACCTCAGCACTGGCTGCGGCCACCAAGAAACTGGCAGCCAGCACCGCATCGAGTTGCTCAGCCTGGCCGAGTGCCGACAGCAACGCCGTCCGGGTGGTCCCGCTGCTCGGGAGCATCTCGGCTTGCCTGAACACCCACGTCGGCGTTCTCACGTGACCACGCCCGCGCCGACTGATCCGGTTGTGGCCGCCCTGCAGGCAGTCCTGGCTGCCGAACACGGTGCCGTATTCGGCTACTCGCTGATCGGGGTCCGATTGTCCGATCCTGGCCAGGTCGATTTCGCGCGCACCCTGCAGGCGACCCATCGCGACGTGCGTGATGCGTTGATGACCGACATCGCTCGACGCGGGGCTACCCCCGTCGAAGCGCTGCCGTCCTACTCCCCCGCCGACAAGGTCACCGATGCGACCGGCGCGCAGCGCTGGGCCCTGCAGCTCGAACAGGACTGCGCGGCCGGATACCGCTACCTGCTGGCCAACTCGGTAGCTGCCGGGACGGCGGGCGCAGCCGCCCGCAAGCAGGCGCTTTCCGGGCTGACCGGAGCGGCCGTCAACGCTACGCGCTGGCGAAAGCTGCTCACCCCCGCCACACCGACCGTCGCCTTTCCCGGCGTTTGAGCTTCGCCGCCGGTCAGTCCTGCTGCCATCGGTCGATCACGTCGACAAGCTCGTCCAGTGCAGCGATGACGGCGTCCGGTTTGCCTTCCACGCCCGTGGTCTGCCAGGCCGGGATGTCGCTGTGCGGAACGAGCACGGCGCGCATTCCGATCCGCTGAGCGCCGTAGATGTCGTCGAACAACCGATCGCCGACGAAGACTGCCCGAGTCGGATCGCTGACTCCGACCGCCTCCAGTGCAGCGGTGAACGCCCGCGGATCCGGCTTGGTCCAGGCGATCTCGGATGAGTAGACGTCACCGTCGATCAGATGGCCGATCTTGTCGCGGTTGAAGATCCGCTCGTGCTCGCCGCGCGGCCAGATCGTGTTCGACAGCACGCCGATGCGCAGGCCACGCTCCCGCAATGCCTCGAACGTTGCCGGAGCCGCGGGATCGGTGAAGGTGTGGTCCTCCCACCAGGTGAAGAACCTGCTCAGCCGCTCGGCTGTCATCTCGACGCCCGCGTCAGCGAATACCTGTTCCAGGGTGCCGCTGAGATGGTGGTCGCGAGCGGTGAGCCAGATGTCGTTCTCGGCAGCATGCAGCGCCTTGGCCTGCTCGGCGTCGCCGGTGGTCGCCAGCCAGCATGCGGCCGGGTCGATGGTGTGCCAGGGCGTCAGCGTGCCGCCCCAGTCGAAGATGACCGCCTCAAGAACCATGGCAGATTGATACCAGTCGGCGCCGACGACCAGCACCGAATTTCCATCCCGTCCTTGGGGGAACGGCCGTCCGGCACTTTCCGTACCATTGATACGTCGGTCGTAAGAGTTGTACCACTCGCGAGTGTCTTGTACGATCAGGCCATGACGGTTACATCTCCCGATGTGAACCTCTCCGCAGCCCGTGAGCAGCTGTCTACGCTTGTCGACCAGGCGACCACGTCTCACGAGCCGGTGTTCCTGGCCCGCCGCGGTCGTCGCATCGCCGCAATCATCGATTCCACTGTTCTGGCCGGCCTGATCGAAGCCGCCGAGGACATGGCCGACATCCGTGCGGCCGAAGCGGCTCGCCAGGAGATGGCAGATACCCAGGCAGAGCCGATTCCCTGGGACGAGGTCAAGGCGGATCTGGGTCTGGCCTGACCGCACTGGCATGGACTACACGGTCACGCTCTCCCCCGCTGCCGCACGCCAACTTCGCAAGTTCGACCCACAGGCTCGACGCCGGTTGCAGGCCGCGATCGACCTGCTTGCGACCAATCCGCGGCCGCCGAGCGCCAAGCAGTTAGTCGGTGGTAGCGGCGAATGGCGAGTGCGCACCGGGGATTACCGGGTGGTCTACGAACTCGACGACGGCAAGCTGACGGTCCTTGTGCTGTCTATGGGGCACCGCCGTGAGGTGTACCGCTAGTGCATTCATCGGCTGCATACCCCAGTGAGCAGGGTTCGTATGCGGAGAACGGCCGGGAGCAATCGGCAGTGTTCAGAAGAGCACGGTGCTCAAGGTGTGCGTTTGACGCATGCCCAGCCGCTGATACATCCGCCGCGCGATCTCGTTGTAATCGTTGACGTACAGCGTCGCTGTCGGCGCCAACCGCAGGGCATGTCGGAGCACCGCAGCCATCGCCGGGGTGCCCAGACCCCTGCCACGCAGATCCGGCCGGACCCAGACGCCCTGGATCTGCGCGCCGCCCGCTGACACTGCACCGATCTCAGCCTTGAACTCGATACTGCCTCGGCTGTCGAACCGGGCCAAGGCCCGTCCGGCCATGACCAGGTCGGTGACCCGTGCGCGGTATCCGGCACCGTTGTCGTAGCCGGTCGGCGGGATGCCGATTTCTTCGGTGAACATCGCCGCGGCAGCCGGCAGGAACCTGTTCGTCTCTGCGGGTGTGACAACTCGGACGGCTGGATCGAAGGCCACATCCGGTGGACGGTCGATGACCAGGAACGGCTGGTTGTTGCGCACCGCACGCGCCGGGCCCCAACGGCGGGCCAGCACCGGCCAGATGACGCTGACCGCATCGGCGGTCCCCACGATCGAGGAGCAACCCCGACCGGTCCGGGCCAGCTGCCCGGCGATCGCTTCCAAGGCCGGCAGATCCTCGCCCACCGGGAGGAGGTTGCCGCCGTGGAAGATCGCCGCGCGGAGCCGCCCGCCGGAGCCGTCGTCGGCACCCCACAGGAAGCCGCCGAGTTCACGTGGGCTCAGGTCCGGCGCGCCGTCCAGCCTCGACTCGAGGACGCAGTGCACCGGCCGATCCTGTTCCAGCAGCTCCCGAACCGCGTAGGCGTCCGGGGCCATCAGAACCCTGGGCTTGACGTGAACCGCGGTCATGACACGACGTTACCGCCCCGAACGTCCGGCGATCAGAATGCGGTGCCGTGGCTCGGGGCTCGGTCTGCCAGCAAGGCCCGGTCGAAACGATCGAGAGTCGCATCGTCGTCGGCGTGGATCGCGCCTGCTGCGGCTAGCGTTCGCGCCCGGTTGCCGCCGAGGTAGACCGAACCGAGCGCGTCGGCGGTGAGCGAAACGTCGATGCTTGCCTCGGTGCGCTGACAGGTTGCCCCGTCCGGCCCGCCACGCAGTTGATAGCGGGCATCGCCGAACATCGGGTCCGTCACCTCCACCACGGCGTCGATCTCCACTCCGTAGGTCCGCGAGGACAGCATCGCCGCGACATCGATCGGACGCAGCCAGATCCCGTCATTGACCGCCGTCGTCTGCACCTGCCGGTAGTCGGTGATCAGGAACGGCAATGGATCGTCCACCGGAATCTGGTATGTCTCGATCACGCCGAACAGATCCATCCCGAGCAGTACCTGCCACAACGCCGCATGAGCCCGAGGCGTCACCGGCGCGTAGTCGGTGATCCAACACGTGTGGTTGGGTGCACTGGAGCCCCAGTCGGCCTTGACCCGGTATGCCACATAGCCCTCGTCGTGCAGCAGGTAGAACTTCCCGCTCATGCCGCCGCGCTGGTACTCCCGATCGCGGAACAGGTGATCCCACCAGGAATCGTTGCGGCTGACGGCGCCGGGCACCTGTGCCCGCCACCGCTCGTGCAAGGCCGGCAGCACGGCTCGCGCCTCGGCCGGCTTGGCCAGCCGCACCTCGCCCGGGTCGGCCGGTCGGGACAGTACTGCCCGGCGCCGATCGACGACGGTCTTGCGGATGGACGTGGCCGCGCCGTAGCCGAATCGACGATAGATTGCGCCCTCGCTGGCGGTCAGAATCGCGACCGGGACGCCCCGCTCGGCGTAGCCGTGCAGCTGAAATTCCATCATCTGGCGCAAGATGCCGCGTCGCCGATATGTCGGCGCCACCGACACCCACGTCACCCCGGGGACCTCGAGGGACCCGCCCGGGACGGTCATCGTGAACGGATAGTCACCCGCAATGCCAGCAATCGCGTCGCCGTCACAGGCGACGAAGAAACGTTCGAGGTCGACGCCCTCGAACGTCTCGCTGAGTTCCTGCTCGCTGTATTGGGCGCCGAAAGACGCTCCGTCGACACGCCCTATCTCGCTGAGGTCATCGGGGGTGGCCGTCCTGATCGTGATGTCCATGTGGGCCAGTGTTACGAGGGCTGTGCCGTCCCGCCAACCATTAAGGGCGATTGACCGTGAGGCCCGACCTCGGTCAACTCACCGCAACATCAACGCACGGCTACGGTCGGCTCGCCGGACGCGACGCCCTCGGCCTGCATCTGTTCGGCCAACCGCATCGCTTCCTCGATCAGCGTCTCGACGATCTGGGACTCGGGGACGGTCTTGATGACCTCGCCCTTGACGAAAATCTGGCCTTTCCCGTTACCACTGGCCACACCGAGGTCGGCCTCACGCGCCTCGCCCGGACCATTGACCACGCAGCCCATCACAGCCACCCGCAGCGGCACCTCGAGACCCTCGAGACCAGCAGTCACCTTGTCGGCGAGTGTGTACACATCAACCTGAGCGCGACCACAGGACGGGCAGGACACGATCTCCAGTCGGCGCTGGCGCAGATTCAGCGACTCCAGGATCTGAAGGCCGACCTTCACCTCTTCCACCGGCGGCGCGGACAGCGAGACCCGGATGGTGTCGCCGATGCCCTTGGCCAGCAGCGCACCGAAGGCAACCGAGGACTTGATCGTGCCTTGGAAGGTCGGACCGGCCTCGGTGACGCCGAGGTACAGCGGATAGTCGCATTGCTCGGCCAACTGCTCGTAGGCACGCACCATCACGACCGGGTCGTTGTGCTTGACCGAGATCTTGAAGTCGCGAAACCCGTGTTCCTCGAACAACGAGGCTTCCCACAGCGCCGATTCGACAAGCGCTTCGGGTGTCGCCTTGCCGTACTTCTGCAGCAGTCGCTTGTCCAAGGAGCCGGCGTTCACGCCGATCCGTAGTGACACACCGGCATCGGCGGCCGCCTTGGCGATCTCGCCGACCTTGTCGTCGAAAGCGCGAATGTTGCCCGGGTTCACCCGGACCGCAGCACAGCCGGCGTCGATCGCGGCGAAGACGTACTTGGGTTGGAAATGGATGTCGGCGATCACCGGGATCTGCGACTTCTTTGCGATCGCGGGGAGCGCGTCGGCGTCGTCCTGGCTCGGACACGCGACCCGCACGATGTCACAGCCGGACGCGGTGAGTTCGGCGATCTGCTGCAGGGTTGCGTTGATGTCGGAGGTGAGCGTGGTCGTCATCGACTGCACGGACACCTGGGCGTCGCCCCCGACCGCGACCGATCCGACCTGGATCTTGCGGGATTTACGACGCGGGCTGAGCACTGGTGGAGGTGGTGCCGGCATGCCGAGCGAGACCGGAGTACTCACGCTGTTCTCTCTATCTCTCGATGACTCTTCGAGTTATGGGACCAGTTGTTGGACTGGTTGTGGGATCTGTTCTGGGACGGCAGGTGGCCCTGATCAGCGTCAGCGCAGCTCCAACAGGTCGACGACGAAGATCAGGGTCTCGCCACCTCGGATCGCACCGCCCGCGCCTCGATCGCCGTAGCCCAGGTGCGGCGGGATGATCAACTCGCGCCGGCCACCGATCCGCATCCCTTGCACGCCCTGGTCCCAGCCCGCGATGACCTGCCCGTCGCCCAGACCGAACGTGAAGGGAGCGCCGCGGTTGTAGCTTGCGTCGAATTCCTTGCGCGTCGAGTGCGCGATCCCGACGTAGTGCACGACGGCTTGCTGGCCGGCCTTGGCCTGCTCGCCCTCGCCTACGACCAGGTCACGGACCTGGAGCTCGCCGGTCGGTTCGCCTTCGGGGAATTCGACTGCTGGCTTGGTCACGGGACTCCTCTGTGTTCGTCGAACAATGGTGTGTCGGACCGACCAACGGCTCATCAGTTGATGCTGATCGGTTTGACGATATCTGCGTACATCACCAGTACCGAGAAGACGATGAGGATGCTGGCGACGACGTACATGACGGGCACCATCTGCGCCACGTCGACATAGATCTTTGGTCGGTCGGATCCGGCCACAGCTGTGCCGTCCGGGCCGACGGTGGTCTGCTTGCGGTGCTTGAGCCGTGCGCGGCCGCGGCGAACGGCCTCGACGAGCGCACCTGCCACGTGGCCACCGTCCAGGGGCAGCAATGGCAGCAGGTTGAAGAAGAACAGCAGCAGGTTCACGCTTGCCAGCAGGCTCAGCAGTGAGGAGATCTTGTCCTTGGCCACGATGTTCTTGCTATCGGCGATCTGGCCGCCGATCCGACCCAGGCCGACCACCCCGACAGCACCCTGCTGGTCGCGTGGTTTGCCCTCGAACACCGTTCCGAACAGGTTGCCGATCTTGGACGGGAACTTGCCCAGCGCATCGACACCCAAGGTCATCTGTTGCCACACGACGCCACGAAGCTGGCCGGCGCTGAGTTGCTGGTAGGACTCGGTCGGGCTGACGCCGATGAAGCCGGCCTGCTTGGTCTGGGTGCCGGCGGCGTTGGCGTACTTGGTGTTGAGAACCGGCGTGATGCTGAGCTGCAGCGGTTGTCCCTTGCGGATCACACTCAGCGTGAGGGTCTTGTTCGCCGAGGCCTCGATGACCGGGACCGCGTCGCTCCACTTGCTGATCTTGGTGCCATTGATCGCGGTGATCTTGTCACCGGGTTGCAGCACCCCGTTGGCGGGCGCGGGGCGGTAGCCGTTGCTTGCTTGGCTGGGGCACGCGGCCTCGGTCTGGGCTGCGGCCGACACGACGCAATCGCTGACCGAGCCGATGGTCGTTGTCGGCCCCTTGATACCGACGACGCCGTACAGCAACACCGTGATCACGAAGAAGATCAGCAGGTTCATGGTCGGCCCACCGAGCATGACGATGATCTTCTTACCTGGCGGCAACTTGTAGAACTGGCGGTCCTCGACGTCCGCTGTGACTTCGGTGCGACTGGTTGCCCGGAACTCCTCCACGAGGGTGGCCATCCTGGTGGGCCAGCGGGAGCGAGAGCCGTCCTTGCGAGGCGGAACCATGCCGATCATCCGGATGTAGCCACCGAGCGGGATCGCCTTGATGCCGTATTCCGTGTCTCCCTTGTGCTTGGACCACAGCGTGGGTCCGAATCCGACCATGTACTGGGTGACCTTCACGCCGAACTTCTTCGCGGGCACCATGTGGCCGATCTCGTGCAGCGCGATCGACGCAAGCAGCCCGATGGCGAATGCGATCACACCTATCGCGTAGAGCACGCGCTATTCCCTTCGACCGACTGTCGCGTTGGCAGGTCCAGGCAACGGGCCCGCGGCTTGACTGAGGGATCGGCTGAGCCGACACCCGCTTAACCATTGTGCCTCGCTAGGCGCCGCTGGATTCCCCAACCGCCGATCTGGCCTGTCGACGCGCCCAGGATTCAGCTTGTTCTACGTCTGCGACGTCCCGAGGGTTCCCGGCCGCGGCGTGTTCGGTGTCCAGCCAGCGGTGCAGAACCTTGCCGGTGATGTCGGAAATGTCAAGGAAGCTGGATCGCCCGGCGTGGAACGCGTCCACCAGTTCCTCGTTTGCGGCGTTGTACACCGCCGGCGCACAGCCGCCGGCGGCGCCTGCGGTGCGGGCCAGTTCGATGGCTGGGAAGGCTTCGTTGTCGACCGGTTCGAACGTCCAGGTGTGCGCCGTCGTCCAATCCATTCCGGCGGCCGCGTCTGGGATTCGGTCCGGCCAGCCCAGCGCCAGCGCGATCGGCAGGCGCATATCCGGCGGGCTGGCTTGGGCGAGGGTAGAGCCATCGATGAATTCGACCATCGAATGCACCATGGACTGTGGGTGGACGACGACGTCGACCTGGTCGTAATCCACGTCGAACAGAAGCTTTGCCTCGATGAGTTCCAGTCCCTTGTTGACCAGCGTCGCGGAGTTGGTGGTGATCAGCGGGCCCATCGACCAGGTCGGGTGAGCGAGCGCCTCGGGTGGGGTGACGTGGCGGAGGTCGGCGCGGCCCTTGCCGCGAAACGGGCCGCCGCTGGCGGTCAGCACGAGGCGCCGGACTTCGTTCTGTGCGCCCCCGCGCAGGGCCTGGGCGATGGCGGAGTGTTCGGAGTCGACCGGCACCAGCTGACCCGGGAGGGCGGCACCGAGTACCAATGGTCCCCCTGCGATGAGGGATTCCTTGTTGGCCAGGGCGACGATCCGGCCTGCGTTCAGGGCCGCGAGGGTGGCGCGGAGGCCCTGGGCCCCGGCGACGCCGTTCAGGACGATGTCGCAATCCAGGGTTGCCAGTTCTTCGGTAGCCGTTGCGCCGGTGAGCACCTTCGGCTTGGGGATGTCGGCCGGCCATGCCTGATCGAGCCGCGCGGCGAGTTCGGTTGCGGCGGTCGGCGAGCTGACCGCGACGAACGGTGCCCGCCATCGCACGGCCTGGCGAACGAGCAGCTCGAGATTTGTGCCGCCGGCGGCGATGCCGGCCACGCTGAAGCGGTCCGGCGCGGCAGCGATCACATCGAGCGCCTGGGTCCCGATCGATCCGGTTGAGCCGAGTAGGACGATTCGGCGCGGGACGGTGGACGTTGGGCCGGGGTTGGTCACGGGGCCATTCTTGCCCACGCCACGCGGATCTTTGCAGGTGTCCGGGTCAGGGCGGCCAGAACGGGCGAGGCGGGCGGAGGGCGGCTTGCCGGAGGTGACAGAATGCTGGGAGCAAACGGGTTCCCGTCGGTCCGAGTACAGGAGTGATCTGCAGGTGGCAGCTGACAGTGCTCATGGCGCCCACACCGGCTCCGAGGTCGCGACCGGGCATGGTGCCGAAGTCGCGCAAGCCAGCCATGAGCGCCGGGAAGACTGGGGCTGGCATCACGAGTTCACCACCGGACGTCAGATCGCAGGCTGGTTCACCGTGGTGGTGCTGATCCTGCTGCTCACCTCGACGCACTACAACCAGGCAGGCTCGCTCGCCTTCGGCCTGATCATCGTCGGCCTGATCGGCGGTTTGCTGTTCGACCGCAAGCGCCGCAAGACGCAGTGGCGCAGCTAGCAAGCCGCTGAGTGTTCTCGCCGCACAGCTAGCAGGCCACTGAGTGTTTTCCGCCGCGTAGCTAGCAGTTAGCAGGCCGGTGAGTGTTTCGCCGCGCAGATAGCAGGCCACTAAGTTTTTCGTCGCGCAGCTAGCGACAGCAGTCACCGTTTCAGTCGCCCGTCGGGTTTGTCGGCTTTGCCGAGTAGTTGTTTCCATTCGGGTCGGTTGTGTTGGGGTTTTTGCTGGGGGTCGATCCAGGGTGGCGGTGTCCAGTAGGGCAGGCCGTCGGTCATGTCGCAGGTCCAGCCGATGGTCTGGAATTCGCGGTGGTGGTGTCCGCAGACGAGGGTCAGGTTGTTCCGGTTGGTGGGTCCGCCTTGCCACCAGGGGATGATGTGGTGTCGTTGGCACCAGTCCGGTGGGGTGTCACAGCCCGGGAAGGTGCAGTGTTTGTCGCGGGCGTAGAGCGCGCGGGTCTGGGCGGGTGAGGCGAGGCGTCGGGTGCG
>DASXHV010000001.1:0-10304 GCA_036488285.1 Jatrophihabitans sp. | reverse complement strand
GGGTTCCGGAGGCGCCGGTGACGGCTTGATCGGTGCGCATCACCCGATAGACGACCCACGGTTGGCGACCGACCTCGGTGGTCACCCAACCTGCGATCAGGGCGACGAAGGCGGCCGGCCCTGCCAAAGCCAGCACCCGATAGAACCATGCCGACAGTGGCAGCCGGCCACGTCGCCAGCAGACCAACAGGAACACCACTGACAGCAAGGCCAGCAGTGACCCGATACCCACCATCACCTGGAATGCGACGCGGACCACGTTGACCGGTGGCAGATCATCGGAGGGGAACGAGTTCAGGCCAGCTACGGTGGCGTTCGGACTGTGGAATGCCAGCAGCGAGAGCAGCCGAGGGATCTCGATGCCGTACTCGACGTGACCGTTGGTGTACCAACCCAGCAGATGCACCGGCGCGCCGTGAGTCGTGGCGCCGAGGCCTTCGAGGGCGGCCAGCTTGACGGGCTGTTCGGTGGCTACGTCACGGGCCGCCCAATCGCCTACCAGCACCTGCAGCGGTGAAGCCACCGCCGCGGCCGTCAGCGGCACCGTCAGAGCGATGCGTTCGTATCGGCCCCACCGACCACGCAGCCGGCCGATCGCGTAGCAGCCCGCGAGCAGGAAACCGGTCACCATGTAGCCGGCGATGTACATGTGCACCAGCTCATGCCAGAAGTAGCTGTTGCCGAACAGCGCATTGAACGGGTGGACGTCGGTGACCTTCCCGGCCACGAGCCTGAAGCCCTGCGGATGGTTCATCCAGCCGTTGACGGCTATGACCATGCACGATCCGAGGATGCCGGCCAGTGCGATCGGGATACCGCTGAGGAAGTGCGCCCGTGGCGATAGGCGGTCCCAACCATAGACATAGATACCGATGAAGATCGCTTCGAGGAAGAAGGAGAATCCCTCGACCGCGAAGCCAAGCCCGAAGACGCTGCCGAAGGTCGAGGTGAAGTTCGGCCACAACAGGGCCATCTCGAAGCTGAGGATCGTGCCCGTCACCACACCTGCCGCGAACAGTGTCACCAGAACCTTCGTCCAGCGCCGCGCCAGTGTCTTGAACACCTCGTCGCCGGTACGCAGGTAGCGCCACTCGAGGAACAAAATCAGTGCTGGAAACGCGATCCCGAAGCACACCAGCGGGATGTGCACGACGAAGGAGAGCGCCTGCAGCTGCCGAGCCTGCAGGAGATAGCTTTGCTCCACTGTTGTCAGGCCTGTAACGCCATCAGCAAGGATCATCGTTTCCACTTTCCTACGTCGACTCGCCCGCTGGGCCGCAGCGGGCGGGCTCCGAGGCACAACGTTACGCAGAGGCGTCCCCGTACGGTGCTCGCGGCATCGGCATCACCAGTCTGGTAGCGCGGGCTACCGCACGCGCCGACGAACTCGATTCCAACGAGCTAGTGGCCGGCGCGCGTGCGTTGCGAAACCGAATCGCGCGGGTCGATCCCGCCGTGGTCGCGATCCTCGGGATCAGCGGTGGCCGTGGGCGTAGCCGTCTACCCGGCTACGGTCGGGGATTTGATCCACACCGGATCGTCGTCACGAAGCGGAGTCAGCCTGCACGTCAACTCGATTCATGCGAGGCATCTCGGCTCAGAGCCTGGATGGCCAAGTGTGCGTGCAGCAACGCACCGTCGGGCATCACCGATTCGTCGAACAGAACCCGGGGACTGTGATTGTCGGGCACGGACTCCGAATCAGCGCCCACCCGTGCGCCGAGCATGAGATAGCACCCCGGAACCTCGGCGATGACCCGCGAGAAATCCTCTGCGCCCGGCTGTGGCGCAGCCATGAGCTGATAGCGCGCGTCGCCGAAAACGCCTTCAATCACTGACTCGACAAACCGAGCGTGCTCAGGGTGATTGATGGTTGGCGGGTACTCCCTGGTGAATACCGCGTCGACCTCGACGCCGTAGGCTGCCGCGATGTTCTGGCACAACCGGACGGCTTCCACTTCGATACGTTGCTGAGCGGAGTGGGAGAAGGTACGAATGGTGGCGTCGAAGGTGGCCTCATCGGGGATGATGGTGCGTGCCGTTCCGGCATGAAACGAACCAACGGTCAGTACAACAGGATCGAACACATCGAAGCGCCTCGTGATCAGCGTCTGTAGATCGCCCACCATCTGCGCAGCGACTGAGACCGGATCTTTGGCGTGATGCGGCGCCGAACCATGCCCTCCCGCACCGCGCACCGTAACCTTCAATCCAGCGCTCGCTGCCATCAAGGTCCCTGGACGGGTCGTAAACATGCCGCTCGGGATCGACGCCATCACGTGCATGCCGTAGGCAGAACTCACCCCCCGTCCGGATGCGTTCAGAACGCCTTCCTTCAGCATGTGCCCCGCGCCGTCCCAACCTTCCTCGCCGGGTTGGAACATGAACACGACGTCACCGGCAACCGCCTCCCGACGCGACGCCAACAAGCTGGCAGCACCCACGAGCATCGCCGTGTGCAGGTCGTGCCCGCATGCATGCATCGCGCCGTCTTCGACACTGGCGTATTCGAGATTCGACGCCTCGGTGATCGGCAGTCCGTCCATATCCGCCCGTAGCAGCACGGACGGCCCTGCAGACGCGCCGCGCAAAACAGCTGTCACGGAGGTGGATGACTCGCCCACACTGACCTCCAAGCCGAGGCCGTCCAACGCCTCGAGCACCATCTGCTGAGTCAACGGCAGCTGGAGACCCACCTCTGGGTGTCGGTGCAGCCTGCGCCTCAAATCGATGAGATCCGGCGCAAGGGCCCGCGCATCGTCGCGCAATGCATCGTCAACCGACACGATTACCTCCATAGTCGTTCGCTGATTGCTGATCTTCAGAAGTCGAAAGCAAGCTTTCCGGCTACCCGGCACGGGGATTGGTGGGGCCGTGCTCAGATGCTGAGCACAAGGTCCGCAGGACGCTGGTAAGGATCGCGACGCCTGGTTCGCGTTGCTCCGAAGACGTGAACTCATCGCGAGAATGGCTGATGCCTCGACGGCTCGGGACGAACAACATGCCACTGGGCACGTGCCGCGCTAGTACCTGCGCGTCATGCCCCGCGCCGCTGGTCAGCGAGTCCCAGTTCAATCCTGCTGCCGTCATTTCCGCGGCTAGCATCCGCTGAAGGTGCTCATCCATCTCTACCGGCGGGTGTTCGTGGGTAGCGCTGATCTGTGCCGTCAAGCCCTCTTCGTGTGCGACCGCGGCGACGCAGTCCCGCACGAGCGAATCGAGCGCTGCGAATCGGGCACGGTCAGCGGCCCTGACATCGACGAAGAAGACCGCGGTCCCAGGTACGACGTTGGTGCCGCCAGGTTCTACCGCGATGCGCCCGACACTCGCGGTGATATCACCAGCGGCCAGCGCCGCATCCCGCAACGCCAGCACAACCCGAGAGGCCCCGGCCAGCGCATCGCGTCGCATATCCATCGGTGTTGTGCCGGCGTGGTTCGGCTCGCCATGTAGTTCAACGCGGTAGCCGCGGACACCGACGATTCCGGTAACGACGGCCGTGTCCAGCCCCCGAGCCTCCATCCGCGGGCCCTGCTCGATGTGCAGTTCGAGGTAGCAGCCGACCGATTCAACGGCGTGTGCCCAAGGCAGCCTGTCGAATTCGAAGCCCTTCAGCTGCATCGCCTCATGAAGCCGAACGCCGTCGATGCCGACTCGATCACGGAGCTCGGACAGATTGTCGCCGACGAACGCTGCGCTGCCGAACATCGTTGTGCCGAAGCGGGTGCCTTCCTCATCGTTGAACGCCGCAATCCACAGCGGCCGCCGAGGTTGAAACCCCTCTGCCTTCAGCCGGCGGATCGCTTCGAGCGCGGACAAGACGCCGAGCGCGCCATCGAAGCGTCCACCATCAGGAACCGTGTCCAGATGTGATCCCACCAGCACTGCCGGTCCATCGCCGGAAAGCCAACGCCCTACTACATTTCCGGCAGCATCGATCTCAGCCTCGAGGCCGAGCTCGCGCAGCCGCACCACGAGCCAATCGGACGCGGCGAGAAGCTGCGCGGTCCATGCGAATCGATTGACCCCCGAGTCGCCTCCTCCGATGGCGGCTATCTCGTCCAGCCAGTCATCGAGCCTGCCAACGATCGGCGCCATCAGCTGCTCCGCTTCCGGGAAGTCATCGGCGAATCACGTGGGCCACGCTGCCGTCACGCCTCCATCGACAGTGATCGCCTGGCCGGTCACATAGCGCGCGGCATCCGACATCAGAAAGGCCACCACTTCGGCTACGTCGGCCGGCGCACCGACCCTGCCAAGGGGAATCCGCGCCCTTGCGCGTTCGAGGCCTTCGACACCGCCGGAGTTGACCGGGTCCAATGACTGAGGCGATTGGATGACGCCTGGAAGCACCGCGTTGACCCGAACGCCCCGCACCGCAAGTTCCAAGGCAGCGCTCCGTACGAATCCGACGACGCCCGCCTTCGCGGCTGTATAAGGGGTGTGTCCGGCCCACCCGACCGTGCCCCCGGCGATGCTTGACACACAGACCAAGGCGCCGTCCGGTGGCAGATGCCCCGATGCCGCGCGCACCGTACGCATGACGCCGGTGAGATCCACGTCCAGAATGCTCTGCCACATGTCGTCGGTGAGCGCGTCCAGTGGCGCGTGCTGAAGAAAACCGGCATTCGCCACCGCGCCGTCCAGGCGCCCGAAGTGCTCCAGCGTGGTGTGGCAGGCCTGGTTGACCGCCGCGGAGTCCCGCACGTCAGCCTCGACAGAGACGGCCTCGCCACCCGCAGCTCGGATGATGTCCACGGTGTCCTGGGCATCATGCTGATCCGCGGCGAACGTACCCACAGCCACCGAGGCCCCTTTTGCCGCAAGGGCGATCGCGGTTGCCTGTCCGATTCCACTCGCAGCACCTGTGACGAGGATTGCCCGTCCGATCAAGGCATTACGTCCCCGCTGTTCGGGCCGAGCGTCTGCCCGGTGTACAGGTTTCCGCCAGGATCACTGGCCAGCAAGACGGCCGTGGGCGCCACTTCGGCGGGTTGGCCGAACCGTCCCAACGGCAACCCGGCACGCAGGGTCTGTGTCCACTCCTCAGACAGGTCGCCGCCGAGTGGCGTTTCTATCGGGCCGGGCGCGATGGAATTGACGGTTATCCCGTTGGCACCGACTTCGCGTGCCAACGCGCGGGTGAAGCCGATCACCCCTGCTTTGGCGGCGCTGTAGTGCGCGAGACCTTGCCCACCCTTCTGGCCCAGCTGGGACGCGATGTTGATGATGCGGCCGAAGCCGTGCTCGATCATCGACGGCAGGGCAGCCCGGCTGCACAGAAAAACACTTCGCAGATCCACCGCGATCATCTCGTCGAACATCGCAGCGCTCATGTCAAGGACTCGGCACTCGCTGAGTATTCCGGCGTTGTTGACGAGGACGTCGATCGGATCGAGTTCGGCCTCCGCGGTTGCGAACATCCGGGCGACGTCGTCTTCGACGGACACGTCGGCGCGAACTCCCACGACTTCGACGCCCTGCACCGAACAACGCTCGATGACTGCGTCGAGGGCTTCTGGCCCGGATCGATCCGCCAGGCACAGGTTTGCTCCCGCCGCCGCGAACGCCGCGGCGATGGCTGCACCGATGCCACTCGCGGCACCGGTGATCAGTGCTGTGCGGCCAGCAAGCGCAGGGCGTTCGATTCGCGCGGAGGCTTCGATGTCCGGTGTCACGCCAGCTCACCTCCGAGGCCGAACAGCCGCGTCGCGTTCCCGCTGAGCATCAGCGCTTTCGCTTCGTCAGGAACGTGCGCGAGCTCTACCCGTTTCAGCTCGTACCGAACGTCCATGATCGGAGCGGCGCTGGCGAACAGAATGCGTTCGGCGCCGAACGTTGAAACCACCAGCGCGATCCAGTCGTCCCGATATACGCCGCTGGTATGGACGTAGACGTTGTCCAGGTTGAGGGCGAGGCCGGCATCGGTTTGCGACAGACCGGAAATGTTGAACTGCCCTCCGTTGGTGAGGATGACCGGGACCTCCGGGCACGCCCGCGCGAACTGCGTTATCTGCACCGGCTCTGAGAAGCCCTGGTATCCGGTAGCAACGACTATCGGGATCCCGAGCTCGGCGGCGCGCCGGGCCAGCGGCTGGACCCGGGCGTCGTTGATCCTGAAGTACTCCTCAGCCGGATGTAGGAACAGACCCCGCGCGCCAAGTTCAACCACGGCGCGGTTGAGCTGTCGAAGCGCTTGATCGCCGTCCCAGGGATCGACACGGGCCATCGGCACCAACCGGCCGCCGGATCCCGCTGCAGCTTGTGCGACGTGCTCGTTGGCACGGTCGAAATCGTGGTCCACGCGATGCATCGGAGCGGCGATCGCCCCCGAAATCCGTTCTCGCTCAAGGCCCTTGACCAGCGCTTCGGCGTCAAGCTCGTAGCCGAAGCGAGACGTTCCGAGGTAGGCCAATCCGTCGATTGTCATGCTGTGACTCCGAGCAGTTTGGCGGCGTTGTGACCCAGAACCAGGTCGGTAGCTTCCGGGGTCAGTCCAGCGATCATCACCTTGTCGCGTTCGAGCACCGGCGAGCTGACCGGTCCATCGCTTCCGAAGATCACGCGTTCTGCTCCGATTCGTTCGACTGCTTCGCGGATCTTCGCGGGATAAGGCGTGGCCGAGGTCTCGAGCACAATGTTCGGATGCCGCTCAGCCACCTCGATCGCCTCGTCGACATGGAAGTAGCCGCCCATATGCCCGAGGATGATGACCGAGTCCGGGCAAGCGGCCGCGGCCGGTTCGATCGACAACGGAGTCGTCATCGGCTCGTCGCCGCAGTGGAACAGTGTGGGTATTCCCAGTGCGCCGGCTCTTCGTATCAAGGCAATCGTGTCCTCGCCTGAAGGATGCGCAAGCGAAGACACCGGGTGCAGCTTGAGGCCTTTGAAACCCGACTCGTTCACTGCGCGATCCAGCAGCTCCAGCGACTGTTCTCGATACCACGGATGGAGCCGGATGAAGCCGTATAGCCTGCCGGGGTACTGACCGCACGCCTCAGCAATGAGCTCCAAGGCTTTCGGGTTGATGCCCGGCAGGTCCGCAATCGTCATCACGGCCGCGGCGTCGACCCCGGCCTCGTCCATCCGCTCGATGCATTGCGCCGCCGACATCTTCCATCCCAACGCGGGGATGTCGTCGATGTGCATGTGCATGTCAATTATCACGGAGTTCTCCCAATGAAAGATCCGAACAAAGGTCTATCCAGCTACGACTTCGGCGAGTTCGTCGATCGTCTCAGTGAGCCAGGACTGCGGAACGCGACGCCCACGAGCGATGACGGCCAGCGGCTGTCGTAAGGCTGCGAGATCCTGCCGAGGATCACTGGCGACGACGAGGAGATCTGCCCGAAAGCCCACTTCGATGGTGCCTACCTGCGACTGGACCAGCGGACCGGCATTGACGGTCGCGGACCGAATCGCCTCGACCACGCTCATACCGCGTTGGCAATACATCTCCAGCTCGTCAACAAGGCCGCCTAAGGGGTTCAGCGCCGTACCCGCATCGGTGCCTGCGGCGATGCGGACCCCGGCATCGATTGCCTTGGCCGTGTTCGCCCGGTAGGTCTCGCGGGCCTGCAGGCTCTTGTGCACGGTGTCGGCCGGGATACCGGCCCCGTCGGCGATGTTGTTCAGGGCACTCACGGTCGGTACGAGTGTTCTGCCGTACTGCTTGATCATCTCCAGGGTTGCTTCGTCTGCGAAACCGGCGTGCTCGATGGTGTCGACGCCGGCCTCGAGCGCCATCCTGATGCCTGCGGCAGCATGGGCGTGTGCGGCAACCTGCAGTCCGAAGTTGTGTGCCTCGTTGACGGCTGCGGTCAGTTCCTCCAACGTGAACTGCGCAGCGTCGGGATGTCCCGGGGTTGAGATACCGCCAGTGGCCATCACCTTGATGACTCGGGCACCCGCCCCGACCTGCTCACGAACGGCTTCCCGTGCGTCGTCCGGGCCGGAGGCCGTCCGGCCGTACTGCGCACAGTGTCCACCGGTGATCGTGATGGGCCTTCCCGCTGCGGCAATCCTGGGGCCGATGAGCGTGCCCTGTTCCACGCGCCGTGCGTAGTCGATGACGAGCCGGTCGACCGAGCCCAGGTCCCGAACCGCGGTGATGCCGGACCTCAGCGCGACAAGGCCGTTGTGCAGGCAGGTGAGTGACCGGACGAGGGCGGCATTCGGGTCGGTCCATCTCTCGTACGCGGCGGGTTGCGCGGCCAGGTCGAAGTGCACGTGTGCATCGACTAGCCCTGGAAGAACGTAGGCGCCACCCACGTCGAACACGACGCCGTCCGAATCACTCGGGCTTGCCTCCGAGAGTCCGACGATCTTGTCTCCGGACACCGCCAGCGAGCCGAACGGCGTCTCGCGCAACTCAGGACCGACAAGAGCAATACCGTTCTTCAAGATCAGCTTTGTGCTCGCCTTGTTTGGCACGTTGCGCTCCCTGCTATCCGGGCAGAACTTCTGACTCTCAGCCTGATAGATCACTGGTTGCAGATTGATCGGTTAATGTATAACACATGATGCACGCGCATCGACAGCTTTGGCCAGGAGGCGGCTCGGTGATAAAGATCGACGGAAAACAGGTTCTGACGTCGCTCCAGGAATTGGTGGATCCCGCCAGAGCGGCGCTCATCCTGGTGGACATGCAGAAGGACTTCATCGACCCTGACGGCGAGTTCGCGCGCCTCGGACTGGACCTCAGCATGTATCCCGCCATGCGTGGGCAACTGGCCGGCCTGCTGGCTGCTGCCCGCGATGCCGGGGTCCTCATCGTCCACATCCAGATGACCACGTTGCACAACCGGCTCAGCGACTCGCCCGCGCAGATCCGATTCAACATGCGCATGCACGAGTCCGCTCGCGCCGACGGGCCTCCACTGCGCTACACCGAGCCCGGCACACCGGGGCATGATTTCGTCGAGGAATGTACGCCGCGCGCCGGTGAGCCGGTTGTCCAGAAGTGGCGCTCGAGCGGCTTCTGGGGCACGAATCTCGACATGCTCTTGCGCAGCAACAGAATCGAAACGGTCGTCATGACCGGATGCACCACTGAGGGCTGTGTTGAATCGACCGCTCGGGACGCGATGTTCAACGACTACTACGTGGTCATCGCAGAGGACTGTGTGGCCAGCGACGACCCGCAGCAACACGCAGCATCGCTTCTGCTGATGCGTCACCGGTTCGACATCGCGCCCGCAGAGCAGATCACTGCCGCTTGGGCTACCGCGACCAGGACCGACGTCGTCAGTTCGCATCCGGTTCGGACACCGGCGGCCGAGCAACACCAGGTCCGATGATGGCACCGAGCGGGCCGCGGCAATGCTGGCGAACTCAATATCACTCGCCTTAACATGACATTCTGACAGCTGCGGCTTGATAGGTTTACGCTCCATCGGGTTTCGCAAGCCCCATCGAATGTCGCCAATAACTACCCCTAAGGAGCCCGCGTGGCAGGTCCTCGGAAACGTGACAGCGATCGCGCGTACGAGCAACTGCTCGAGATGATCCTTGATCTTCGCCTCCCGCCAGGCGAGGTAATCAACGAACACGCACTCGCAGCCCAGCTCAACCTTGGACGGATGCCGGTTCATGAGGCGGTGACCAGACTCGCGGCGGATCGGCTGGCGACCATCATGCCGCGCCGTGGCACCGTCGTATCTCCGATTGCTCTCAAGGACGTCGTCGACATGTTCGAGGCGCGGGAGGCAATCGAGTGTGGTGTGGCCTATATCGCCGCCAGGCGTGCTACCCCGGATGACCTGGCGCATCTTCAGCATTTGATCGAGGTCGCGGACAAAGCCCGGGATACCGAACAATGGGAGGACTATCTCAAGGGCGACCATGCGTTCCACACGTTCCTGGTGCACATGATCAACAATCCTTTGCTGCAGGACGCCGCTGACCGCCTGTTGCTGCACAACCTGCGGTTCTGGCGGCTGTACTTCTCCGCGCGCCCGGCTCAGCACGCGGCGATGCTCTCCCACGAGAAACTGCACGCCGCCATCAGCACCCACGACTCTGACAAGGCCGAGTTGGCGATGCGCGAGCATATTGCCAACTCGCGCGGGATGATCCAGTCCCTCTTCTGAGCTTGACGGAGTCCAACCCACCTTTCCCATGCAACGCAGGATGATTCCCCACCGATGCTCAGCTCAGTCCAGTGATGCAGTTCCTGCTGGCGCCAGCTCGGCCACCGGTTGCTGCAAGGGGAAGTGACAGGCTGCGAGCTGACCGGGCGCGAAGGCTCGCAGCGGAGGTTCCTCGACGGAACATATCTCCTCCGCTCGCGGGCAGCGGGTGCG
>DASXHV010000186.1:0-10715 GCA_036488285.1 Jatrophihabitans sp. | reverse complement strand
AGAGGGGGGCTCCGAGACCCCGATCGGGAGGTCATAGAACCCTCCGTTCCCGGGTGTCCAGATCTTCGACCGAACCTGAGCCGGCCCAATGTCCTACCGAACGTCCTACCGAATGTCCTACCCGATCGAGCGGATGAAGGCGCTATCGGTCCAGTATTTACTGGCTCAAGTCAGTGTCCGAGGGGGTGTCTGAGTTCTAGACATCGTTCACACCTGTCTCGGGACATCGTTCACACCTGAGCGAAGGGGTGGACGATGGGGATGCCGCAGCTGATCGTCACTGCCGTTCTGGTCGAGGGCCGCAGCAAGAGCGCGGTGGCCCGCGACTACCGGGTGTCGCGGCGATGGGTGATCACGCTGGTCCAGCGGTTCCTGGCCGAGGGCGATGCCGGGTTGGTTCCACGGCCACGTCGTCCGCTGACCAGCCCGTCGCGCACTCGGGCCGTGTTGGAGGACGAGATCATCGAGATCCGCAAGGACCTCGACAAGCACGGGCACGAGGCCGGCGCGGCGACCATCGCGGCTCATCTTCAGATGCGGCATGGGCAGGCTCCAGCGGTCTCGACGATCTGGCGGATCCTGACCGCCCGCGGGTTCGTCACCCCGCAGCCCCACAAACGCCCCAAGGCCAGCTACATCCGCTTCGCTGCCGATCAACCCAACGAGCGCTGGCAGAGCGACATCACCCACTGGCCCCTGGCCGACGGCACCGACGTGGAGATCTTGCACTGGCTCGACGACCACTCCCGGCTCTGCCTGGCCAGCACCGCCCGCACCGTGTTCAAAGGCCCCGACGTCGAGGCCAGCTACCGCCGCATCGCCGCCGAGCACGGCGATCCGGCAAGCGTGCTGTCCGACAACGGCGCCGTCTACACCGGCCGCTACCGCGGCAACGGCCGCGTCAAACTCGAGATCACCCTGCACCACCGCGGCGTCGTGTTCACCCACTCACGCCCCTACCGCCCACAGACCTGCGGCAAAGTCGACGCTTCCACCAGACCGTCAAGAAATGGCTGACCACCCAACCCCAGGCATCCACCATCACCGAACTGCAGGGCCAGCTCGACACGTTCCGCGACTACTACAACACCGTCCGACCACACCGAGCTCTGCACCGACGCACCCCAGCCCAGGCATACGCCGCCCGGCCCAAAGCGACCGCCTCCGGCGTCCCGCTCGTCGATGGCCACTACCGCGTCCGCCACGACAAGATCGACTCCGACGGCAAACTCACCCTGCGCTACAACAGCCGCCTGCACCACATCGGAATGGGCCGACGCCACGCCCAAACGCCCGTCCTGGTGCTCGTGCACGACCTACACGTCCGCATCCTGAGCACCAGCGGGCGCCTGCTGCGCGACTTCGAACTCGACCCCAACCGCGACTACCAACCCCAACAGAAAACACCCCCAGCAAGCTGAGGGTGTTCACTATGTCCAGAGACATCTGTGCACGATGTCCCGAGACATCGCATCAGTGTCCGAGGGGGGACTTGAACCCCCACGCCCAATCATGGGCACTAGCACCTCAAGCTAGCGCGTCTGCCATTCCGCCACCCGGACGAGTGCGAAGCAAGAGTCTAGCCGACCTCAACGGCCGCTCCGAACACTGGTAGGAAGGGATCATGACGCCAACAGCCGGTCCCCGAACCGAGAACGAGCCAAACGTGGGCAACGCTGCGACGGCACAGGAAGAGGTCGTGACGCTGCTGTCCGACCTCATCCGGATCAACACTTCAAACCCCACGCATCCGGAGCGTCCGGCAGCCGAGTGGGTCGCCGCACGGCTCGATGAAGTCGGCATCGAGTCCACCGTTCTGGAGTCCGAACCGGGCCGCGCCTCGACCATCGCTCGGATCAAGGGCAGCAACCCCGATCGCAAGCCACTTCTCATCCACGGCCACCTCGATGTCGTCCCGGCCGAGAAATCCGAATGGTCGCTCGACCCGTTCGCAGGCGAGGTGAAGGACGACTACGTCTGGGGCCGCGGCGCGGTCGACATGAAGGACATGGATGCGATGACCCTCGCGCTCGTCCGGCAATGGGCCCGCACCGGCGTCCAGCCCGAACGCGACATCGTGCTCGCCTTCGTCGCCGACGAGGAGGCCGGCGGGAAGTTCGGCGCGCATTGGCTGGTCGACAATCACCCCGACTATTTCGCCGACTGCACCGACGCCATCAGCGAGGTCGGCGGCTTCTCCGTCACCGTCGGGGGAGACCTGCGGCTCTACCTGATCCAGACCGCCGAAAAGGGTTTGGCCTGGCTGAAGCTGCGCGCCGAGGGCCGGCCCGGACACGGTTCGATGGTGCACGACAACAATGCCGTCACAACCCTCGCCCGCGCCGTCACCCGGATCGGCGAGCACGAGTTTCCGGTCCACGTCACGCCGACCGTTCGGGAATTCCTGGTCCGGATCGGGGACCTGACCGGCCTACCAATCGACCCGGACGACCCGGAACCCGCGCTCGCGCACCTCGGCGGCATGGCGCGGATGATCGGTGCCACCATCCGTAACACCGCCAACCCGACGATGCTCTCCGCGGGGTACAAGGCCAACGTCATCCCGTCCAGTGCGGAGGCCACCATCGACGCCCGCTTCCTGCCCGGCTACGAGCAGGAACTCCTCGACACCATCGACGAGATCATCGACACCGCACGCACCGGGATCACCCGGGAATTCATCACCTCCGACATCGCCGTCGAGACCGATTTCAATGGCGAGATCGTCGACGCGATGGCCGCGGCGCTCAAGGCCGAGGATCCGAAAGCCGTTCCGGTGCCCTACTTGATGTCAGGCGGCACGGACGCGAAATCCTTCTCGCAACTGGGTATCCGCAACTACGGTTACTCACCGCTGCTCCTACCGGCCGACCTGGACTTCACCGCCTTGTTCCACGGCATCGACGAGCGGGTGCCGGTCACGGCACTGCAGTTCGGCGTTCGGGTACTCGACCGGTTCTTGCGCACCTGCTGAGGTATCTCAGCAGGATCAGGCGCGAGGATCACCACGCACCGGAGCCCGGATTGCTCAGGCGATCAAACCCGGCATCGGCAGCGCATCGGCCGGACGACGCTTTCGACGTAGCAGCACCTGTCGAGAGCCGTCGGTATACCTACGTACCCGAGCCAGCTCCCAACCGCCGTACTCGGCATGCAAACTGAGCCGCACCGCTGCGCTCACCCTCGTGACGTCCGAGGGGATCCGTAGCGGTGCGTACTCCCAATCTGGATCGGAGTCCGCCTGTGTCTGGGTCGGCATCCTCCGATTGTGCTCCTCACCCCGCGAATCTTCCGTACCAACAACCCGAACAGTTGTCAGAGCAGGAAATCGCGCAGCGCGGTCCGGCGGGGCTTGGAACCGACATCCCGGACGGCACGAGCCAGCGCCGGACCGGTGCCGTGCACCACGGACAGATGCTGCCTGGCACGGGTCAGGGCGGTGTAGACCAGCGGCCTGGACAGCATCCGGCTCGCCTCGGGCGGCAGCACGACGATCACGGCACGGAACTCCGAACCCTGCGCCCGGTGCACCGTGATGGCCCAGCCGTGGCTGATGTCTGCCAGCATCTTCCCGGTCACGTCCGCCGGACCGGAGCCGAAGTCGATCGTGACGACCCGGTCCACGACCTTCATGACCACGCCGACCTCACCGTTGGCGAACCCGGTAGGGGTGGCCTCGAGATGGTTGGCGGTCGCGACCACCCGATCGCCGGGATCGAAGCGTCCGGCTGACTTGCCACCCCGGCCCGGATTGAGCTTTGCCTTCAAGGCTGCGTTGAGTTCCAGGGTTCCGGCCGGTCCACGATGCACCGGGGTCACGACCTGCACCTGCTCGACCGGGATGTCCAGCGCGCGCGGGATGGAATCAGTCATCAACTGCACCACCCGGTGCGCGCAGTCAGCCGAACCGCGCGCCGGGACGATCACCACTTCGCGGTCGGGGGAATCGACGCTGGTCAATTCACCACGACGTACGGCGGTCGCGAGTCGCGCGATCGCGCCTCCGGCGTCCTGCCGGTACAGGGTTGTCAGTTCCACCACCGGCACCACTTCGGACGAGATCAGATCAGCCAGCACCTGGCCGGGCCCGATGGAGGGCAGCTGTGCGGAGTCACCGACGAACAACAGGTGCGTTCCGTCCGCGCACGCCTTCAACAAGGCCGCCGCCAACTCAACATCGAGCATCGACGCCTCGTCTACGACCACGACGTCCTGATCCAACGGCCAGTCCGTACCCCGGGCGAAGCCGGCCGAGAAGTCCAGCGTGGTGGTGCCGTCCTCGCCTGCCGAGGAACGCGGCTGCACGCCGAGTAGCCGGTGGATTGTCATCGCCTCGGCATCGCACAGTTCAGCCAGCCGCTTTGCCGCGCGACCGGTCGGCGCCGCCAGCGCCACCGAGTGACCCGCGCGTTCGACCTCCCTCACCACGGTCGCCACGGTGCGGCTCTTGCCCGTTCCGGGGCCACCGGTGATCACGCTGACACCGTGCAGGAGTGCATTGTCGACGGCCTGACGCTGCACCGAGTCCAGCCCGTCCGGGTCGATGTGCGGGGTCGTCGAGCTACGACGGCGTTTGGCCGCCCGGGCCTTGCCGATCAGCTTGGCGGAGTCGTCGAGACGATGGATCGACTCGGCGATGACGCGTTCGGCATCGGCGTATCTGCGCAGCGCCAGCATCGATTCGACAACGCTGTCCACCGGTTCCACCTCATCGCCGGCGCAGGCATCGGAGATCGCCTGGCGCGGATCGGCGACCCGAAGCAAGGACAGATCGTCGATCACCTGGTCCACGGTGTTGACCGTGTGACCCTCCCGGGCAGCCGCGGCCAGCACGTAGCCCACCAGCGCTCGCGATCTACGCGGATCGGACTGGAGCACACCGGGAATCGCTGCCCTGGCAAGGGAATCGGCGTCGGCGACCTCTACTCCGACAAGTTGCAACAGCCGCCACGGGTCGTCCTTCAGCAGCCGCTGCGCGCCCGGGCCGAAGGTGTCCACGGCACGTCCGGCGAGCCGGGCCGGTAAGCCCGCGCTCAGCAGTAGTTCGACGATCTCGTACGCAGGCTGGGCCGCGATGAACGACGACAGCAGCCGTCCGGCGCGCAACTGACCGACCTTCGGCAGCGAGGCCAGCGCGGTCGAGGTCACGTCGTCCGCAGTTCGGATGCCGGCATCGGGCAATGCCGCAGCGAGGGAGATGCCGAGCCCCTGCCATAGCCCGGCCGAGCAGAACGCGGTGAAGACCTCCTCCGGCGACCGGGGCTCTCCGCTCAGTGGAAGTCCTCGGGGTATCCGGATGACGGCTCGGACACGTCGTCCAGCGCGAGTTGAATCTCCAGCGGTAGCTCGACGGTCAATGAGGCCAACGCGGTGGTCAGCTGTCCGAGGGTGCGAGCGCCGACGATCGGTGCTGCGACGCCGGGCCGGCTGCGCAGCCACGACAGGGCAACGGTGATCGGGGAGGTCGCCAACCCGTCGGCCGCGGTCGCCACCGCCTCGACGATGCCCACCACCTGCGGGTCGTTGAAGCTGGCAACGCCGCGACCCTCCGCGGCACCCCGCGAGTCGGCCGGAACACCCTGCCGGTACTTGCCGGTGAGCACGCCGCCGCCCAACGGTGAGTACGGCAGGATTCCCAGCCCGAGCGCAGCGCAGGCCGGTACGACTTCGCGTTCGATACCGCGGTCGAGCAGGGAGTACCGGACCTGGGTGGACACCAGCGGAGCCCGGCCGGGAACCGCACGCTGCCAGGTGGCCGCATGCGCGGTCTGCCAGCCGGAGTAGTTGGAAACGCCGATGTATCGCACCTTGCCCGAGGAGACTGCGGCATCGAGCGCGGACAGGGTTTCTTCCGACGGCACGGACGGGTCTGGTGCGTGTACCTGCCACAGGTCGAGGTGGTCCACACCCAGATTGGTGAGGGATTCGTCCAGCCTGCGCAGCAGGGCGCCCCGCGAGGCGTCGACGGTGCGCTCGTCGCCGAGCCGGGTGACGCCCGCCTTGGACGCGATCACCAGTTCGGAGCGCGGCACGACGTCGGCAATGAGACCGCCCAGGATCCGCTCCGCGTCGCCGCGGGTATAGGAGACCGCGGTGTCGACGAGTGTTCCGCCGGCATCGTGAAATGCCACCAGAATGGCGGCCGCCTCGTCCGGATCGGTGCCATTTCCCCATGTCATGGTGCCCAGCCCGAGCCGGGATACCTTCAGTCCGCTTCGTCCCAGAGCACGCTGTTCCACCCGCAGGAATCTAGTGCCTGGCGGTGTCGAGACCGTTCACCGCCTCGCCGCGGCGGGCAGTTTGCGAGTGACTGGGCGATGTGCGGACAAACTCACTCCCATCTTTTGCCAGCTCGCGGCCGGGATCGGGTCGCTAGGGTCAGCGGCGTGAAACTCGGACTGAATCTCGGCTATTGGGGTATGGGCAACGACCAGGACAACCTGGTCCTGGCACGGGAGGCCGATCAGCTCGGCTACAGCTGCGCGTGGGCTGCAGAGGCCTACGGGTCCGACGTAGTCACCGTGCTGGCGTGGGTCGGCGCGCAGACCCAGCACATCGATCTGGGCGCGGGCATCATGCAGATCCCGGCCCGCAGTCCCGCGATGGCGGCCATGACGGCGGCCACGCTGGACGCGCTGTCCGGTGGTCGGTTCCGACTCGGCCTGGGTGTGTCCGGGCCCCAGGTGTCCGAGGGCTGGCACGGCACCCGCTTCGACAAGCCACTTGCGCGCACCCGCGAATACGTCGATATCGTCAAGTTGGCCCTGTCTCGCAAGCGGGTGCGTTACGACGGCAGCCACTACCAGTTGCCGTTGCCGGACGGACCGGGCAAGGCGCTGCAGCTCACCGTACATCCGGTTCGCGAGCACATCCCGATCTATCTCGCCGCGGTCGGGCCGAAGAACCTCGAACTGACCGGCGAGATCGCCGACGGCTGGCTGGCGATCTTCTACTCCACCGAGTTCGGTCACGAGCAGCTGGACAAGATCAGGGCCGGACGGGAGAAAGTCGGCAAAACGATGGCCGGCTTCGACGTCGCCGCCGGCATGCCGTTGGCGATCGGCGACGACCTTCAGGCTGCTGCGGCACCGATCCGGGCCTATGCGTCGCTCTACGTCGGCGGAATGGGCAGCCGGGACGTGAATTTCTACAACCAGCTCGCGTGCCGGATGGGTTATGAGGACGCGGCGGCCGAGATCCAGACCAAGTACATGTCCCGTGATTACGAGGGCGCGGCGGCTGCGGTGCCCTTCGAATTCATCGATTCCACCTCGCTGATCGGACCCAAGTCGCGGATCGCCGAGCGAATGGCGGCATTCGCGGCAGCTGGGGTCACTACGCTGAACGTCATGCCCCTTGCCCCAACCTTGGAAGAACGTCTGAACAGCCTGCGTGTCGCCGTCGAAGCGCTGGCCGAGTCTGGCGCGGCGGAGTGAGCGATGTTGTATCGCCGCTTGACGCGGTGGTCTACGGGGCCGTCCAGGGACTGACCGAGTTCCTGCCGATTTCGTCGACCGCGCATGTCCGGCTGACCCAGGTCTGGTTGAACCCGCATATCAACCAGACCTCGTTCACTGCGTTCACGGCGGTCATCCAGCTCGGCACGGTCGCGGCGGTGGTGCTGTATTTCTGGCGGGAACTGCTGCAGATCGTCAGTGCCTGGATCAGGGGCCTTTTCGAAAAGTCCGCCCGCCACTCGTTGGAATACCGGATGGGCTGGTACTTGATCGCGGCGACCATCCCGGTCGGCGTGTTCGGACTGGTGTTCGCCCATCAGATCGAGACCGGGGCCAGGAATTTGTGGCTGATCGCGATCGCGCTGATCGTCATGGCGTTGATCCTTGGTGTGGCTGAACGCAGCGGCAGGCGTGACCGGGGCGAGGAGGACATCAACACCACCGACGCCGTCGTGGTCGGCACCGCGCAGGCGCTGGCGTTGATCCCAGGGGTGTCCCGATCTGGCGCCACCATTACGGCCGGGCTGTTCCGTGGCCTGGATCGGGTCAACGCGGCCCGGTTCTCGTTCCTGTTGTCGGTGCCGGCTGTGGTGGCGTCCGGGCTGTTCGAAGCCCGCAAGATCGGCGATGGCAGCGGACCTGGGGTGGGCGTGACGATCGTCGCCACGGCGATCTCATTCGGTGTCGGGCTGGCCTCGATTGCTTGGCTGATCCGATACATCTCTCGACACTCGACGTTCGTGTTCATCGCGTACCGGATCGCACTGGGTGCCACCCTGATCGTGCTGCTGGCCACCGGCGCCGTCGCGGCGAAGTAGCAGGACCGGAGCCCACGATGACCACTGTCCTGTTGCTCAGGCACGGCTTGACTGCGCTGACCGGCCCGGTGCTGGCCGGACGGAGGCCCGGCGTCGGGTTGGACGAGCGCGGTCGGGCCCAGGCCGATGCGGTGGCCCAACGTCTCGAGGCAGTCCCGCTGGCTGCGGTGGTGACCAGTCCGCTGGAACGGTGCGCGCAGACCGCGAAGCTCGTCACCGCGACACAGCGAGGTTCCGGCCGCAAACCGGTGCAGAAGACCGATCGGCGGCTCATCGAGTCTGATTACGGTGACTGGACAGGTCGCGAGATCAAGACGTTGGTGAAGGACCCGCTCTGGTCGGTCGTGCAGGCGCACCCAGCCGGGGTCACCTTTCCTGGTGGCGAATCGATGGCCGCGATGGCGTCCCGGGCGGTCGAAGCTGTCCGGGATCTGGACCGTCGTTATGCCGATACGTTCGGCGAGGACGCGGTGTGGCTGGCGTGCAGCCATGGCGACGTCATCAAGTCGGTGCTGGCAGACGCGCTGGGCATGCATCTGGATCTGTTTCAACGAATAGTCGTCGACCCGTGTTCGGTGTCGGCGATCCGCTACACGGCCGGACGACCGTTCGTGCTGTTCAGCAATGATGTCGGTGGCGACCTGGCCAGGCTGTTGCCGCCGCCGAAGAAGTCCCGTGCGCGGCGTGCATCCTCTGACGCGACGGTGGGCGGCGGCGCGGGCGGCGGCACCGTTTAGGCTGGGTACGGTGAGCGAGCATCGCAGCGAGCGCCAGCGTGCTGGCCGCGGACAGCGAGCTGGCCTCGAACAGCCAGTGAGAACCAATCCAGCGATGAGTGCTTGCGCGAAGAGCAGGGTGAATGCATGGGTCGACAACTTTTCTTCTTCGACCAGCCGCGACGTTTCGTCGTAGGCACGGTCGGCGAGCCTGGCGAACGGGTGTTCTTTCTGCAGGCTTCCGACGATGTGCGGACCGTGAGCGTCGCCTTGGAGAAGGCGCAGGTCGCGGTGCTGGTGGAGCGGATGGAGCAGCTGCTGGCCGAGATAGCGGCTCGGAGCGGTGGTGGCATTCCCAGTGCGATCGAGGCGGACAGCGATCCGCTGGAGAATCCGGTGGACGAGGAATTCCGGGTGGCGGCGATGGGACTGGCCTATGACGCGGATTCGGAATTGATCGTCGTGGAGGCGCAGGCGCCTGCCGATTCGGTCGAGGATGCCGAGGCGACGTTGCTCGAAGACACCGAGGACGGTCCGGATGCGCTGCGCGTTCGGCTGCAGCACGATGCCGCGTTCGCGTTCATCGAGCGGGCGCGGTTGGTGGTGAGCGCCGGACGTCCGCCATGTCCGCTGTGCAATCAACCGCTCGATGCCACCGGCCACGTCTGCCCACGGAACAACGGCTATCGCCGGCAAGTCAGCGCCGAAGCCTGAACCGCGTCCCAGCACGCCGATGACCGAACTGACCCCGCCGCTGGTGCTGTCGTCCGACGAGGCGATGGTGTTGCTCACGCTCGGTGACGTCACGGTCGAGGGTCGTATCACCACCGCATCGAACGCGACGCTGTACTGCCGGATCAGCGACGGCGACCACGTTGCGGCTTGTGTCTACAAGCCGGTGTCGGGGGAGCGGGAGTTGTGGGATTACCCGGACGGAACGCTCGCCGAGCGGGAGTTTGCGGCGTACCTGGTGGGTCAGGCGATCGGTTGGAACGTGGTGCCGCCGACGGTGCTTCGAGAGGGGCCGCTCGGAACCGGCATGGTGCAGTTGTGGATCGCAGATGACGAATCTTTCGATGTCATAGGCGCGATCAACTCCGGCGCCAACCGAACGCTGCAGCGGATTGCGGTGTTCGACGCGGTGGTGAACAACTCCGACCGCAAGGTCTCGCATCTGCTTGGGCTGCCGACTACGACGCCGTTGCCAGTGCCGACGCCGTTGCCGACTACGACGCCGTTGCCAGTGCCGACGCCGTTGCCGACTACGACGCGGTTGCCAGTGCCGACGCCGTTGCCGACTACGACGCGGTTGCCAGTGCCGACGCCGTTGCCAGTGCCGACGTCAGTGCCGATGCCTGCGCCCGGCGACGTGCGGCACATCTACGGCATCGATCATGGCGTCAGCTTCTCGGTCGAGGACAAGCTACGCACTGTGTTGTGGCAGTGGGCGGGAGACCCGATCCCGGACGACGCGATCGAGTGCTTGACCGGACTGTCCGAGCAGTTGTCCGACGACCTCGGCGAACGTCTGGCCGACTTGCTGACCAATGCCGAGGTACGCGCCACCCGCCGCCGGGTCACAAGGCTGCTGCGCACCGGTCGGTTTCCATTGCCGCCGACGGATTGGCCGGCCGTCCCGTACCCGCCGTACTAGAACGGTGGGTAGTTGGGGTCGTCGCGGTTGTGCAGGATGCGTTGGTGTTGTTGGTGGGCTGTGTTGAGGG
>DASXHV010000142.1:0-4377 GCA_036488285.1 Jatrophihabitans sp. | reverse complement strand
GGGCGAATCGGCGTGCCGGCGCCGTCCGGTCACGACCGCCGCGAACGGCCGGTCACCGGCCCGATGCAGCGTCACGTTCGCCAGCAGCCTGTGGTCGGCACTGCGGGCACCACTCGCTACCCGCGCTGTGATGTTCAGCATCAAGCGGCATGGAATCCGGTTGTACACAAAGGGTCTTCGTCCGCACTCCCGAGCTAGTCAGTCCCGAGCTAGTCAGTCTCCGGCCAGTCAGTGTCCGGCCAGTCAGTCCCGAACTACTCAGCCAACGCGAGCCTGCACCCATCACGAAAGCGCGTCCCGATGACAATCACAGTTGCCCCGGACACCACAATCGATGCCGATCGGTGGCCGGACATCGCCACCATCCCGCATAAGCGCGTGCACGCCGCAGTCGCTCGCCGGTTGACCAAACGTGCGGTCGCCTCGCTGCCGATTCGGGTCACCACCGCGGACGGCCACCGATACGGCGCCGGCGGCTCGGGCGACCCGGGCCTGCACCTGGTTCGTCCGGAGGCGTTCTACGCCCGGCTCGGGTCCGGGGGCCTGATCGGCTTCGGCGAATCGTTCATGGCCGGGGATTGGGTATCCGACGATCTGTCCGGCGTGCTGACCGTGATGGCCCGCCGGATGGCCTCGTTGATCCCGGCGAAATTGCAGCGGCTGCGCAACGCTGTGTTGGATGCGCGGCCGTCTTCGCAGGACAACACCGTCAACGGGGCACGGGACAACATCCGCCGCCACTACGACCTGTCCAACGAACTGTTCACGCTGTTCCTGGACGAGTCGCTGAGCTACTCCGCTGCGCTGTTCGACGCCGACCCTGACCACAGTTCGGAATCGCTCGCCGACGCACAGCACGCCAAGATCGACCGGCTGCTCGATATCGCCGCAGTCGGCCAGGGAACGCGACTGCTGGAGATCGGCACCGGGTGGGGCGAGCTGGCCATCCGGGCAGCCGCCCGCGGCGCCGAAGTCAGGACTGTCACCATCTCCACCGAGCAGGCCGAGCTGGCGAGAAAGCGGGTTCAGCAGGCCGGCTACGCCGATCAGGTCGACGTCCGGCTGCAGGACTACCGCGAGGTGTCGGGCACCTTCGACGCGGTGGTCAGCGTGGAGATGATCGAGGCGGTCGGCGCCAATCACTGGGACGAATACTTCGGTTCGATAGCGCGGCTGTTGGTTCCAGGCGGTCGGGTCGGTCTGCAGGCCATCACGATGCCGCACGACCGGATGATCGCGACCCTGAACACCTACACCTGGATCGTGAAGTACATCTTCCCAGGCGGGCATCTGCCATCGGTGCGATCGATCCGGGAGAACGTCGACGCGGCGGGACTACGGATGAGTTCGGAGTTCACGTTCGGGCTGCACTATGCCGAGACCCTGCGGCGGTGGCGGGATACTTTCGAGTCCCGGGCGGCCGAGGTCGACGCGCTAGGTTTCGATCAGGTGTTCCGGCGGATGTGGTCGCTGTACCTGGCCTATTCCGAAGCGGGATTCCGGTCGCGCTATCTCGATGTTGTTCAGTTCGGATTCACCAAGCCGGCGTAGCCCCACCGCCGCCGACATTGCACGGTTTCCGACCACCAAGGAGATAGCCGAACATGAAGACCGCAGACAGATTGGCCGCGCTGGTCGAGCCCTTGCTCGGCGGCACCGTGCCGATCCGGATCCGCGCCTGGGACGGCGGCGAAGCGGGCCCGGTTGATGCGCCGGTACTTGCCTTCAACTCACGCAAGGCATTGCGCCGGCTGCTGTGGGAGCCGAACGAACTGGGCATGGCACAGGCCTACGTCACGGGTGAGATCGACGTCCCCGGTGGCGCCGGCGAACTCGCCGATGGGCTGCGCCAGGTCTGGCAACACGCGCGAGCCACCGGCTCCGCACAGCTCGATCTGAGCCTGCGTGACAAGATCGGCGCAGCGTTGCTCGCCGTTCGGCTCGGCGCCATCGGCCTGCGCCCGACGGTGCCCTCGTCTCAGGCCAAGCTGTCCGGGACCCAACACTCGCGGGCGCGCGATCGTGCCGCGATCGCGCACCACTACGACTTGTCGAACGAGCTCTACTCGTTGATCCTCGATGACTCGATGGCCTACTCGTGTGCGTATTACGAGACGCCTGAAACGAGTTTGGCCAATGCGCAGAGGGCGAAACTCGACCGAACGCAATCTCACCGACCGGGTCGAGGTTCGGGTGCAGGATTACCGCGCGTTGCGTGAGAAGCCGTTCGACGCGGTGAGTTCGATCGAGATGGGTGAGCACGTAGGCCAGCACAACTACCCGACCTACGTCTCGACGCTGTACGCGCACCTCAAGCCGGCCGGCCGGCTGCTGTTGCAGCAGATGTCGCGACGCTCCGACGCCGCGCCGGGCGGCGGCGCGTTCATCGAGAACTACATCGCGCCCGACATGCATATGCGCCCGATGAGCGAAACCCTCGGTTTTCTCGAGCGAACGGGCTTCGAGATCCGTGACGTCCAGGCGCTGAGAGAGCACTACGTGAGGACCGTGTACGGCTGGTTGGAGACGTTCGAGAGCCACTACGCCGACGCGGTGGCGATGGTTGGCGAAGAGGTGGCCAGGGTCTGGCGGTTGTATCTGGTCGGCGGTGCGCTCAGCTTCGAAGAGGGCCGGATGGGTGTGGACCAGATCCTTGCGGTCCGTCCGGACGAGTCGGGAGGCTCGCAGATGCCGCCGACGCCGGACTGGGTCACGGCGAGATGAAGCAGTCGCTTGCCGGCCACCGCACGGTAGGCGGTGGCTTCGCCGGTGACGCGTTCACTTCGAACCTGCTCTGGTCGGTTGTTGCGTTGTTGGCGCTGCTTGCAATCACCTACGCGATCAGCAGAATCGCCAACAAGCACAGTGTGATCGACGCTGCGTGGGGTCTGTTGTTCGCAGCTGTGGCGGTCGTGACGTTCGTGCAGTCAGCGGGCGAGGGTAACGCAACACGGCGCTGGCTGCTGTTGCTGATGACACTGGTGTGGGGACTGCGACTGGCGGTGCACATCGGCCGCCGGTCGGTCGGAGCGGGTGAGGATCCTCGCTACGCCGAGATGCTGCGCGGCCGTGGCAAGTTGCAGACCATCGCCGTGGTGTACGGGCTGCAAGGTCTGCTTGCGTTCGTCATCTCGATGCCGGTGCAAGTCAGCATGTTCTGCTCTGGCCCACCGTCAGTGCTGGCCTATCTCGGCGTGCTGATCTGGCTGGTCGGGTTGTCCTTCGAGGCAATCGGCGATTGGCAGCTTGAACGGTTCAAGGCGGACAAGAAGCGTGGTGCGGCCAGCGGTGTGATGGATCGTGGGCTGTGGCGCTACACGCGGCATCCGAACTACTTCGGTGACGCGTGCGTGTGGATAGGAATCTTCTGTGTGGCCGCCGAACGCTGGCCCGGCGTTCTGACGCTTTTTTCGCCGGCCGGCATGGTGTATTTACTGGCCTTCGGATCGGGCAAGAAGGTGCTCGAACGCTCGATGGCCCAACGGCCCGGATATCGCGAGTACATGGGGCGCACCTCGGGGTTCATCCCGCTGCCGCCACGGTGATGGGTTGTGCTCATCGGCGCGGTAACCGACGCCGCGAGCATGGCCGGGCACCGTACACTCGTGCCCAATGTCTACCTCAATGATCGACCACATCCGGGGGTCGTGGCGCATCCTGATGAAGGAGGTCGCGGCGTTCGGAATCGTGGGATTCGGCGCGCTCATCATCGATCTCGGCATCTACAACCTGTTGCTCACCCACCACATCGGGGTGCTCACCTCGAAGCTGATCTCGACAGTGGTCTCGACCACCTTCGCCTACTTCGGCAACCGGTACTTTTCGTTCTCGCACCGGGCCCGTACCAGCCTCGGTCGCGAGACGACGTATTTCTTTGCGATCAACGGCGTCGCACTGATCGGCGCCGAACTCGTGCTGGCCCTGTTCGCGTATCCGTTCGGCTACAAGTACGACCACCTGGTGATGAACATCGTCAACCTGTTCACCATCGGTCTGGGCACCCTCTTCCGTTTCTGGGCTTACAAGCGATTCGTGTTCCTGCACCCCGACCGGGTCGCGGCCGGGCTCAATGACGATGACGATCCCGAAGACCTCGACGAGGACGAATACATCAGCGCAAGCTGAGGGGGCGAGTTCTGTCCTCGGGGCGGTCCCTTCCGCGCTGATAGAGGGCTGCCTACACCGCTATGGGCAGCCCTCAACGGGTCTGCCCGCAACCGTGTGGGCAGCCTCAACGGGCTGCCTGCAACCGTGTGGGCAGCCCTCAACGGGTCTGCCTGCAACCGTGTGGGCAGCCCTCTATCAGCCGTGAAACAGTGGTTGGATCGCGCTTAGGTTGGCCGGTTATGGGTGCTTACGCAGCCTCCGAAGCCACAT
>DASXHV010000207.1:0-11129 GCA_036488285.1 Jatrophihabitans sp. | reverse complement strand
CCGATCAGCGACGGCCAGCTCGAGATCTTCGGGCTCGACGCCAGCACCCACGGACCCGAGATCCGCGCCCGCCTCGGCTCGGTGCCGCAGGAGGACAGCCTCGACACCGAGCTCACCGTCTACGACAACCTCCTCATCTACGGCCGCTACTTCGACATGCCCCGCGCCGAGATCAAACGCCGCGTCGACGAGCTGCTCGAGTTCATGCAACTCACCGACCGACGCAACGACCGGGTCGACCCGCTCTCGGGCGGCATGAAGCGCCGCCTCACCATCGCCCGCGCCCTCGTGAACCAGCCCGAGCTGCTCCTGCTCGACGAGCCCACCACCGGCCTCGACCCGCAGGCCCGCCACATGCTCTGGGAGCGCTTCTACCAACTCAAGCGCCAAGGCGTCACCATGGTGCTCACCACCCACTACATGGACGAAGCCGAACAGCTCTGCGACCGCCTGGTGATCATGGACGGCGGTCGCATCGTCGCCGAAGGGCCACCGCAAGTCCTCGTCAAGGAGCACGCAACTCGCGAGGTGCTCGAGCTGCGCTTCGATGTCGGCACACACCTCGACTCGCTCGAGCGGTTGAGCGCCATCGGTGATCGCGTCGAGGTGCTGCCGGACCGGCTGCTCTGCTACACCGACGACGGCGAGGCGGCGTTTGCCGCCGCGACCAAGGCTGGGCTGCGGCCGGTCACGTCGCTGGTTCGCAGGGCTGGCCTCGAGGATGTGTTCCTCCGGCTCACCGGCCGCTCGCTGATCGAGTAGCGCCGATGCCGATGCCCACACAGAAGCCGAGACCGATGCCAACGCTGAACCACACCGATTCCCGAGCTCGAGATGCCTTCGCCTACTGGTTGCTGCGCTACCGCCGGGTGTGGCGCGGCACGATCGTCATCAGCGTCGCCAACCCGGCGCTGTTCCTCACGGCGATGGGCGCCGGCCTGGGCACGCTGGTCGATGATCACCACAGCAGTTATCTGCACGGTCACAGCTACCTGGCGTTCCTGGCGCCCGGCCTGTTGGCGGCGGCCATGATGCAGACCGGCTACATCGAATCCGCCGGGCCGGTGCACACGTCGGGCCGTCCCGGCGGCAACTACCGCTCGGCGCTGGCCACCCCGCTGCAACCGGACGACCTGCTGTTGGGCCATCTTGCGTTCATCGCGTTCCGGCTGGCCACCAGTGCCCTGGCGTTCAGTGCCGTGGCGTCGGCGTTCGGGGCGGTGCCACCCACCCGTCTGCCGGCATTGTGGCTCGCCGCGGTGCTCACCGGCATGGCGTTCGCGGCACCGGTGGCAGCGTGGGCAGTCGCCGTGCAGCGTCCGGCCGCGCTCACTGCGGGGTTCCGGTTCGTGCTGATGCCGATGTACATGTTCGCCGGGACTTTCTTCTCGGCCGAGCAGTTGCCGGCCTGGCTGCACGCGATCGTGGTTTGCACCCCGCTCTACCAGGGCGTCCAGCTCTGCCGAAGCATCGTCCTAGGGACCGTCACGCCCGCCGGCGTTGCCGGGCACGGGGCCTACCTGGCCTTGCTCGTGCTGTTCGGTGTCCTGGTGGGTCGCCGCCGCTACACCCTGGAGCTCACCGCATGAACGCGACAGGCAGTTCGATCGTGCGCCGTAACGTCATGGTCTACCGCCATACCTGGGCGTTGCTGCTCGCCGAAATCCTCGAACCGGTGCTCTACCTCGGATCAGTCGGAGTCGGTATCGGCGAGCTGGTCGGGCACCTGACCGGGCTCGGGCCGCACGTCCGCTACGCCGAGTTCGTTGCACCGGCGCTGCTGGCGACCGCCGCGATGAACGGTTCGATGAATGAGACCACGTTCCTGATGTACGGCCGGTTGGCCGTCGAGCGGATCTATCAACCGATCTTGGCCACGCCGCTCGGTGTCGCGGACATTGCGCTGGGCGAGGTCGCTTGGGCGGTGCTACGGGGCACTGTCGTCACGACTGGCTTCCTCGGCGTCGTCGCGGCAGTCGGGCTGGTCCACTCGCCCTGGGCCCTGCTGGCTCTGCCCGGGGCGGCGCTGATCGGGTTCGCGTTCTCGGCGGCCGGTGTTGTGGTCGTGACGCTGCTGCGCGGCTTCGCCGACATGCAGTACATCCAGCTGGTGATGCTGCCGATGTTCCTGTTTGCGACGACGTTCTACCCGCTGGGCGTCTACCCGCGGTCGGTGCAAATCGCCGTCGAGTGCTTACCGCTCTACCAGAGCATCGAGTTACTGCGCCGCCCAGCGCTCGGCCAGGTCGATCACCATCTGCTCGTCCCGGTGCTGTATCTGCTTGCGATGGGTCTCGTCGCCACAGTCTGGGCGATGCGCCGGATGCGGCGGGCCCTGACGCAATAGTTTCGCGGCCTTAGGGACCCATCCAGTCAGCGAGCGGACCATGGTTGCCAGCTACTTGCGATGTTTGGTCGCGTCCTTGCCCTAACCTGGACGCATGGCACGCCATCTCGCCGAAGTAGCGAAGCAGGCCGGCGTCAGCGAGGCCACGGTCAGCCGGGTACTCAACGGCAAGGCCGGCATCGCTGAGGCCACCCGCCAGGCCGTTCTGACCGCGCTGGACGTCATCGGTTATGAGCGGCCCACCCATTTGCGGATGGGCAGCGCCCGCATGGTCGGGCTGATCGTGCCCGAGTTGCAGAACCCGATCTTTCCGGCGCTGGCCGAGGTTGTCGCCGGGGCGCTGGCCCAACGGGGCTTCAACGCCGTGCTGTGTACCCGCACCGGCAGCATGTCGGAGGCGGAGTACGTCGACATGCTCCTCGAACGCCAGGTCTCGGGCATCCTGTTCGCCGGCGGCCAGTACGCGGAGGCCGATGCCCCGCACGAGCACTACACCCGGCTGCTCAAGCGCCGGTTGCCCGTCGTTCTCGTCAACGCGGCGGCCGAGCATCTGGACTTTCCGCGAGCCTCGACCGACGACGCTGTCGCGATGGAGCAGGCCCACGGTCACCTGGTGTCCTTGGGCCACGAGCGGATCGGTTTGATCCTGGGGCCGCCAGACCACGTGCCCTCGCTGCGCAAGCTCTCGTCGTATGAAGCGGCGACGCGCCGCCTCGGCCAGACGCCACCAGGCCAGCTCGTCGAGCGGACGATGTTCTCGCTCGAGGGCGGCCAGGCCGCGGCGAGCCGGCTTATCCGACAAGGTGCCACCGGCATCGTCTGTGCCAGCGATCCGCTGGCGCTGGGAGCCATCCGCGCGGTGCGGCGAGCAGGACTGACGGTCCCCGGCGACGTCTCGGTCGTCGGGTTCGACGATTCGGTGTTCATGAACTGCACCGATCCGCCGCTCACGACGGTGCGCCAGCCGATCGAGGCGATCGGCCGCGCCGCCGTGGCCATGCTGACCGGGCAGATGGAGGGCTCCGCCGTCCCGGTCGAGGAGCTCATCTTCGAGCCGGAACTCGTGGTGCGAGGTTCGACCGGTCCTGCCCGGGTCGCGCCGCCCGTCCCCGCCTGACGCTTCGGTTTCGCCAGTTTCCGCCTGAATTTTCGATTTCCGCTGCACTCCTTCTTCCCTCCGCGCCAGCCCACGGCTGACGCGCGAGGTGCGGCGCGCTTGCGCTTGCGAACAGAAGTAACAAACCTGCAAGATTTCGTAGATGTCTTGCAGTCCGTTGTCATGTATGCGTAGTCTTCCCGTCACTCGGCCTGGTGATCCCGGCCACAAGCAAACGGGGGACAGCGGGTGAGCGGAGCAGCACGGGCCGACTGGTGGCGCGACGCGGTCGTCTACCAGGTGTATGTCCGCTCGTTCGCCGACGCGAACGGCGACGGAACCGGAGATCTCGCAGGCGTCCGCGAGCACATGCCGTACCTGCGTGACCTGGGCGTCGACGCCCTCTGGTTCAGCCCCTGGTACCCCTCACCGATGGCCGACAGCGGCTACGACGTGAGCGACTACCGCGCGATAGACCCGAGCTTCGGCACCCTGGAGGAGGCCGAGCAGCTGATCGCCGAGGCCCGGGCGTTGGGCATTCGCACGATCGTCGACATCGTGCCCAACCACATCTCCGACCAGCACGCATGGTTCGCCGCAGCCCTGGCGGCGCCATCCGGGTCGCCGGAGCGTGAGCGGTTCTGGTTCCGGCAGGGACGCGGCGAGTCGGGCGAGCTGCCGCCCAACCACTGGCAGTCGATCTTCGGCGGACCGGCATGGACCCGTACCAAAGACGCCGACGGCGTCCCAGGGGAGTGGTACCTGCACCTGTTCGCCCCTGAGCAGCCCGACCTCAACTGGAGCCACCCGGACGTCTGGCGCGAGCACGAGGACGTGCTCCGGTTCTGGTTCGACCGCGGCGTGTCGGGCATCCGGATCGACTCGGCAGCGCTGCTGATCAAGGACCCCGAGCTCGGTGAGCTGACCGACGAGCACGGTCCCGGCGAGCATCCGTTCATCGATCGTGACGAGCTGCACGACGTGTACCGGCAGTGGCGCGCGGTGGCCGACAGCTACCGCCCGCCGCGCGTGCTGGTCGGTGAGATCTGGCTGCCCGACGCCCAGCGCTTCGCCTGCTACCTTCGGCCGGACGAGCTGCACACGGCGTTCAACTTCGATTACCTCGCCTGCCCGTGGGAACCGCGCGCACTGGGTCGTTCGATCGAGTCAACGATCGCGGCGCACGCCCCGGTCGGGGCGCCGGCGACCTGGGTGTTGTCCAACCACGACGTCACCCGGCCGGTGACCCGCTACGGGCGCGAGGACACGTCCTTCTCCTTCGAGAGCAAGCGAACCGGCGTTCCCACCGATCCGGAGCTCGGCAACCGCCGTGCTCGGGCTGGCGCGCTGCTCACGATGGCCCTGCCGGGCTCGATGTACCTCTATCAGGGCGAGGAGCTCGGCCTGCCGGAGGTCGAGGACATCCCGGCCGAGCTCCGCCAGGATCCGATGTTTTTCCGATCCGGCGGCGGAAACCCCGGCCGGGACGGCTGCCGCGTGCCGTTGCCGTGGAGCGGCGAGGAGCCGCCGTACGGCTTCAGCCCCCCGGCTGCCGCTCGCGTGCCCTGGCTGGAGCAGCCCAGCGGCTGGGGTGCGTTGACCGTCGCCGCCGAGAACCGTGACCCGAACTCGATGCTCTCCCTCTACCGCGAGGGTCTGCGCATCCGCCGGGATGACCCCGATCTCGGTGACGGTTCGCTGCAGTGGCAGCCGAGTAGCGCTGAGGTTCTGGCTTTCACCCGCGGCCGGAACCTGCTCTGCATCGTCAACTTCGGTCCTGACCCCGTCGCGCTGCCAGCTGACGGCGACCTGCTCATCGCCAGCGCGGCGCTCGAAGGCCGCCAGCTACCACGCGACGCCACTGCGTGGCTGCGACTCAACCCAGATCGATGACCTGTTCAAACCACCCGCGATCCATCAACCCAGGAGAAACGATGAAGTCGTTCAGAGCGCGAAGGAACGCGACGGTGACCGCCGTCGTCGTGGCCGCGGGATTGCTCGCCGCGGCATGCACCAGCTCGAAGGCCAGCACGTCCGGTGACTCGGCAAAGTCGGCCGACCCGAATGCGAAGGTCACGATCAGCGTGGCCTCCCTCATCCCCGGGTCGACCGCCGAGGCGACGGCTCAGTTCAACAATCAGGTGGCGCAGTTCGAGAAGGCGTACCCGAACATCACGGTGAAGTCGGTGCAGTATCAGTGGACCGGGCCCACGTTCGCCGCCAAGTTGGCCGCAGGCACGCTGCCAACGGTGTTCACCGTGCCGTTCACCGACGGCCGCACGCTTGGCGAGAACGGACAGCTCGCCGACCTGACGAGCGACGCCAAGGCGCTGCCATATTTCAGCAAGTACAACCCGGCCGTCATCGCCGAGGGCACCACCTCCGGCGGCAAGGTAGTCGCGCTGCCGACCGCTGCGTATGCGCAGGCGTTGCACTACAACCGGGCACTGTTCACCAAGGCCGGGCTGGATCCGAACAGTCCCCCGACCACGTGGGCTGACGTCGCCGCGGACGCCAAGAAGATCACCGCAGCCACCGGCCAGGCGGGTTACGCCGAGATGGGCAAGAACGACAACAGCGCGGGCTGGATCCTCACGACCGTGGCGTATGCCTTGGCCGGCCGCATGGAGGACGGCACCGGCACGTCTTCCAAGGCAACCCTCGACGATGCCCAGACCAAGCAGGCGCTGCAGATGCTGCACGACATGCGTTGGAACGACAACTCGATGGGCTCGAGCTTCGACTACGGCTGGAGTGACATCAACCAGGCGTTCGCGGCCGGCAAGGTCGGCATGTACATCAGCGGCTCGGACGTGTACACCAATCTGGTCCAGGCCGAAAAGATCGACCCAACGATCTACGGCCTGGCGGCGCTCCCGCTGGCGAGCGACCCGAACGCCGCGATCCTGGGCGGCGGAACCCTGGCGGCCGTGCGCCCCGACGCCAACGCCGAAGCGAAGGCAGCCGCGGTGAAGTGGATCGACTTCTACTACGAGCAGCCACTGGTCAACCAGCAGCAGGCCGTTCGCAATGCGCAGACGCTGGTCGCTTCCAAGCAGCCGGTGGGCGTGCCGGCGCTGCCGGTTTTCAACAAGGAGCAGTACGACCTGGCGAACACGTGGATCAAGGCCTACATCAACGTCCCGCAGGACCAGATGACGCCGTTCACCAGCAAGGTGTTCGACCAGCCGCTCGGCGCGGAGCCCGCAGCCTCGACGCAGAGCGTCTACCACGCGCTGGATCCGGTCGTGCAGGCCGTCCTCACCAACAAGAACGCAAACATCGACTCGCTGCTGAAGACAGCCAACGATGCTGCGCAGGCTGCGATCTCGCAGGGTAAGTAGCGCGATCTAGTAAATGCGCGCCCGGGACCGCGGGTGGTCGGGAGAGGCATGGGCCTCCCGACCAGCCGCCGGGCGCGAGGTGAGTCGGTACCAGCCACAGCAAGAAGGGCGACAACGTATGCACATGAGCGGAAGGGAACTCTGGCGGTTCCCGGGGCGCACCCCAGTCACGTGGGTGCGCGGCGGCGGGCTCACGACGCTGGTGTTCCTGCTGCCCTTGCTGCTCGTGTTCGGCGCGTTCTCGTGGTACCCGATCGTGCGCACGGTGACAATGTCGCTGCAGCACACCAACCTGGTCCAACCGGCGAAGTGGGTCGGGCTGCAGAACTTCTCGACCGTCATCCATGACCCGCTGCTGCCGACCGCGATCCGCAACACGGCCGAGTTCGCCGGCTTGGCCCTACTCTTCGGGTACCCGATACCGCTCGCAGCCGCGGTGCTGATGAGCGAGGTGCGCCGCTTCCGCGGTCTCTATAGCGCTCTGGCATACCTACCGGTCGTGATCCCGCCTGTCGTGGCAGTCCTGTTGTGGAAGACGTTCTACGACGCGAGCTCGGCAGGGGCGTTCAACACGATTCTCGGTTGGATCCACCTGGGGCCGTACCCCTGGCTGCAGGACGCGCACTGGGCGATGCCGGCGCTGGTGCTGGAGGCCACCTGGGCCAACGCCGGCGCCACGGTGATCATCTACCTTGCGGCACTCACTGGGGTGAACCGCGAGCTGTACGAGGCGGCTTCTGTCGATGGGGCAGGAGTGTGGCACAAGGTCTGGCATGTGACGCTGCCCCAGCTGCGTGGCGTGCTGCTGGTGACGATGATCCTGCAGATCCTCGGAACGGCTCAGGTCTTTCTCGAGCCTTACCTGTTCACCTCCGGGGGGCCGAACAACTCGACCACAACCGTGCTTCTGATGATCTTCAACTACGCGTTCGGCAACAGCCTCGGCGGCAACTACGGTTCGGCGACAGCATTGAGCCTGATGTTGGCCGGCTTCCTCGCGCTGCTGTCGCTCGTATACCTGCGGGCGACCCGAGCGTGGAGCAGCTCGTGAGCGCCGCGGGCGGCACCGGCGTCACGGGGGTAACCGCCGCGGGCGACCCGCAAGTGGAGCAGCTCTTGAGCGCCGCGGACGGCACCGGCGTCACGGGGGTAACCGCCGCGGGCAACACGGGGGTGCCCGCGACCATCACGCAGCCGGAGCTGCTTACGGATTCAGGGGTTACGCGCGACCGCGCCGGCAGCGACTCGGCGATCCTGTCCGCTGCCGATTGGCGGCGGCGTTCCGTGCGCTATTGGCTGGGGGCGGCTCAGGGCTTGCTGCTCGTCGGCCTGATCGTCATCGGGCTCGGGCCGCTGCTCTGGCTCGCGAAGTCGGCGGTGACACCCACCAACGACACGCTCACCTCGCCGGTGGCGCTGTTCCCGCACGGCATGGCCTGGAACAACCTGCACCAGGCGTGGTTCGACGTGCGTATCGGCCGGTACTTCTGGAATACCGTGCTGCTTGCCTGCGGTTCATGGCTCTCGCAGATCGTCGTGGCAACGACCGGTGGCTACGCCTTGTCTGTGCTGCGGCCGCGCTATGCCAAGGTCCTCAGCGGGCTGTTGCTGTTGACGCTGTTTGTGCCGTCGGTGGTACTCCTGGTGCCGCTGTACATCGAGATCGTTCACCCGCCGCTTCTGAACCATTCCTTCGTCGACAGCTATTGGGCGATCTGGCTTCCGGCGGGTGCGAGTGCGTTCAACGTGGTCCTCGTCCAGCGATTCTTCGACAACCTGCCCCGGGAGATCTTCGAGGCGGCGCGGGTGGACGGGGCCGGCGGCTTCCGGTTGTTCATCTCGATCGTGCTGCCGATGTCGCGCCCGATCCTCGGTGTCGTCTCGGTGTTCGCGGTGCTGGCGTCGTGGAAGGACTTCCTCTGGCCGCTGCTGGTCCTGACCAACCCGGATGAGCAGCCGCTGTCGGTCCGGCTTCCGACCATTCAGGCGCAGACTGAACTCGGCGTGTTTCTCGCATCGCTCTTCATCGCGACCCTGGTGCCAATCATCGGTTTCCTGCTCTTTCAGCGTTCGTTCCTGCGGGGCAATGGCCTCGGCGGGGCGCTGAAGGGATGAGCTGACCGCGTAGCGCGAAGGGGCACGTCGCCGGCCTCGCCGGTCGATGAGACCCATCCCCGAGTCCTTCAAGACCGCCGGCCTCGTACTTCGCTAGCCACGCATGCAGCCTCTGACGCGACACACCAAACCGAACCGCCACCTCGGTGACCGTCGCGCCCTCACCGATCACCGCCTGGACAGCCTGATACCTCTGCTCTGCCACTGAAATCTCCCTCATCGAGGGAGTGTCAAGGATCAGCCGGAACCGGTGTCAAGCATCAACCGGAACACCGTCGCCCATCAGCCGGAACCAAAACGTCAAGCCACAACCGGAGCAACACATTTCAGATGGTGCCCCCGGCAGGATTCGAACCTGCGACGCCCGGCTTAGGAGTCCGGCGCTCTATCCCCTGAGCTACGAGGGCGGGGAGTGCTACATGGCTCGAAACTTCGGCGCGGTAGCGATCTGGCGGTCCGAGTCTAGGACAACGATCTCGGGGCCTGTCCGCCAACCTTCGTGCCGAGCATGCAGCATGTAGGCGACTTGTCCTTCGGCCGCGATCGGTTCCCCGGGCATGGCGATGAATAGATCGTGTATCGGTGGCAGAGGCACCTACGCGTGACTTAAATGTGAATGGGATGAGACCATGGTCTACATCTACGGCCCCGTAGGCCAGTCGTTGCAAGGGAGCGGATTTCATTGCGGAGCAAGGTGCAGTCGGTAACTCCGAAGAAGGCCGCGGAGTTTTTGCAAGCCAACACAACGAATCGACCATTGTCGAAATCGGTGGTGCAGTCGTTTTCCGAGGCCATGCAGCGTGGTGAATGGCTGGTCACGCATCAGGGAATCGCTTTTGACACGAACGGGGTGTTGGTCGATGGGCAGCATCGCCTCGCGGCGATCATCGAAGCCGATGTGCCTGTTGAGCTAACGGTGTTCACCGACGTGGCCGAGGGCACGTTCGATGTGCTGGACACCGGCAAGCGCCGTAACGCCGCTGACGTGTTGGCGATCGAGGGCGAGAAGTCCTCAACCATGCTCGCCTCCATGGTGCGAACAGTCTGGCTGTATGAGAACCGACCCGATTTGGGCTGGTCGGGCGGCAAGGCCGCGGTAACGAACCACCAGATTGTGCAGACGCTCGAGGCGCATCCGAAACTGCGGGACTTTCTGAGCGTGGGGGAGCAGGTTTCCGGTGAGACCGGAATGATCAAGAGCGCGGCAGGTGCAGCGAGCTACCTGGTAACCCAGATCAACAAGCGAGCAGATCTCTCTGAGTGGTTCGAGGGTTTGGTTGATGGCGCGGGGCTTTCCCGCCAGGATCCCCGGCTGGTGTTTCGACGGGTGATGTTCTCCATGGCGCGTAAGCAAGCGGGGCAGGTGCAACGCCGTCGTGATACCCGCGAACATTTCGCGCTGTACGTCAAGGCGTTCAACGCGTGGGCCGATTCCGAAGCGGTAACCACTCTGCGTTTCACGCCCCGTGAGGCAATGCCCCGCATCGTGAAGGTGCGCTGACCAATCCGTGAACCCGGTGCTCAGGTATCTGACGGTCGGTGGATAACGTGTTTTCTTGAGATGGACACGTGGTCTCTTGAGATGGACTCGTGGTCTCGAGACGGATACCTATTTTCAAGGTGGTCTACGGAGCGTGGATTTTTCTACGCTCCGTAGACACCCTCGGAGACAGGTGTCCCTTGAGCTGGCGCACGAAGCGGCCCTCTGCAGATAGGGCGAGAAAATGTGCGGGCCGCCCCTCAAGTGCCGTGTGGAAACGTCGATGAGAACTATGGGTCCAACGCCCAGACGTTGAATGCCCGGAGTGCCAACAACGCCCCCCGTGAGGCACTCCGGGCATACGTTTTGTCCGACCTGGCATGGTGGATCGATGAGGTCAGCACTCAGTGCCGTCGCCTTGGCGGCCCTCATTCTCGGCGTGGCCGCCTGCGCCCAGCAGAAGCCGGTACCGATTCCGCGCTCGTCCGCGCCCTCGACCGACGCGTCGCTGGCGCTGAGCGGGACGACAACCCCGACCTCGACCACAATTCCGAAGCCGACCACTACTCCGACGCCGAAACCGCTCACCTCCGCGCCCCGTTCGCCGTCCCCGACGCCGAGCGGGCCGGACGACCCGGCTACCGCAGTGTTCAAGCAGATGACCTTCGCACAGAGGGTCGGGCAGCTGTTCATGGCCGGCACGCCCGCGACCAACCTCGACCAGCGCCTGATCACCGACCTCACCGA
>DASXHV010000158.1:0-12165 GCA_036488285.1 Jatrophihabitans sp. | reverse complement strand
GACCAACTCCACGAGTGGTGGCAGGCCGGTGAAACCGTAGCCCTCGGGACTGTGGTGTCCACCTGGAGCTCGGCGCCCCGGCAACCCGGCGCGTCAATGCTGGTGGGTGCGGACGGAACAGTGGTGGGCAGCGTCTCGGGTGGCTGCGTCGAGGGTGCGGTGTACGAGTTGGGCACCGAGGTCCGGCAGAGCCACACCCCGGTTCTGCAGCGCTACGGAGTCAGCGACGACGACGCATTCGCGGTCGGGCTCACCTGCGGCGGGATCATCGACATCTTTGTCGAGCCGATCAGCCAGCAGGCCTTCCCCGAGCTGGCCGATGTGGTCGCAGACATCAATGCGGGCCGGCCGGTCGCCGTCGCGACAATCGTCGATGCCTCCGATTCCGAGCGTGGTCGGCGGCTGGTGATCAGGCCTGATTCGGTCAGCGGCACGCTCGGCTCCCAGCGTCTGGATGACGCAGTTCGCGACGACGCACGAGGCATGCTCGTTCAAGGACGGACCGGGGTGATCCGCTACGGCCGGGACGGCGAGCGACGGGTGGACGACATCGGGGTGTTCGTGGCCTCTTACGCACCGCGACCGCACATGATCGTCTTCGGTGCCATCGACTTCGCCGCGGCGGTAGCGCGGATGGGTTCCTTCCTCGGTTACCGGGTCACCGTGTGCGACGCCCGTCCGGTGTTTGCCACCAACAAGCGCTTTCCGGAGGCCGACGAGGTGATCGTCGAATGGCCGCATCGGTACCTGGCCGGCCTGGCCGAGGCCGAGGGCGGCGTCGACGAGCGGACCGTGGTGTGCGTGCTGACCCACGATCCGAAGTTCGACGTGCCGCTGCTCGACCTTGCCCTGCGACTGCCGCTGGCCTACGTCGGAGCGATGGGTTCGCGGCGCACGAACGACGACCGGCTGAGTCGGCTCCGCGAACTCGGGATGACCGAGGAGGAACTGGACCGGCTGCACGCTCCGATCGGACTGGACATCGGCGCCCGGACTCCGGAGGAGACCGCCATGTCGGTCGCCGCGGAGATCATCGCCTACCGATGGGGCGGCAGCGGCGCACCGCTGCGAGCTGCGGGAGGCCCGATTCATCGCGATCGTGCACCGGAGGCTCCCGACACGAAACTCGGCCTCGTCCGATGAGCCTCGTCCGATGAGCCTCGTCCGATGAAGAACGCCGCCTTGTCCTAACTCGCACGTAGCCCAGTGCCCGTTTATCAAAACTTCTACGGCTCATGAGCGTCCGTGGCTTGCCAAGACGCCCGCGAACAGCTTGTCTGTGATTGACAGCACAAATACGCGCGCGGGAGGGCCGATGGCTCAGATCAGCGTCACCGTCGATCAAGTTGACTATTCCGACGAAGTGGAGCCGCGGCTGTTGCTCGTGCACTACCTGCGAGAACGGCTCGGCAAGGTGGGCACGGTCGTCGGGTGCGACACGAGCAACTGCGGTGCGTGCACCGTGCTGCTGGATGGCAAGAGCGTCAAGAGCTGCTCGGTCCTTGCCGTGCAGGCGAACGGCTCGACAGTCACGACGGTCGAAGGGCTGGCCTCCGCCGATGGATCTCTGCACGCGATCCAGCAGGCATTCCACGACGAACACGCGCTCCAATGCGGCTTCTGCACGCCCGGCATGATGCTGGCCGCCTGCGATCTGCTCCGGGAGAACCCGAACCCCAGCGAGCAAGAGGTCCGCGAGGGCATCGAAGGAAACCTCTGCCGGTGTACCGGGTATCAGAACATCGTCCGGGCGGTCCAGGCCGCCGGTAGGACGATGTCCGGATCAGCGACGGAGGCCTCACTATGACAACGCTGGAAGACCGTCCGGTGACTGAGGTCGGCAAGGCTCGCAAGCGCAAGGAGGACGCCCACCTGATCACCGGGCGGACCACCTGGACCGACAACATGACTCTGCCCGGGATGCTGCACCTGGCGATCCTGCGTAGTCCGATGGCGCACGCGAAGATCACCAGGGTCGACGTGTCCGGCGCGTTGGCTCGTACCGGCGTCGTGGCAGCTTTCTCGGGTCAGGACTTCGCCGAAACCCAAGGCGTGATCCCGTGCGCGTGGCCGGTAACTGCTGACATGGTCAACCCCGGTCACCCCAGCCTTGCCGTCACCCAGGTGAACCACGTCGGCGAAGCAGTCGCAGTGGTGGTCGCTCGCGACAAATACGCCGCGCAGGACGCCCTCGAAGCGATCGACATCGACTACGACCCGTTGCCGCCGGTGCTGGACATGGAGGCCGCACTGGCCGACGGTGCCGTCAAGGTCCACGACCACACCGAGTCGAACAAGTCCTACACCTGGGCGTTCGAATCGGGAGCAGCCGGCACCGGCGGAGCCATCGACGACGCGCTGCGCGAGGCAGAGGTCACCGTCAAGCGCCGGTTCATTCAGCAACGGCTGATCCCGGCATTCATGGAACCCCGCTCGACTGTGGTCCAGCCGATGGGCGACGGCGTGACGATGTGGTCATCGACTCAGGTACCGCACATCCTGCGAACCATGCTGTCGCTGACCCTGGCGCTTCCCGAGCACAAGGTTCGAGTCATTGCACCCGATGTGGGCGGCGGGTTCGGCGGCAAACTCCAGGTCACCCCGGAGGAGGTCATCTGCACCCTGGTGGCCCGCAAGCTCGGCAAGCCGGTGAAGTTCACGGAGTCCCGATCCGAGTCGCTGATGAGCGCTCACCACGGTCGCGACCAGATCCAGGACATCACGATCACCGCCAAGAAGGACGGCACGGTGACCGGCCTGGACGTGCACCTGATGGCCGACATGGGCGCGTACCTTCGCCTGGTCTCACCCGGCGTCCCGGTGCTTGGTGCGTTCATGTTCAACAGCATCTACAAGTTCGGTGCGTACCGCTTCGTCTGCGACGGCGTATTCACGACCAAGACGCCGACCGACGCCTATCGGGGCGCCGGACGTCCAGAGGCGACGTTCGCCATCGAACGGATCATGGACGAACTCGCCAACGAGTTGGGTATGGATCCGCTCGAGCTGCGCCGCAAGAACTGGATCAAGCACGAGGAGTTCCCGTTCACCACGGTGTGCGGACTCACCTACGACAGCGGCAACTATGAGGCGGCGACCGCCCGCGCCCTGGAACTCATCGGCTGGGATGACTTGAAAGCCGAACGGGAACAGCGCCGGGCCCGTAAGGATCCGGTGCAGCTGGGCCTCGGGATCTCCACCTTCACCGAGATGTGCGGCCTGGCACCATCCCGGGTACTCGGCTCGCTCGACTACGCCGCCGGCGGCTGGGAGAACGCAGCTATCCGGGTGCTGGCCACCGGCAAGGTCGAAGTGGTAACCGGGTCGAGTGCGCACGGGCAGGGTCACGAGACCGCCTGGAGTCAGATCGTGGCCGACCAGCTCGGCGTCCCGTTCGACGACATCGAGATCATCCACGGCGACACCCAGTCCTCGCCCAAGGGCATGGACACCTACGGTTCCCGTTCTCTGACGGTCGGCGGCATCGCCGTCGTGCAGGCCGCGGAGAAGGTGGTCGCGAAGGCGCGCACCATCGCAGCGCACATGCTCGAGGCAAACCCGGACGACCTGGAATTCAGCGGCGGCACCTTCAGCGTCAAGGGCGCACCGGGAGCGGGTAAGACGATCCAGGAGATCGCCTTCGCGACCTTCGCCGCCCACGATCTGCCCGACGGCATCGAGCCCACCCTGGACTCCGATGCGACCTTCGACCCGGAGAACTTCTCCTTCCCGCACGGCACCCACCTGTGCGCGATCGACGTCGACACCGAGACCGGCCGCGCCACGATCCGCCGCTACGTCTGCGTCGATGACATCGGCGAGGTGATCAACCCGCTGATCGTCGAGGGTCAGGTGCACGGCGGTATAGCCCAAGGCATCGCGCAGGCGCTGTACGAAGAGGCTGTCTATGACGACGCCGGCAACCTGACCACCGGTACCTTCGTCGACTATCTGGTGCCCTCGGCAGCGGACCTACCGTCTTTCACGACCGACCGGACGGTGAGCCGTTCGACGACGAATCCCCTTGGCGTCAAGGGCGTTGGCGAAGCAGGAACGATCGCCTCGACACCCGCCGTGGTCAATGCGGTCATCGATGCGCTGCGGCCCTGGGGCATCAACGACATCCAGATGCCGTGCACCCCCGAACGGATCTGGCGAGCCGTCGCGACCGGTGCCGAAAAGTCGGACCGGGACGCCGGCGGCACCGTCGCCTACGGCGGGGCAAGTACCAGCACCAGCGACGGGTCGTCGGACGGAGAGCTGTCATGATCCCGGCGGCGTTCGACTACTTCCGGCCAGCGACACTCGACGAAGCGGTGCAGGCACTGACCGCAGCCGGTGACGAGGGAAAGGTGCTGGCCGGTGGCCAGTCCCTGCTGCCGGTGTTGCGATTGCGGCTGGCCTACCCCGAGATGGTGGTGGACCTCGGCGGAATTGCCGATTTGCAGGGCGTCCGAGACGACGGCGATGCGATCGTGATCGGCGCGATGACGACTCACAGCGATGTGACGCACGACAGCCTCGTTCGCGAGCATGCGCCGTTGCTGGCGCAGGCCACCGAGACCGTTGGTGATCGGCAGGTTAGGCACCGCGGAACGTTCGGCGGCTCGCTGGCGCACGCCGACCCGGCCGGCGACCTTCCGACCGTCGCACTCACCCTGGACGCGACGATGCGCGTGGTCGGCCCGAGCGGAGAACGCAGCATCGCCGCAAGGGACTTCTTCCTCGATTACCTCACCACCGCGCTGGAACCGGGCGAGATCCTCACCGCGATCCGGATCCCGAAGTTGGGAGCGGGCTGGTCGACGCATTATGAGAAGTTCAACCGCGTCGCCCAGGCCTGGTCGATCGTCGCGGTCGCTGCGGCCGTCCGCAGCGAGAACGGAACGATCGCCGAAGCGAAGATCGGGCTGACCAACATGGGCTCGACCCCGCTGCGCGCGACTGCGGTCGAAAACGCCCTCGCCGGAGCCGCCGCTTCGGCGGACGCGGTCGGGGCTGCCAGTGCATCGGCCATCGAGGGCACGAACGCACCGAGCGATCTGGCCGGTAAGTCTGACTATCGCAACCACCTGGTGACGGTATTGACCAGGCGGGCGGTGTTGACGGCCGCCGGCGCCTGACGCTTGGCGCGGAAAGTCCCCGTCTCACGTCGTAGACGGCTCGCGTGGAAGTCGATTCTGGTTGAAGAAGAGAGGCACCGTGCAACTCGAGCACAGCTTCACCGTCCCGGTCGATATCGAGCAGGCGTGGGAAGTGCTGCTGGACATCGAGCGGGTGGCGCCCTGCATGCCGGGGGCCGCGCTGGAAACCGTCGACGGCGATGACTTCACCGGCTCGGTCAAGGTGCGCCTCGGGCCGATCGGCCTGACCTACAAGGGGAAAGCCAGCTTCGTCGAGAAGGACGCGGCCGCGCATCGAGCCGTCCTGGATGCACAGGGAAAGGACGCTCGAGGCAACGGAACTGCGTCCGCGAAGGTGACGGCCACGCTGACCGCGGACGGCAGCAGCACGAAGGTCAATGTCCTCACTGATCTGAACATCACTGGCAAGCCGGCCCAGTTCGGCCGCGGCGTGATGGTGGATGTCGGGAACAAACTGATCGGACAATTCGCCGACTGCCTGGCGGGCAAACTCGGCGAGAACAAGGCGCCGGCAAGCAAGTCGGCGGCCAGCGCGGTGGCATCGTCTGATGAGCCGGCGCCGGACCAAGCAGCACCGAACCAAGCAGCACCGGACCAAGCAGCACCGGACCAAGCAGCGCCGCAGGCAGTAGCGGCGAGCACCCCCGCAGCAGCAAAGCCGCAACCGCGGATCGTTTCGCCGACTGCTGACGTCGAACCCATCGACCTGCTCGGGTCCGCCGGCCCCGCAGTCGCCAAACGCCTTATCCCGCTGATCATCCCGGTGGTGCTCATCCTGCTTTTCGTGCTGCGCCGACGGCGCCACTGACCCAACGAGCGGCCAGCTGATCCAACGCTGCCCTAGGCTGCTCGATGTGCTCCCCCAGGTCCAGGCAACCCGCTACGTCACGCCGTTGCGTGAGGGTGGTTCGCTGCCCGGCATCGTCGAGGCCGATGACTACGGCACGTATGTGATGAAGTTCCGTGGCGCAGGCCAGGGTCTCAAGGCGCTGGTAGCCGAAGTGGTGGTCGGCGAACTCGGACGCCGCCTCGGTTTGCCGGTGCCTGAACTTCGGGTTGTCGATCTGGATCCCGCGATCGGCAAGTACGAGGCCGATGAAGAAGTCCAGGATCTGCTCAACGCCAGCGTCGGACTCAACCTCGGTGTCGATTTCCTGCCCGGTTCGTTCGGCTGGGACCCGCATTTCCGGACCGACCCGGTCGAGGCGGCGAAGGTGCTCTGGCTGGATGCGTTCACCGCCAACGTCGACCGGTCCTGGCGCAACCCGAACGTCTTGATCTGGCACCGTGCCCTGTGGCTGATCGACCATGGAGCCGCGCTCTACTTCCACCACGGGTGGCGCGGCGGGCGCATCGAACCCGAGCAGTTCGCGGCGCAGCCTTACGACGCCGCTGATCACCTGTTCATCAGCCATCTCGCGGGTGTCGGACGAGCCGATGCGAAACTTGCACCGCTGGTGACCCGGCAGCTGCTGAGCGAGGTGCTGGACCAGGTGCCCGACAGCTGGCTGGAGGACACTCCCGGCCTGAGCGGACCCGAGCAGATCCGTGATGCGTACGTCGAGTTCCTGACTGCACGCATCGAGGGCGAGCGTCCCTGGCTGCCTCGCGAGGCGGCCGCGTGACGAGCCGGACGCTGCCCTTTCAGTACCTGATCTTGCGGTGCGTGCCGCGGGTCGACCGCGAAGAGTTCATCAACGTCGGAGTGCTCGTCTATTGCCAGGCTGCGGATTACCTGTGCGCTGCCGGGCACATCTCCGAGACGCGGATCCGGGCGCTGTCACCTGACCTGGACATCGAGGCGGTGCAGGCGGCGATGCAGGCGATCGAGGCGGTGTGCTGCGGTTCCGACGACGCCGGCGAGGCAGGCCGGACGAGCCTCGGGCAGCGCTTCGGTTGGCTGGCGGCGCCGAAGAGCACCGTAGTCCAGCCCGGTCCGATCCACGGCGGGGTAACCGACGATCCGGCCCGGCAGCTCGAGCACCTACTCGAAACTTTTGTTCAATAAAATCCCATGATCATCAGTACTTTTACCCGACCACAGTGGGGTAAACGGCATCATGATCATGGAACGGGGGGCGGCTACCGGCCGATGTCATCCTCGTTGGAGTCCTGCTCGTTCAGCGCGTCCTCGCCGACAAGATGCATCGCCGCTTCCTCGGAACTAGCGGCATTTCCCGCTCGTCCGACGTCGTAGCCGATCTCGTCCTCCTCGTCGGCATCGTGTGCGCCTTCGTCCGGTGCTACCAACCGACCCGCCCGGGGATCCTCAGACGCATCGGAGCCCTCGTCGTCGGTCGTATCCGGTTCCTCTTCGGCCAGCCGCTGGTCGAGCGACTCGCCCTCGACCTGCTCTCGATCGGTGGTGCCGTACCTGGTCGCCGCCGGCCGATGTTCCGGAGGCGAGTAGCCGGTGTCCAGCGGCTCTTCGAGATCCTCGCCGGTGAGTTCACTCGCCGGATCGAAGTCGTCGGTGTCCTCGACGCCGTCTTCGTACACGGAATCGCCGTACAGGTCACTGTCGTTCATTCACCAACCCTAACCCTGCCGCCGCCCTCATCCGCTGGGACCGCTCGCGAGCTGCCCGGATCGTGTTCCGCCCACCGCTGGCTGCCGGCCTGCCAGGACCGCCACGTACTGTTTCAAGTATCCGAATTAACGAGGGAGTCGTGACATGACGGACACCGCCACGAGCGTTGACGCCGCCGTATTCCACCCGTCCTCCGGCGAGGACGTACCGCTACCGATCGTGGCGACCACCGAAGGCGCAGCAGGCGTGGACGTCAGCAAGCTGTTAGCAAAATCCGGCATGGTCACCTTCGACCCGGGCTTTGTGAACACCGCGTCCTGCGCCTCGAAAATCACGTATATCGACGGCGACGCCGGGATTCTGCGCTACCGCGGGTACCCGATCGAGGAGCTGGCCGACAAGTCGACGTTCGCTGAGGTTTCCTACTTGCTGATCTACGGCGAACTGCCCAGCGCGGATCAGCTGGAGGCGTTCACCAACCGGATCAGCCGCCACACCTTGCTGCACGAAGACCTGAAACGGTTCTTCGACGGCTTCCCCCGCGACGCGCACCCGATGCCCGTGCTTTCTTCGGCGGTGTCGGCGCTGTCGACCTTCTACCAGGATTCCCTGGACCCGTTCAACGACGACCAGGTGGACCTGTCGACAATCCGGCTGCTGGCCAAAGTCCCGACGATCGCTGCGTATGCGTACAAGAAGTCCGTCGGCCAGCCCTTCCTCTACCCGGACAACTCGCTGGACCTGGTCGAGAACTTTCTGCGGATGACCTTCGGCTTCCCCGCCGAGCCGTACGAGGCCGATCCGGCCGTGGTCCGCGCGTTGGATCTCTTGTTCATCCTGCATGCAGACCACGAGCAGAACTGCTCCACCTCCACCGTTCGGCTGGTTGGTTCCTCGAACGCCAACCTGTTCGCCTCAGTGTCGGCCGGTGTCAACGCGCTGTTCGGTCCGTTGCATGGCGGGGCCAACGCGGCGGTACTGGAGATGCTGGAGTCCATTCGCGACGACGGCGGCAACGTCAAGCACTTCGTCGAACGCGTCAAGAACAAGGAAGACGGCGTCAAGCTGATGGGCTTCGGCCATCGGGTCTACAAGAATTACGATCCGCGTGCCGCGATCATCAAGAAGACCGCGGATTCGGTGCTGTCTGCGATGGGCAAGCGCGACGACCTGCTCGACATCGCGATCGAACTCGAGGGCTACGCGCTGTCCGACGATTATTTCGTCAGCCGCAAGCTCTACCCGAACGTGGATTTCTACACCGGGCTGCTGTATCGCGCGATGGGTTTCCCGACCAAGATGTTCACGGTGCTGTTCGCTATCGGGCGGTTGCCGGGCTGGATCGCCCAGTGGCACGAGATGATCAACGATCCGCAGACCAAGATCGGCCGGCCGCGCCAGCTCTACACCGGACCGGCGACCCGTTCCTACGTCACGTTGGACGACCGCGGCTAGCAGCTCGCGTACTTGCTGCCCGGCATGCCGCATGACAGCTCGCGGCGGACTCGTGTAGAGAGTGCTTCATGAGTCAACAGGTCCGCGCGGTCATCGCGCGCAGCGCCGGCGCGCCGGTCGAGCTCGTTACCATCAATGTTCCGGACCCGGGCCCGGGCGAGGCCGTGGTGGCCATCCAGGCGTGCGGTGTGTGCCATACCGATCTGCATTACCGGCAGGGCGCCATCAACGACGAGTTCCCTTTCCTGCTCGGACATGAAGCAGCCGGATTGGTTGAGTCGGTCGGCCCGGGCGTCACCGAGGTTGGGCCGGGCGACTTCGTCATCCTGAACTGGCGCGCCGTGTGTGGGCAATGCCGTTCCTGTCGCCGCGGACGGCCGCAGTACTGCTTCAACACCCACAACGCCACGCAGAAGATGACCCTCGCCGAGGACGGCACGGAGCTCTCGCCTGCTCTGGGCATCGGGGCGTTCGCCGAAAAGACGCTGGTAGCGGCAGGGCAATGCACCAAGGTCGACGACGCGGCACCGGCAACCGTTGCCGGGCTGCTGGGCTGCGGCGTGATGGCAGGCCTCGGTGCCGCGATCAACACCGGTGCGGTCACGCGCGGTGACTCGGTAGCTGTGATCGGATGCGGCGGGGTCGGCGCCGCAGCGGTGGCGGGGGCCCGATTGGCCGGGGCACGCCGGATCATCGCAATCGACATCGACGACCGAAAGCTGGCCTCTGCTGCCGAGCTGGGTGCCACCCACACCATCAACTCCACCGGCCTGGACCGGGAGGGTGTGGTCACCGCGATCCAGGATCTGACCGACGGATTCGGCGCCGATGTGGTGATCGACGCGGTCGGGCGGCCCGAGACCTATCAGCAGGCCTTCTACGGCCGGGATCTGGCCGGCACCGTGGTTCTTGTCGGCGTGCCGACCCCGGACGCCGTCCTGGAGCTTGCACTGATCGACGTCTTCGGGCGGGGCGGTGCGCTCAAGTCGTCCTGGTACGGCGACTGCCTGCCGAGCCGGGACTTCCCGATGCTGATCGACCTTTTCCTGCAAGGGCGACTGCCCCTGGACAAGTTCGTGAGCGAAACCATCGGACTCACCGACATCGAGGCTGCATTCGACAAGATGCACCACGGTGACGTGCTTCGTTCGGTAGTCGTCTTCTGAGGTCGGCGCAACACATCCGGCTGTGCTCGCTCATCGTGGGGTATCTCAGCCATCTCCACAGCACAGCTAGGAATACAGCTAGGAATACAGGTAGGAATACAGCTAGGAATACCTAGAGCGCCGTCATTCGTTGTGCACAGCATGAGTGACGTCTTCAGCTTCCCCAACCCGGTGAACGAGAAGGCCGCCCGGACGGTGGCTGCCGGCGTCCTCGTCATCGCGGTTGTGGCGTTGGCCACCCAATGGCTGTGGCTGTCTGCGATCCTGGCGGCCGGCTTCCTGCTGCGCGTGTTGTCGGGGCCGACGCTCAGCCCGCTGGGCCAACTGGCGACCCGAGTGGTGGCGCCGCGGCTTGGCGCCGCGAAACTGGTCGCCGGGCCGCCGAAGCGATTCGCGCAGGCGATCGGCCTGACCGTCACCGGCGCCGCGGCGATCGCCTGGTTCGGCTTCGGGGCCACCGCGGTGACGAACGTGCTGCTTGCCCTCATCGTGGTTGCGGCCGGCCTCGAGTCGATCCTGGCGGTCTGCCTGGGCTGCATCGTGTTCGGTTACCTGATGAAAGTCGGCCTCGTGCCGGTCGAAACCTGCGAAGCGTGTAACGACATCTCACTGAGGTACCGCCAGGCTGGGAATGCCGCCAAACTACCTACGTGACATTCGACAGCGACCGCAACAGAAACAGCGTCAGCGCGCTCAAGCCTGAAACCTCCGCCCGCACCCACCACGGGCTCGAGGTACTGCTGTTGCTCGGCGTGTCGCTGGGCATCTCGGCGATCAGCTCCCTGATCAACTACGCCGATATTCAGACCCGCGGTGGTTTTCGTGGCGCTGTCGCGACCCTGAACGGAGCCCAGAGCCCACGCGCCTGGGTAGATCTGTCCTACCAGGTGCTCGATGTCGTCAATGGTGTGGTGCCTGCGCTTCTGGCCCTGTACCTGCTCAGTCTCAACCCGGGCGGCCCGGGGTTCGGGATCGGACTGGATCGGTTGCGGCAGAAGACGGAGGTGCTTCAAGGTCTCGGGTTCGCCGCGGTGATCGGAATCCCCGGCCTCGGCCTGGTGGCACTGGCCCGGCATCTCGGCATCAACGCCCAGATCAGCGCGTCCGGGCTTGCCGACATCTGGTACCGGTACCCGATCCTGATCCTGGACGGTATCCAGAACGGGGTGCTCGAGGAGATCGTGATGATCGGTTTCCTGCTGACCCGATTGCGACAGTTGAACTGGACGCCGTGGAAGGCGGTGCTGCTCAGCGCGGTCGTTCGGGGCAGCTACCACACGTACCAGGGCATCGGTGGCTTCGTCGGGAACCTGATCATGGGCGCCATCTTCGGATGGTGGTTCACTCGCACCCGCCGGGTGCTGCCGCTCATCGTCGCGCATAGCGTCATCGACATCGTGAGCTTCGTCGGCTACGCCGCGCTGCACGGCCGGGTGAGCTGGATCTGAGCATGCCGGGGGTGAGGGCTGGATGCAACTGAGTCGACGCGGTACCGACCGTGCCGCACAGGCGCTGCTGGTCCAATCGTCAGCGCGGCAACCGACCTGCACGCTGACGTCGATGTCGCGCCAGCCGGGATTTCATCAGGTCGAGCGCATCGCCGACATCGGTCAAGGCGATGCGGTGTTCGCCGCGGCAGCGGAGCAGGTGATGACCTGGCAGATGCATCGTGACGCCGGGCTGAGGATCACTCCGAGCACGCCCCGAGCCGAGATCGGCACCGACGTGGTTGCCGGCATGCCGCTTGGACCGGTTCAGATCCTGGCGCCGTGCCGGGTGGTTCGGGTTGTCGAGGAGACCCGTTCGGCCGGGTTCCGATACGCGACGTTGCCCGGACATCCCGAACGGGGCCTGGAGGAGTTCTTGGTTG
>DASXHV010000062.1:0-7933 GCA_036488285.1 Jatrophihabitans sp. | reverse complement strand
ACTCACGATGCCGACCCTCCTCGTCTTCGCCGACGCGGACAGCGTCCCGGTCTCCTTCGCAGCGGAGTTCTACGCACTGCTCGGCGGCGGCCTCGAGGACGGAAGTTGGGACGGAACGACCCCCAACGAGATGCGACTGGCGATCCTTGCCGGACTTACTCACTACAACATCTTTGCGTCGCCACAGCTGTGGTCGGTGGTGGAGGAATTCATCGCCTGACACCGCAACTGCGCCGCTGATCAATCAGTTCTCCGACACACCGAACTTGCCTTCCAGGCACCCTTTAGGTAAGGCTTACCTAAACCGACCTGGGAGATGCGACTTTCATGGATCTGTCCAAGACGCTGCTGCTCGGCTTCATCGCCGGCGTGACCATCGTGATCGGCCTGCCCATCGGCCGGCTTCGACGCCCGATGCCGACGTTGAAGCTGTTCCTGAACGCGATCGCCGTGGGCATCCTGCTCTTCCTGGTCTGGGACGTTCTCTCACACGCATGGGAGCCGATCGACAGCGCCCTCGTAGCCGCGCACGCACACACCGGCGGCCTCGGGCCCGTCTACGGCTACGGATCGCTCTTCGTGCTCGGCCTCGCCGTCGGGATGCTGGGTCTGGTGGCATATGACCGGTACCTGAACCGGGCCGCCCGGACCAGGAACCCTGGCGGCCCGGGTGCGATGTCTGTGAACGAGAGCCCGCCCAGACGATCTGGCATCGCGACCTGGTCGCCCGCACGACGGTTGGCGTTACTCATCGCTGTAGGCATCGGCCTGCACAACTTTGCTGAAGGCCTCGCCATCGGCCAATCCGCGGCCCGTAATGAAGTTGCGCTCGCCACCCTGCTCGTCATCGGATTTGCACTGCACAACGCGACCGAAGGATTCGGCATCGTCGCACCGTTGGCCGCGGATCTCGACGGCGACGGAACACTCCGCCGGCCCAGCTGGGCCTTCCTGCTCAGCATGGCTCTGATCGGCGGCGGCCCGACCTTCGTCGGGACTGCAGTCGGGCACGGCTTCACCAGTGAAGCCGTCAGCGTCATATTCCTCACGCTGGCCGCCGGATCGATCATCTACGTGGTCTGCCAGCTGCTAGGCGTCGCCGCGCGTGCCCGCCGACCTGACCTGCTGGCCTACGGACTCCTGGTCGGCATGATCGCCGGGTTCGCCACCGACGCCATCGTCACAGCCGCCGGAGCCTGACCAGTCACGCCAACCGTCCCCACGCATCGAGGACCGAGCACCGAGCACCGAGCACCGAGCACCGAGCACCGACGATCGAGGACCGACCGAGGACCGAGGACCGCCCTAGTCGATCCGGCGGAGTTCGGTGCGGAAGCGTTCGGCAACGCCGACGTACTCATCGACGGCCTCGGCGATCCAGGCCTTGAGATCAGGGGCAGGCCGCTGCCGGGCGGGAACGCCGAGGGCGACCTGCCCGGTAACCACGACGGTGTCCTCCGCTACCAGCGCCGCGGCGCCGACCCCGGCTCCGGCCTCGATCACTGCACGGTTCAGGACGATCGACCCCGAACCGATCAAGCAGCCGGCACCGACTCGACACCCCTCCAGATGCGCGTTGTGCCCGACGACGCAGTCCGGCCCGATGATGGTCGGCCAGCGCTCGGTGCTGTGGATGACGGTGCCATCCTGAATCGACGTCCGTTCGCCGATCTCGATCCGCCCGAAGTCACCGCGCAATACCGCCGCCGGCCAGATCGATGCCTGCGCGCCGATAGTCACCGCACCGATGATCGTCGCGTCGGGATGAACATAGGCTGCCGAGTGAATCTCTGGTGTCAGGTCACCTAGGGCATAAACCGTCATGACCGGACGGCAACATCGATGCAGGCGGCGGTCACGTTCGGCATGGCTGGTCTCCTCTTCAGACTGCGGTCGGGTGACCGGCGTCGAGCAGGCCGACCGCCATCTCGCGCAGCTCGACGCGTCGGACCTTGCCGGTCGAAGTGGTCGGGTACACCTCGACGAAAACGACACGGCGGGGTCTCTTGAATGACGGCAGGCCTTCTCGACAGAATTCGATCAGATCGTGTTCGGTCGTGACACCGCCGGGTCGCAGCATAACGAACGCGACCGGCTTCTCCAGGCCGTCATGATCTGTCGCCGCGACGACAACAGCTTGCGAAACGGCGGCATGAGCGAGCAGCCGTGATTCGACCTCGCCGGGTGACACCCACATTCCGCTTGCTTTCAACATGTCGCCGGTCCGGCCCAGGCAGGTGTAATGGCCTTGCCGATCCAGGACGTAGGTGTCGCCGGTGCGCAACCATTCGCCCTGAAAGACCTGCCGGGAAGCGTCGTAGCGTGACCAGTACCCGGTGGCGGTGGAATCGCCGCGGACCAGCAGGGTCCCTGGCGTTCCAGGCGCAACGTCCTGGCCGGTCTCGTCCACGATGCGCAGGTCATATCCCGCAACCGCAACCCCGGTGGTCCCGGGCTCGATGTTGCCCGGCCGGTTGGACAGGAAGATGTGCAGCATCTCGGTCATGCCGATGCCATCGATGATGTCGACACCGAAGTGCTCGGTCCACCGTCGGTACAACGTCGCCGGAAGCACTTCACCCGCCGAAGCCGCCAGCCGGACACCGTCCAGCGCATCGGTCGGCAACTCCGACCGCAGCATGTTGGCGAAGAAGGTCGGACCCGCGAAGAACAGCGAGGCGTGAAATTGCTGCGCCCGTTCCGTGATCAGGTCCGGTCGGGACGGCGCCGGTTCGAGGATCGCGCACGCGCCGACCGACAGCGGAAAGAGCACGGAATTGCCTAGGCCATAAGCGAAAAACGCCTTCGCCGCGGATAAGCAGCGGTCCGACGGTCCGATCCCGAGTACCTGTTGCCCGTACGTCTGGCAGACGATCTTGATCGCGCCGTGCCGGTGCATCGCAGCCTTGCTCTTGCCCGTCGTCCCCGACGTGTAGAGCCAGAAGGCCGGGGAGTCCTCCGTGGTGCGGTACACCTCAGGCGAGGGTGATGCCTGCGTGACAAGCTCGTCGAGCTGATGTACCGGCACGGCGGACGTGCTCAGCGTGGCAGCCTCATCGACGAGCACGCCGTTCAGATCCGCGGCGCCGACGATTGCGTCCTGCGCCGTCTCGACGAAGGCAGCGGACACCGCGAGCAGACGTGCCCGCGAATCGAGCAGCAGCTCGTTGAGACCGTCGGCGTGCAGCATGGTCGAGACCGGCACCGGTACCGCGCCGATTCGCATCGCAGCGAGATAGAGCGCTACGAACCCTGGCGAGTCGGCCATGAACATCAGCAGCCGTTGCTCCGGCTGCAGCCCGAGGTCGGTCAGCACCGTCGCGGTCCGCTGTACCCGATCCAGCAGCTCGCGGTAAGTGAGGTCGCCGCCGACACCGGTCAGTGCAAGCCGGTCACCGTCGCCTGCCGCGACGCGTCGATCCAACAGATACTCAGCTGCATTGAAGCGTTCGTCCGACATAGCGATCTGATCCCTTCACCGGCTCGAAACCGTCGCTATTGAAGATGCACGTAATCGAAGTCGAACGGCTGACCGTTGATCCCTTGCCGTGGCGGGGCAATCCAGGCTGCGATCTTGCCGCGCTCGTACACCGGCTGCATCAGCGAGCGAACATGAGTCTTGTCTACTGCGGTGGGCAGCCATTCGCCCTTGCGCAGCTCCCAGTCCGCGGCAGCGATCTTCTCGCCGTCCGGCGTGGCCTCGATTGCGGAGTACGCGCCGACCTTGCGATTGAACGCCGCGCTGGGCAGCCGAAGCCGCTGCGGCATGCCCGCGCCTTCGAGGATGCGGTTCCAGCGGTCGACACCGTTCTGACAGTCCGAGATGTACTCGCGGCGCAGGTCGGAATTCAGCCCGATCAGCGCGGCGACCTCCGCGCTGCCGATGTCGCCTTCGGGGGTGATGCTGTCGACCCAGATCGACTCGCTGGTAAGCAGGTGATCGTCCTTGCGTCGATCCTCCGACCAGCGGCCCTTCAGCCCGGCGGTGTAGTAGTTGGCGACGTTGGTGGACGTTTCGCCGCCGAACAGGTCCAGCGAGACGCTGTAGTGGAAGTTCAGGTACTTCTGGATTACCTGCAACGAGATTCCGCCGAACGGCGAGACGTCATCGACGTCGTGCTCGGTCATCAGTTGCACGGTTCGCTCGACGATCCGGTCGATGCCGGTGGTGCCGACGAACATGTGATGCGCCTCTTCTTTGAGCATGAACTCACACGTCCGCGACAGCGGATCGAAGGCGCTCTCCTTCAACGTCCCGAGCTGGTATTTGCCGTCCCGGTCGGTGAAGTAGGTGAACATGAAGAAGGACAGCCAGTCCGGCGTCTCCTCGTTGAACGCGCCGAGGATGCGCGGCGCGTCCTCGCTGCCGGAGTTGCGGTGCAACAACTCCTCGGCCTCCTCGCGTCCCTCCCGCCCGAAGTAGGCGTGCAGCAGGTAGACCATCGCCCAGAGGTGGCGCCCTTCCTCGACGTTGACCTGGAACAGGTTGCGTAGGTCGTAGAGGCTCGGCGCGGTCGCACCGAGATTGCGCTGCTGCTCGACCGACGCCGGCTCGGTGTCACCCTGAATGACGATCAGCCGCTGCAGATCGGAGCGGTACTCACCGGGCACCTTCTGCCAAGCCGGTTCACCCTTATGCTCCCCGAACCCGATCGAACGGTCCTTGTTGCGTTCGGCGAGGAATACCCCCCAGCGGTAGTCCTTCATGGCCACATGGCCGAAGTGCGCCCAGCCCTCCCGGCCGACGTTGACGGCGGTGCGCAGATAGACGTCCTGGGTGGGCAGCGCGGGACCCATCGACTCCCACCAACCGAGGAAGTTGGGCTGCCAGGACTCCAGCGCCCGTTGCAGGCGACGGTCTTCGTGCAGGTCGACGTTGTTCGGGATCTTCTCTGAATAGTCAGCCGTGGTCGTCATGGGTCATACCCGCTTCCGGTCGAAGTCAGCCCGTTGCCCAGTGCCGAACTTGCGTAGCGCGCCATCGGCACCGGAGGCGTTGGGACGGTAGAAGATCCAGTTCTGCCAGGCCGTCAGCCGGCCGAAGATCTTGGTCTCGATTGTCTCGGGGCCGGCGAAGCGATAGTTCGCCTCGAGCCCGGTGAGCGCGTCCGGGCTGAAACTGCGCCGTTCTTCAACGGCGATCCGGACCTCGTCCTCCCAGTCGATGTCGTCGGGAGCGAACGTCACCAGACCGAGATCGGTGGCCGCTTCGGCGTCCAGGCGTTGCCCGATTCGAGCCCGGACGGCCTCGACGGCGGCCTCGTCATCGAGGAAGCGGGTCTGCAGCCGGGTCAGCGAATTGCCCATCACCAGCGGGCCAAAGTTCATCTCACCGGCGATCAGGACCGCTGGCTCGGCATCAGGAGCGATGTCGGTGAAGACTCCGAACAGCTGATAGCTACGATCCGCGGCCAGTGCGAGTTCCAGCAACGACCCCGCGAAGCAGCTGCCCGGTTCGATGAGCGCGAGCAGGCTGCGACTGGTCACGTCGAGCCGCTTGATCGTGCGCTTGAGGTAATGCAGGATCTCGTTCGCCAACCAGTCATCCCGGTTGTCGAGCAACACCTGGTCGTAACTGAGCACCCGGCCCGGTTCGCCTACCGTCCTGAAGATCCAGGTTCCGAGTTCGAGCTCGTTGGTGCGCAGGTCGAGGATCAGGTCGTCGAGCTCCCGCGCGACCGCGAGGCTCCAGAAATCGGCACCCTGTTCATGGATCGACTCGACATCTGACCCTGCCTCGTCGTCCGGTCCGGCGATGACGATCTCAACGGTTCCGGCTTCCGGATTCAGTGTCGCGGTGACGTGTGAGTAGCCGACGGTGTTTTCGTCTCGTTGCTTGATCAGCGGCGGCAGGGTCAGGCCCGTTGCGTCCGCGGGACGGGTCGATCGCGCGGCGAGTTCCAGGGCTCGAGCCGCGATCGTCTCATCCCACTTCGGTCGCGGCACTGCCTCGTCGACGAGCTTCCACTGGACGGCCTTCTTACCGGCAAGGCCTTCGGCGCGAGTGGAGAAGTAGTCGGCGAGATCGCGCCGGACGTGCCGCTTGTCGACGATGCGGGTAAGACCGCCGGTCCCGGGAAGGACCCCGAGCAACGGCAGTTCCGGCAGCGAGACCGCCGAGGACCGGTCATCGATCAGCATGATGTGTTCACAGGCCAGGGCCAGTTCGTAGCCGCCACCGGATGCGGTGCCGTTCAACGCGGCCAGGTAGGTCTGGCCGGAATTCGCGGTCGCGTCCTCGATGCCGTTGCGGGTCTCGTTGGTGAACTTGCAGAAGTTGACCTTCCACGGATGGCTCGATGCGGCCAGCATCCGGATGTTCGCGCCAGCACAGAAGATCTTGTCCTTGCCGCTGGTCATCAGCACGGTGCGGACCTCGGGGTGCTCGAAGCGCAGCCGCTGCACGGCGTCGTAAAGCTCGATGTCGACACCGAGGTCGTAGGAGTTCAGCTTGAGTTCGTAGCCGGGTACCAGGCCGCCGGCCTCGTCCACATCCATCGTCAGGGTCGCCACCGGGCCATCGATGCTGACAGTCCAATGCCGGTACTTCTGCGGGTCGACCCGGAATTCGACGTGCGGCAGCGTGCCGGCGGCGTCAGGATCGGAGGCATTCGTCGAGGTGTCGGTGTGCTGAGCGGCGAGGCTGGTCATCGGTCATCCTCCTGCCGAGGAAATTGCCTTCACCTCCATGTTCTACAAGTTGTTGCCAATACGTCAAGAGCTCGTAGCATATTATGCGTCTTGTAATACCCGCATTCCGCAGCCAAACCGTCACGAAGGAACCCGTCGATGTCGAATGAGGCGTCTTACGCAGTCCTGGAGCCGACCATGTCGCGGCGGCACGCTGCCGGCGCCGAGGGCGCGCGCGGGCTGCTGTTCACGGTGCTGGGCGAGTTCGTGCTCCCAACCGGCGGGGTGGCCTGGACATCGGCGTTCATCGATGTGATGGCCCGGCTCGGTATCGAGGAGAAGGCTGGGCGGCAGGCGCTGATGCGCACCGCGGCCGATGGCTGGCTGACCTCCGAGCGGGTCGGGCGCCGTACCCGGTGGCGGTTGACCGACAGCGCGGTACGGCTGCTCACCGAGGGCACCGAGCGGATCTACGGCTTCACCGGTTCCACTCCGGACTGGGACGGACGCTGGCTGCTGGTGATGGCCCGCGTTCCCGAGACCGACCGACCGGCCCGGCACCTGCTGCGGACCCGGCTGTCCTGGGCGGGGCTGGGCAGCCCGACGCCCGGCCTGTGGATCAGCACCCACACCGAGCGCATCGTCGAGGTGGAGCGGGTGCTGGACGATGCGGGCCTGATCGAGGAGGCGAGGATCTTCGTCGCCGAGCACCGCCGCGGCGACCTGGACGCCATGGTTGGCCAGGCCTGGGACCTGGGCGCCATCGATCAGTGCTACCGGCAGTTCCTCGAAGACTTCGCGGGTTCCAGCCCGGCCGATCCACAGGCTCGGCTGATCGATCTCGTGCACGCCTGGCGTCGATTTCCCTGGACCGACCCGGCGCTGCCGCCCGAGCTTCTGCCCCGCCCGTGGCACGGGCTGAAGGCGGTCAAGCTCTTCCACCGGCGACACGGCAAGTGGGCCGCCGACGCGCTGACACAATGGACTCGACTCAACGCCGGAGAAGGCTGAGCGCCGGCCGCCGGCCCACCTGTGTCTTCCGACCTGTCATCGATCTGACCCCGCTCCCTGTCGCCTCTCGCTGCCCCCTTCCACTCGCTCCCCCCTCCCTGTCGCTGACCCCTCCCTGTCGCTGACCCTCGATCCCGCTGACCCCTCCCTGTCGCTGACCCATCCCTGTCGCTGACCCTCGATCCCGCTGAGTTACGCCTGCGTCAGTCAGCTACGCGATATATCGCGTAACTGAGTCAGCGCCGCGTAACTCGGTGGGCGAGCCGCGGCCTATGACCGTGACAGTGCCGGT
>DASXHV010000003.1:0-12291 GCA_036488285.1 Jatrophihabitans sp. | reverse complement strand
CTAGTGTCGTGAGGCAATAATTCGTCCGTAGTCTCGTAGACTTGGTGGGTGCCGAGTCCTGTTGCTGCTGTGGTGGATCTGACCGAGGGCGAGCGGGCCCAGCTGGTGGCGTGGTCGCGGCGGGCGAAGAGTGCGAACGCGGTCGCGATGCGGTCGCGGATCGTGCTCGCTGCTGCTGAGGGTCTGGGTAACACGGCGATCGCGGCGAAGCTCGATATCGACGTGGCGACGGCGCGGAAGTGGCGTTCGCGCTTCCTGGCCGAGCGTCTGGAGGGGCTGCTGGACGAGCCTCGGCCTGGTCGGCCGCGCACGGTCGCTGACGAGCAGGTTGAGGCGGTGATCGTGCGGACGTTGGAGACGACGCCCAAGGATGCCACGCATTGGTCGACCCGGTCGCTGGCCGCGGAGTTGGGGATGTCGCAGTCGGCGGTGTCACGGATCTGGCGGGCGTTCGGGTTGGCGCCGCATCGGCAGGACTCCTGGAAGTTGAGCAAGGATCCGCAGTTCATCGACAAGGTCCGTGACGTCGTCGGGCTCTATCTAGATCCGCCCGAGGCGGCGGTGGTGTTGTGTGTCGATGAGAAGTCCCAGATCCAGGCCCTGGACCGCACCGCGCCGATCTTGCCGATGATGCCCGGCGTCCCCGCACGCGCCAGTCACGACTACAAGCGGGCAGGAACCTCCAGCCTGTATGCCGCGCTGGACATCGCCTCGGGTCAGGTCATCGGATCACTGCATTCGCGGCACCGGGCGATCGAGTTCAAGAACTTCCTGATCAAGATCGACCGCGAGGTCCCCGCCGACTTCGACGTGCACGTCGTGCTCGACAACGCCTCCACCCACAAGACCCCGGCAGTGAAACGGTGGCTGGCCGCGCACCCCCGCTTCGTCCTGCACTTCACCCCGACCAGCTCGTCCTGGCTCAACCTCGTCGAACGCTGGTTCGGTGAACTGACCACGAAGAAACTGCAACGCGGCACCCACCGATCAGTACGCGCCCTCAACGCCGACATCCGTGCCTGGATCGAGACTTGGAACGACAACCCCAGGCCCTATGTCTGGACCAAGACCGCCGACCAGATCCTCGACAGCATCGCCCGATACTGCACCCGAATTAACGACTCACGACACTAGCGGCCATTTCTCCTTGATCACGGGGGGCGAGGCGGCGTCCACAGGCTGGGTGCTTGTCCACAGATTCCTGGGCGGTCCCCGGTCCGAACCAGATTCGCCGGATGCTGGCGGGCATGAATGGATCGGTCATCGGGATGCTTTCCGGCTGCGGGGGCGCCGGCGGCAGCGTGTTGGCAGCGATCGTCGCCGGACGGGCGGCCGCACGGTCTCCCGGCCCGACGTTCCTGCTCGATTGTGATCCGATGGGCGGCGGCGTCGATGTGCTGCTGGGCTGTGAGCAGACCACCGGCGCGCGGTGGCGCCAGGTCCGGCTGCGAGGCGGAACGCTGGATCCGGCAGTCCTGATCGCCAGCCTGCCGACCTGGCAGGGGGTGTCATTCCTTGCCGCCGACACCGCCGCTGAGCTGGATCCGGCCGCCGTCGGCCAAGTGATTGACACGGCGGCCCGCGTCGGCAACGTGGTGCTGGACATTCCTCGGTGGCCGTCGCCGGTTCGATCGGCCGCGCTGGCTCGTTGCGACCGGGTCGTGCTCATAACGCCCGCCGAAGTGCGAGCGGTGACATCCAGTGCCTTGATCGCCGCCGGGCTCGACGCCGACGTCAGCTCGGTCGTCGTGCGCGGTACCTCGCGGTCGTTGCCAGCCGACCGGATAGGCGAGTCGTTGGGGCTGCCGGTGTTGGGGGTGATGCCCTACGAGCCGGCTTGCCTTCGTCCGGCCGGGCTTGCTTTGGGCAAGCTGCGGCGCGGTACCCGCCTGGTCAGCGATGCGGTGCTGGACCTCTGGCGGGACGAGGGCGCGGATGTAGCCGAGCCGCTAGGCCCGAGTGGCTTGTTGGGTGCTCGTGACCGCGCCACTGAACCGCCTGGGACGGAGGTCGCGGCATGAGTCCGCCGTCCGCGGGCGCCGGTCGGCAGCCCCTGCTTGATCGGGTGCGACTGCGAATCGCCGCCGGAGCTGACGGCGTGGAGCTGGCCGAGCTTGCCCGGCAGGAGTCGGATTTGGTACTGGATTCGGTCGTCCTCGACGAGCTTTCCGGTCAATTGGCTGCCGATCTCTCCGGCGCCGGCCCGCTCGAGGACCTGATCGCACTACCCGGCGTCACTGATGTGCTCGTCAACGCGCATGACGAGGTGTGGATCGACCAGGGTGGAGGGCTACAGCGGGTACCGATCCGATTCAGCTCGGACGCAGCGGTGCGGCAGCTTGCAGTGCGGTTGGCAGCCCAGGCAGGCCGTCGGCTGGACGACGCCACGCCGTTCGTGGACGCCGTGCTGCCCGATGGGACCCGGCTGCATGCCGTCCTCCCGCCGGTCGCCTGTCGGCCCAGCATCTCCTTGCGGGTCCTGGCCCGGCGAAGGCTCAGCCTGGCAGACCTCGTCGCGATGAAGGCGATGTCTGCCGCGCTCGCCGATTTGCTCCATGCCCTGGTGGCCGCCCGACTCACGGTGCTGATCAGCGGAGGTACCGGCTCGGGCAAGACCACGCTGCTCGCTGCGATGCTGGGCCGTGTCGGTGAGGGTGAGCGGATCATCACCGTCGAGGACGCAGCCGAGCTCGCGATCGTTCACCCGCACGTGGTGTCGCTGGTAGCACGAGCCGCGAATCTGGAGCAGGCCGGTGCCGTCGGGCTACGGGAACTGGTGCGGCAGGCCTTGCGGATGCGGGTCGATCGGCTGGTGGTTGGCGAGTTCCGCGGCGCGGAGATCGTCGAGCTGCTGACGGCATTGAATACCGGCCATTCCGGTGGTGCGGCCACCGTGCACGCGAATTCGGTGCGCGATGTGCCGGCTCGCCTGGTTGCACTGGCGGCGCTCGGTGGGATGTCCGCAGACGTCGTTGCGGCTCAGGCCGGCAGCGCTGTGGACGTATTGCTCCATGTGCATCGAACTCGCGCCGGTCGCCGTGAACTGGACCAGGTCGCGATGTGGCCGGCGTCGGCCGGTCAGCCTCCGTCCCTGGTATGGACGGCAACATCAGGGCTAGGCCCCGGCGCTGCTGAGCTTGCTGCCCGGCTGGTTGCCGCCGAGGTCGAGGTTCCGGCATTGCTCGCCCGGACGGCGCCATGACGGTGTCAGTGTGGTTCGCGGCGGTGGCGTTCGGCTTGCTGGTGTTGCCAATTCCCGACCCGGTGCACGAGCGACTGGATTGGTTGTCAGCGGCTCGCTGGGGTGCGACCACCACTTCGAGGAAGTCCGTTCGCCGGATTGCATGGACGGCACGCGGGCGGCGGCTGGTCGGCAGTCGATCGGGCTGCGCGGTCTGCGCCGGGACGGCTTGCGCCGTCGTATGCGGACCCGTACCGGCAGTCGCTGCCGCGGTCGCAGGCTGGTGGCTGTCCTGGTGCTGGAGCGTTGTAAGAGCTGACCACGCCAGGGCCGAAGCCCGATCACAGCGGGTCGCCGTGGTCGCTGCGTTGATAGATGAACTTGCCGGCGGTTCCACGACTGATACAGCTCTCGTAGCGGTCGCAGCTACCACCGAGGGATACGCCGAACCGCTGTCGAAGGCGTCGATGGCGATACGTGACGGGGCAGATCCGACTGTGGCACTGGCAAGCTTCCCGGACCTGAGTGCTCTCGCCCTGGCGATAAGAACAGCGCAGCAGACCGGGACGCCGCTTGCCGGTGTCCTGCGTGGGGTACTCGCCGACGCAAGTGCCGATCAGCTGGCCTCCCGGGCGGTGGCGACCGCGCTCGCAGGTCCTAGAACCTCCGCCGCGTTGCTCGCTCTGTTGCCGATGATCGGCCTGGCGATGGGCTGGGCGATGGGCGCCGATCCGATCAGGGTTCTGCTCCACACGGCGGCCGGCCAGATCGCGTTGGCAGCGGGAATCCTGCTGGACACGGCCGGCCTGACGTGGACGGTCGCGATGACAAGGCGGGCGACGACGTGACTCCGGCGGGATGGTTCGGGTTGGCCGCCGCCCTCGCGCTATACGGCTCACAACCAGCAACGTCGCCTCGTCATCGCCAGCAACCTGGGCATCAGCGGCACCCATCCACCCTGCCGATCATCGCCGGGCCGGCGATCGGCTGCACAAGCGCGTTGCTAGGCGGGACGGCCGGCGTGATCGCCGCGCCGGTGCTAGCGATCGTTGTCGCGGCCGCGGTCACCCGGCTGGCGAATCGGGCAACGAGACGGCCGCCGGATCCGCGAACTGTGGCCCTGCTGCTCGATCTCATCGCGGCCACATTGACAGCGGGACAGCCACCGGACGCCGCCATCCGCGCCGTGGTGTCCTCGATTGGGCCGGACACTCCGAACCTGCTCGAGCAGGCGATTCCGCTCGGCCGGGTTGGCCGCCTGCTCGAACTCGGCGCCGAACCGTCCTTCGCTTGGGCGGATCTCCAGTCGGTTCCCGAGTTCCGGCCGGTCGCGATTGCTGCGCGCCGGTGCGCGTCGAGCGGAGCCCGATTGGCCGGCGCGTTGCACGGGGTGGCCAGCGAGCTCCGTGCGCTCTCAGGGGCGGCCGCACTCGCGAGGGCCGAACGCCTCGGCGTCTGGTCGTTGCTACCGCTGGGGCTGTGCTTCCTCCCGGCGTTCGTATGCATCGGGATCGTGCCGGTCATCAGCGGTGTGGCCAGTCAAGTGCTGTCGGGCGTCCCCAAATGAATATCCCCAAGCGAATCAGATGAATGATGCCGCGCGTGTGATCGTGACTCATCGTCGTTACAAAAAAGGTCATCATCCGCAACAGAACGCCGGTTGGTTGGGCATAGCGGGTACTTCACCCACAACATGCGGTAAGACAAGAGGAGCTTGCATGACAGCGGATCCGTCCATGCTCACCCCCGATGAACTCGACACATTCATCAAGACCAGATTGGTGTTGTCCGGAATAGACCTGAACCTGTTGCCCACCAGCCCGGATCCCGTGACCGGGGCTCCGACCCAGAACCAGGTACTTGCCTCGCTTCGGTCCTTCGTAACCAGCTCCCCGGTACAGATCAACGCCTGGCGGCCCATTGCCAAGTCAACGCCGCTCAGCCAAGAACTCTCGCCACCCCTGGAATACCCCTCGATCTCCGAGGCCTGGACGGGCCGGATGGCCGAGAAATGAGCCGGGAGATCAACCGCCGGGTCTTTCTGGCCCAATCAGCTGCGGTATCGGCCGGCGCCGCGGCGCTGGCTGCCGCGCCAGCCATGCTGGAGACGTCCAGCGCATCGGCGGCCACCATCCCGCAGTCCAAGTCGCGCAAGGTCGTCATTCCCGAGGTCGACGTCCGGCCAGCCGCCAAGAAGGATCCCACCGAGGCAACCCTGGCCGAGGCGGCCAACCTGTTGCGCACCCGCAGCTTGACCGCCACCACGTTGGTCCAGGCTCACCTGGATCGAATCGCGCGCTACGACTCGGTGTATCAAGCATTCAACGCGGTAGCCCGCGACGAGGCGATAGCCCAAGCGCGGGCTGCGGACCGGCACCCCACCGGCGCGCTGTCGGGAATCCCCTTGTGTATTAAGGACAACTACTACACCACCGGCCTCGAGACGACTGCAAACTCCTTCATCTACCAAGACTTCGTCCCGCCGTACGACGCGACGTCGGTGGCGCGTCTGAAGAACGAGGGCGCAATCGTGATCGGCAAAGGCCAGATGGGCCCGCTCGCAACCACCCGAGCGACTACGCCGAACGGCACGATCACCACCGTGAACGCGTGGACGCCGAGCGACGTCTCGATAGATCCCGGTGGCTCGTCCACCGGACCTGCCTGCTCCGTCGCTGGACGGATGGCGTGCTCGTCGATCGGCACCCAGACCGGTGGCAGCATCGTCAATCCCTCCAATCAGCAGAACTTGACCGGCCTGAAACCGACCATGGGCCGAACGTCGATCTACGGGGTGATTCCGCTGTCGTACACCCGTGATCACTCCGGCCCGTTGGCCCGCGATGCACTCGACGCCGCGATCATGATGACGATCATGGCGGGGCCGGATCCGAACGACGTTCGCACCCAGGGGCTGCCACCCGTCCCGGATCTGATCACTTCCGCCCTGCCTGTTACCAAGCGCGGCAGGGTCAGCATGCGGCGTTCGACAACCATCGGGGTGCCGCCCGACTTCCTGACCACCAAGGACTCGTCCGTTCTGGCGTTGCGCAAGGATTTTCTGCAGACGCTGGACGGCATCTCAGGCGCTGCGGTCGTCGACGTCAGCTATCCGGACGACTGGTCGCTGATGACCGGCCGGTTCAACGACATACGGCTGAGCGAGCGTGCCGAACCCTTCTTGCCTTATCTGAAGCAGGATCCCAAGCTGTTTGGGGTGTCACTGCTCAGTTGGCTGCAGGGCATCTTCCTTTCCGGGGACGAATGGATCACCGGCCAGCGCGCCAAGAATCACCTGCTGCGCGAGCTGCTCGACGACGTGATGGGCTCATGCGACGTCTTGTTGCAGACCGGGCCAGTTCCTTTCGACATCCTGGGCCTTCCGGAGTTGGCGTTCCCGATCGGTTTCGAAGCCCTCGGCGCCGACCCGAAGGTTCCGGTCGGGACGATCCTGGGCGGCCGCCCTTACGAGGAGGATCGGCTGCTCGAAGTAGCAGCGGCCTATCAAGCGGTAACCGATTGGCACACCCAGCGTCCGGCAGACCCGGTATTGCCGGCGCCGAAGTCGACCGCGACGGCCAAGACGGCGGCCCGAGCCACCGGGCCGGCACGGCTCACTGCGGAGGAGGCGTTGGCGAGCAGCGCCTGATCGAGTCGTGGTCCGCGGCCAGACCGGAATCAACACCTCGTTCGCGCGAGCAGCGGCCTTCGTCGAGTCCGGTTTCAGCGACTCTCGATGCCGCTTCTCGCACTAGCCTGGTGAGCATGCGTAACTTCACGGTCACAGCTGATGTGCGCGACTACGCCGTCGGCCACGGCAGTTGGGTGCCCGACGATGTCATTCGCCAGTTGCACAAGGAAACCGAGGAGCTGGGCAGCGTCGCCGGCATGCAGATCGGCGATGACGAGGGCCAGTTCCTGACGATGATGGCCCGCCTGGTCCAGGCGCGCCGATCAGTTGAGGTGGGGACCTTCACGGGCTATTCGAGTTTGTGCATCGCCCGCGGGCTGGTCGAGGGCGGTTCGTTGCTGTGCTGCGATGTCAGCGAGGAGTGGACGGCCATCGCCAAGCGAACCTGGGAACGTGCCGGACTGAGTGATCGAATCCAGTTGCGCCTCGACCCGGCCATCAAGACGTTGCAATCGCTGCCCCCGAATTCCGACATCGATCTGGCCTTCATCGACGCTGACAAACCCGGCTACATCTCCTATTGGGACGAACTGGTTCCGCGGGTGCGCCAAGGCGGCGTTCTGCTGGCTGACAACGTGTTGTGGAGCGGGGACATCGTCGACGACAGCATCGACGACCCGAACGCTGTGGCACTTCGGGCGTTCAATGACAGGGTCGCTGCCGACGATCGGGTTGAGGTCGTCGTGCTGCCGGCGTTCGACGGGCTCACCATCGCTCGCAAGCGGTGAACCGCCCGCGGTATCGGGAGGTATTGGCGAGGAGCCCGATCGGTGGCAGCGTCGCATGGGTCGATCTCGACACGGCCGTCAGATGGAGGAGTCATGACCAACGCCGTACTTGCATCTGAGGCAGGCCTGATCGAAATCGGTGGGGACCTCACCGTGAACCGCCTCGGTTTCGGCGCGATGCGCCTCACCGGCGCGGGCATCTGGGGACCACCCGCGGATCTGGACGTTGCCCGAGCCGTGCTTCGGCGGGCAGTTGAACTCGGAGTGAACTTCATCGACACGGCCGACTCGTACGGGCCGCACGTGAGCGAGACCCTGATCGCCGAAGCGCTGTACCCGTACCCGGACGACTTGGTGATAGCGACCAAGGGTGGCCTCGAGCGCACCGGCCCGAATCAGTGGCCCGTCAATGGTCGCCCGGAGCACCTGAAGTCGGCCTGCGATGGGAGCCTGCAACGGCTTCGGCTCGAGCAGATCCCGCTGTATCAGCTGCATCGGCCGGACCCGAGCGTCCCATACGAAGAGTCGGTAGGCGCGCTGGTGGAGCTGAAGGACCAGGGCAAGATCCGGCACATCGGAGTGTCGAACGTCAACGAGGAGCAGCTCCGGACGGCCCAGGCACTCACGCCGGTCGTGTCGATCCAGAACCGGTACAACCTGAAAGACCGCGCCTCGGAAACGCTGATCGACCTCTGCGAGCAGGAGTCCCTGGTGTTTCTGCCGTGGGCACCGATCCAGCAAGCCGAGGGCAATGCGACGATCGCCGAGATCGCGAATCGTCGCGGCATCACCACAACCCAGGTAGTGCTCGCCTGGCTGCTCGCGCGCTCACCGTCCATCCTGCCGATTCCCGGGACCGGATCGGTCGAGCATCTCGAGGCGAACGTCGCCGCCGCAGGTATCCACCTGGACCCACATGAGGTCGCCGACCTGAACGCGAGCGTCTCCTGACTGCCGCGAGACCGGTGGGAGGTATCAGTCGCCTCATGTCCCCGTCCACGACACGAGGTCGGGAAGATTCTGCTCGTTCAGGTACGTCTTGCGGGCGACGCTAGCGACGGGGACTGACACAGAGCCAGAAGGGTATGCCCTCTATCCCTACTATAGTAGGGACATCCCGAGTATTCTACGGATGGCCCGATCTTAATGCGGAGGTTGCGGTGAACGTTTCCATGCCGTCCGAGGCGGTGGTCCCGACCCTTGACGGGCCCGTCCTGATCGCCCTCGCCCGGCTTACGGGACCAGTCACCGGCCGCCAGTTGCACCGGCTCATCGAGGTCGGATCGGAGGCGGGGGTCCGCAACGTGCTGACCCGTCTGGCGCACCAGGGCATCGTGCGTGCCAGTCCGGCCGGGAGCGCCGTGTTGTACGCGGTGAACCGAGAGCACGTCGCCTGGCCTGCGGTCCAGGCGCTCGCGGGGCTGCGCGGCGAACTGCTTTCGCGGCTGCGCAGCGCGTTGGGCGCCTGGGATCCACGGCCGCGCACCGCAGCGCTGTTCGGTTCGGTCGCGCGCGGCGACGGGGACGCCGACAGTGATATCGACCTGCTGCTGATTCGCCAGCGCCGCACACACGTTGAGGACGAGGCATGGCAGGCGCAGGTTGCGCGGCTGCGCGAGGACGTGACGGCCTGGACCGGCAACACCTGCCAGGTCTACGACATCGGAAGCGACGACCTGCAGCGGCACATCGCCGCGCGCGACCCGCTCGTCACCGCGTGGCGCACCGATGCGATCACCGTCTGCGGTACGGATCTACGCGGCCTGCTGCGCGACCTTGGCCACCGGGTCACCGCGTGAGCCCGCGCCAGGCCGGCCGAACGCAGACGTGCGGCAAGACCGACGCTCGCGCCCGTCTTGCCCATGCCAGGGCATTCGCTGACACCGCGGAACTGGTTCTCGGGGTGGACGACCAGGGAGCTGAGAACGTAGCGGCGTCGTTGGCGGTGCTGGCCGGTATCGCGGCTAGTGACGCATCGTGCTGCGCGGTGCTCGGGCGCCGCCCTCGTGGGCAGGACCACCGCGAGGCCGTCGCACTACTGTCCGGCATCGCCGCGGTCGGGCCGGACATGACAGGTCAAGTCTGACTCCGACAAACGTTAGCGTAGATCGTCGACAAACGGGAGCGTAGCGCTGGGTCAAACGGTCGTGTGGGACCGGGCAACGAGCGCGATGAGGTGATGGGCTTGTGGCGTATCAGCGTCGCGTGCTCGACCAGGAACTGGACGACATGCTGCCGGGTCTTCCGGCGATCGCTATCGAGGGCGCCAAGGGTGTGGGAAAGACGGCGACCGCGGACCGCCGCGCGCAGTCGGTGTTCGCACTTGACGATCCAGCGGTCGCCGAAGTGGTCGCTTCGAACCCGGCCGTAATTGACGGCGCCCGGCGCCCGGTGCTCATCGACGAGTGGCAGCGGCACCCGCCGATCTGGGACTACGTGCGCCGACGCGTTGATGCCGGCGCCCCCACAGGCAGCTACCTGCTCACCGGGTCGGCGGTCCCGGCCCACGCGCCGGTTCACTCCGGGGCTAGCCGCATCGTGGCGGTCCGGATGCGGCCTCTCGCCCTGGCTGAACGTGGCCTGACCGACCCGACAGTGAGCCTCGCGGCGCTGCTGTCGGGCAGCCGCCCGAACATCGCAGGGACGACGAGCGTGGGCCTGACGGAGTACGTGGGCGAGATCCTTGCCTCTGGCTTTCCCGGCATCCGGCCGCTGCCCGAGCGAGCGCGACGCGCCCAGCTGGACGGGTACCTGACGCGGGTCGTCGAGCGTGACTTTCCTGAGCAAGGCCTGGCCGTGCGCCGCCCGCAGACGCTGCGCGCCTGGCTGACCGCGTACGCCGCGGGCACCGCCAGCTACAACACCCTGCTCGACGCCGCAACCGGCAGCGAGTCGAACAAGCCAGCGAAGACGACGACGATCGCCTACCGAGACGTGCTCGCCCAGCTATACCTGCTCGACCCAGTCCCCGGCTGGGTACCGGGCCGGAGCCACTTCGGGAAGGCGGCCCAGGCGCCGAAACATCACCTGGCAGATCCTGCTCTTGCGGCCCGGTTGCTCGGCATCAGTGCGGACGCCTTGCTGCGCGGACAGAGCAGCGGACCACCGGTTCCCCGGGATGGGACGCTGCTCGGCGCACTGTTCGAGTCGCTCGTCACGCTGTCTGCGCGCACCTACGCCCAAGCCGCGGAAGCGACCACGCGCCGCTTCCGCACCCGCGACGGCACGCACGAAGCCGACCTCATCATCGAGCGTGCCGACCAGAAGGTCGTGGCGATGGAGGTGAGGCTGGCCGGCACCGCGGACAGCGGCGCTATCCAGCACCTGACCTGGCTCAAGACGCAACTCGGCGACGACCTGCTCGACGCAGCGATCATCACCACCGGCCAGTATGCCTACCGTCGCGATGACGGCATCGCCGTCATTCCTGCGGCCCTTCTCTGCCCCTAAGCCGTCGCAACGCGCCTATCCCCGCTGCCCGCGACAAGCAATGGGTCACGCCACCCGACCCCTGCGACGAAGTGTTCGCTGGTCCCGGAGGATCTGATTTGACTCAGGTGGCCCCGCGCGGTCGAGGCGTCGTGGGGACGACCAGGTGGTTGAGCAGCCTTTTCGAGTACATAAGTCAACTATCGTTTACATTGCAGAATGTCAGCGATACTAGACCGGCCGCCACGCGGAAACGTGCCCGACATCGGCGCCGGTCGTGGTCCGGTTCGTTGTCCACAGGACGGCATGTCGTCCACAGATTGCTTTCGGCGGCAGTGCGGTGCGCGGATCGGCGGTTGGCTGGTCGGCATGAACCTCTTCAAACGAATCGCCCGGCGGGCAAAGGGAATCAGGGCTATCCCCAACGACCTCGGCATGAGCACTGCGGAGTACGCGGTAGGCACCGTGGCAGCGGTCGCCTTCGCGGCAGTCTTGTACAAGGTGGTGCGTACGCCGGCGGTTCAGTCGGCCCTGTCCTCGGTGATCACCTCCGCATTACACGTGTCGTTGTGATCGGTTATTACAGTGCGTTTCCCCTTTGTTCGTAGATGTTTTCTCAATTTCCCGTCCCGCGACGATCGCGGCATGGTGACTGCCGAACTCGCTGTTGCGCTGCCGACGCTGGTCATTCTGACGTTCGCGGGCGTCCTCGCGATCGGTGTCGGCCAAGCGCGGGTGCGGTGTGCCGACGGCGCACGAGAGGCGGCGCGTGCAGTTGCCCGCGGCGATCCGGGAGCAGCGACATCGTTGGCAAACTTGGCTGCTGGCCGGTCCGTCGCGGTCTCATCGTCGGAATCAACAGACGCAGACACCTCGGTCACGGTCACCATGGTCGTGCATCCGGTCAGTTGGCTTCCCGCGGTAACCGTCAGCGAGACGGCGGTGGTTGCGACCGAACCGGGTCATGCGGCCGGACGAGATCCCCCTTGAACGCCAAGGAGGATCGTGGTTCGGCGACCGTGCTGGTGCTCGGGTTCGCAGCCATGGTGGTCGGTCTGGGGCTGGTCGGCACGGCGCGCACGACCGCGATCTTGGCCAGGCATCGTGTTGAGCGCGCTGCCGATCTGACAGCGTTGGCCGCTGCAGAGCAGATCGGCAGAACCGGTGATCCATGCTTGGCCGCTACTCGGATCGCGACCGCCAACCACGTGTCGGTGGACCGTTGCGCTGTCACGCTTGACGCGTCCGGCCGTACTGGCATG
>DASXHV010000200.1:0-4070 GCA_036488285.1 Jatrophihabitans sp. | reverse complement strand
CCACGAACAGGGTGGCCTTCGTGGTACCGGTCTTGGTGGTCGCCGATGAGGCCACCGCATAGGAGGTGAACGGAGAGCTCAACGAACCCGTGCCGATCTGAGCGCCGGAAGCGTCATAGAAGGAGATCGTGCCGTTGGCCGCATTCGGATCAGCGGTGATGGACGGATCCACCGTGCTGGCTCCGGCCACGCCCGATGAGGAGAGCACGAACACGCCCGCCAACGTCATTGCGCAACTGACGGCCAGCGCCAACCAGCGTCTCTGCAACTTCACTCGAACTCCCCGCGACTGAGAATCATCAATGATTGACGCGTCCTGGGCATTCACCCCGGCGCCTTGGCACAGGCTCTAGGCATCCAGCGAAGCGCAGACTCTCGAGAGGTTGCGGTCCGGTGAACTGGGGACGAATCGAAGCATTGATCGGTGTTTGCAGGTCGTGCCGCACCGATTTGCCGTTTGGTGAGCGGTCAGTTCCCCATCCGGCGCCGGGCGCGCCAGCCGAAGGCAGCCGTAACCGCAACCAGTACGACCACCGCGGCTGTACCCAGCCATGGTGCCGCCGAGGAGCTGGTCTTTCGCGACGCAGCAACCGGCGAGAGCTGAGCCGAGGCTGTCGCCGTGGGCGTCCCTCCCATGGACCCAGATCCGGAAGCCGCTGCCGAACTCGACCTGTGGGCGGCCGATACGGGTGACTTCGGGGCCGGCGCGTGGGTCACCGCCGGATGCTTCGGGTCGAAGTCGCTGGCGGGCAGGAGCAGCTTCTCACTCGAGACGACTTTGCTCATGTCACAGCTGATGTCCGCGGCTTGCAGCGCAGTCCATTGACCGGCCTGAACCTTCAGAACCGCAGCAGGGTAGGTGCGCCGGGACACCACCTTGTTCGGGGCCGTGTAGTAGATCCTCAGCTGGACCAAGCCGTTCCACCGTGCCGGGAACGAGCTGATGAAATCCTGCAGTGACGGATCGAGATTCGTTCCGGAAACCAGCGGATGGTCCCCGTCGCTGAAGACGGATCCACCGGTCATCTGATATCCCGACCACTCGCCGGGGTTGACGTCCTTGCGAGGCTGGAAGGCATAGAGGGTCGCCTTGCCGCCCTGTTTGGGTCCGTATCCGCTCGGGGCCGCCAGCGAGGACGCCGCAGCCGCGACGAACGCATGGCTCGACATGCTGCCGGATCGGATCGGATGGCCGTTCGAATCGCACAGGCCGACCGCACCCTGAGCGTTCTGATCGGTGAACGGAATTGCATCGGCCCGCGCTGCAGGCGGGGCAAGCACGGATATCAGCAGCGCCGCGGATGCCACGGAGCTGAGACGCGCGAATAGCCGATGGGTCCGATGAAAACTGCTCATGATGCGATCGTCTCCGGGGTCTGTGGTCTCAGCTGCGGATCGTGGTCCGGGCCACCCGGTCTGCCGGGCCCCCGGTCTGGTCGGTGGCGAGGCGGTGGCTCACGCCTGGCGCGTCGCCGCAGGTACCAGCCGAGTCCGGTGAACAGGACGAGCGCCCCAACACAGCCCAGTGGGGTCCAAGGAATGGCAAGGAAGCCCGCCGACGCAACCGCGTTCGACATCGGTATCGGTCTCTGGTCCTGAAAGAGTTGGGGTGTCACCGTGACGTGCGACTTCTCCAACAGTGCGGGGAAGACGCCGAACAACCGCACCGTGACCCTTTGCGATGCGCCGGGGAACAACAGTTGAAGGTTGGCCGGAGCGACCACCTTCGACTTGAGGCCGAACAATCCCGTGATCGACACTCCTTGCCGGGCGGCCAGTCGCACGTTGCCGGTGTTGTGGACTGTGTAGCTGACCGTGGCGGAGCCGCCCTTGATCGGGTTCACCGACTGGTGGAAGGACACCTTCAGGCCTTCGATCTCCAGCTTCGGGTGCAGCGGGCCGTTGACGCGGACGTAGACGCGGCTGACAACGCGCTGGTCGAGACGAACGTTTTCACTGTTGGAGTTCTTGCCCAGCGTGCTGAGCGTTGCCACGATTGCGGCGCCATGGTCACCTGGCGGAGCGTTGGTCGGGACCGTGATCCGGAACGGGACGATGATCCGGCCGGGCGCGGTCTTGGTCTTGGCAGGTACCCGGATGACAACCACCTTGCTCGGCAGGCTGATCCAGCCGCCGGCGTCCTTGGTCGCCTGATTCTCCAGCCCCACGGCAATACCGCCGGTGTCGTTGTTGCCGAGGTCGGCAGCGAACACCGACAGCACCAGCGGAGCAGTGCCGTAGTTGAGTACCGCCGCTTCATCGTTATAGATCCCGCCGACGCCCATCTGGTAAGAGAAGTACCCACGCGGATCGGTCTTTCCGAGCGTGGCCGGTCCGACGCCGAAGGTTGCGCGACCTGGCGTAGCTGCCGCCCCGGCGGAACCGGTGGGGCCGGATCGCGGCGAAGAAGACGAGGGATTCCCGGCCGGCGGGCTCGTCGACGTCGTCGCCGAAGCCGGCATCGCACACAGGCCCATCGTGGTCAGCAGCACCAGGACCAGCAACGCCAGCCGCGGGATATCCGAGCCAGGTGAACCCGAGCAGACGTAGCTACGAGCAAGGGTGGAATGCATAGCTGACACGACACTCACGTCCGAAGTCGAGGAGATGAACGAGGTTTGAACTGGGCGAGCAGGACGGGCGAATAGGTCGCCCGTCCTGCCCATTTGGTGCTTTCGGCTTGCCCCGCAGTGCTGCTCCGCACTGCTATTCCGCAGTGTTGTTCCGCGGTGCTATTCAGCGATCACGTGACGGTGAAGGTCAGCGTCGCGGTGTAATCACCTGCCTGGACCGACGTCGGCACGTTGGCCAGACCCAGGATTCCCGTGATAGCGATCGTGCCGGGTCCCTTGGTGGTCTTGGCGAAAACGCCACCGGCACCAAGATCGGTGACCGGGGTCGGAGTGATGTCAGTGACGTGCAGGTTGTTACCGGTGATGGCCTTCGGAGTCACGCTGCTGAACGAGAACAGGTGACCGGAAATGCTGGACGGACCGGAGTTGGTGAAGTCCGTCGAGGACACCGATGCGCTCCAGCCGATGCTCCCCGCGCGGGTGTCAGTGATGGTGACACCGTTGCTGGTGCTGCCGGCCGGGTAGCTGGCCAGCGTTGTGCTGCCCAGGTTGCCCGGGTCGATGGTGGCGGGTGCGGCCGAATCACCGAAGTTGCCCGACGCCGAGTAGTGCGTACCGTCCGAGCTCAGCGCCAAGGTACCGAGCTTGAACGGGTTGGCGACGGTGTACGGGGTGGAGATGACCAGGGTGCCAGCCGGGACGGTAACCGTCACGTTCTGCGCGTCCGGGGTGTAGGCGGCTGCAGTGATTGCCGTCGTGACACCGACAGTGTCCGCCGAGGCGGTGTACGCGGTGCTGTCGGTTGGGGCGAACGCCGCCGTGACCACGATGCTGTGGCCGCCGTCGGAGGACGTCGGCGAGTAGACGAACGACGCCGCGCCGCCGGAGACGGTCACCGGGTTGCCGGCGTTGCTGCCATCGACCTTGAACTGCACCTTGCCGGCGGCAGCGGCAGGACTGATTGCCGCCGTGTACGTCAGGTTCGAGCCGACCGTGCCGGTGGTCAGGCCGCTCACGACCGTGCTGGTAGCAGCGGCAGGACCGTTGACGTGGTAGCTGAGCGCCGGCGAGGTGGATCCGGAATAGCCATTGCCGGACGGAGTGAACGTGAACGTGAAGCCATAGGAACCGCTGTCGGCGACGGTAGCCGTCGCGGTGATGGCGCCGGTCGTGGCGTCCAGTGTCGCCGGTCCCTTGTCGGTGCTGCCGTCGAACAGCTCAACGGTTCCGGCTGGGTGGGTGCTGTCCGAAGCGCTCAGCGTTGCAGACAGCGCCACTGAGGTCGTGCCCTGGGCAGCTGGGTTGGTCGGGTTGGCGATGATGGTCGAAATCGATGTGCTGATCTTCGGCGCTGGTGCCGGGTAGACCTGGGTCCAGGTGCCGGCGGTGGTGTCGATGAGCAGGTCGGCCTGCCAGAACGGCGCACCGGCGGTCTTGCCCGGACCGGAATCTTCCATGCGGATCTGCATGATGTGATCGAATCCGGTCGTCGGGTCG